>JAOPZM010000115.1 GCA_025964115.1 Solirubrobacterales bacterium
ACGAGTCCGGTGGCGCTCGTTGGCTCAATGATGGTCGTTGCGTCCCGTGCCCTCCCGCCCGCCTCGTTGAACCCGAGCACTGTTCGTCCCACGCGGATCATGTCGCCATTGCGCAATCGCCGGCGCCCGCTGATCCGGCCGTTGTTGACGAACGTGCCGTTGCGCGATATTCCTTCGTCGCTGACCACCCAGTGCGCGCCGAGCCGAACGGCCTCCGCGTGAACCGAGGAAACGCTGGGGTCCCACTCCAAGCGCACATCGACCTCGCTCCCGCGGCCAATCGTCACAGCGCGGCTTTCGTCGAGCACGTAGACGCGCTGTGCCCCTGAATCGTCGCGGTAGAGGAGAAAAGGCACTCCCCTGCGCTGCGTCTCGATGACTTCCTTACGCTCGCCTGCGTTGACCGGGTGCGGCGGAGTGTCCTCCTCGCCGGAGAGTTTCGTCGAGCCACGCTGCGGGTCCGTTGGGTCCGTCATCTGAATCACGCCAATTCTGGCGCATCGTCCGAGCCTACGGCGGCCAGACGACCCACCGGTCCGATCCGGGGCAGGATGGTCGGATGCACCTTCCCGCCCCTCCATACGCGGCTCCTGCGCATCTGCCCTCCGGTCTGGCTCGACCTCTTGACGGCTGAGTCACCGGCTCTTAGTGTTGCCTACCGTGAGACACAGGGTCGTATGTATCTCGCGCCAAGAAGGTGCGGGGGGGCACGAGGCCGCACTGCTCGTGGCGCGCTTGCTCGGCTTTCGTCTGATCGATCAGGACATCGTCACGCGCGCGGCAGTCGAGGCCGGGGTTGACAAGGATGTCATCGCTGATGTGGAGCAGCGGAAGTCGGTCCTCGTGAGGTTGATCGAAGGACTCGGACCCGCTGGCATGGCGGCCGGCTACGGCATCGCTCCGGCGGCCATCCATGGCCACGGTCAACCGGCTACCGACGAGTTACGGGGGTTGATCCAGTCGGTCATCGAGGAAACCGCAGCGGCCGGTGAGGCGGTGATCGTTGCGCACGCGGCCTCCCTGGCGCTCGCGGAGCACGACGATGTGCTGAGAGTGCTCGTAACGGCATCGCCGCACACGCGCGGGCGCCGACTCGCGGCCGCACTAGGCGTAAGCGAGACGGAGGCGGCCCGCACAGTCAAGCAGTCCGATGCTGGGCGCGCTGATTACATAAAACGCTTCTACCGCATCAATTCGGAGCTGCCCACGCACTATGACCTCGTCATCAACACAGACAGGCTCGCGCCCGAGCATGCAGCACAGCTGATAGCTCAGGCAGCAGGTGGACTCGCCCGTAGCGAGGAATCGGTCGGTTAGATCTGATGTTACTTCGCCTGCTTTCCAGCTAGCCGTTAGCGAGCTTGACCCGCCCGTTCGTCGACGCGTCCGACAAATCCTTGTCCCCAGGGCCGCGTGCGAGTGGGGATCGGCAGCCGCGGCGCTGCGGCGAGCCCCGGCGTGATCTGGCAATCTCTGACATCCCGATCGCCGCCGATGGCTCTTTCTCGAGCACGACGGAACAAGATGGCGTCATCGAACATGCGCCGGCACACTTCGCGTACACGTTCAGCGGGCATTTTCACGGCGCTGGCTCGTCGGGAGTTCCGCGGGTAGCCGGAACCTTCCGTGAGGACGTCACCTACGGAAACGGGGCCAAATACACCTGCACCTCAAACGGCCAGTCGTGGACGATCAATCGGGACTCGATCCAGAGCGCTCCGAGCTTCCCGCCGCCGGCTGGCCTCTACTCGGGCGGTAGCCCACAGGGCTATGGAATGTCGTTCGAAGTCTCGAACGATGGCTCGCATATCCAGAACGTCAGCGTGTCGACTGTCTCGCTTGGGTGCAAGCCCAGCAAATTCCTTCTCGACCCTCTGGCGATCTCTGAAATTCCGATCGCAGCCGACGGCGCGTTCCACAAGACGACTGAACAGGAAGACATCGTCGAAGGTGTTTCCGCCCATTTCACCTACACCTTCAGTGGCCACTTCCATGGCGCCGGGTCATCAGGCAAGCCGCGGGCGGCTGGAACCTTCCGCGAGGACATCACCTACGAAAACGGGACCACATACATCTGTACGTCCAACGACCAAGCCTGGGCGATCGCCCACACGTAATAAGGGCCGTCGTCTCGCCGCCGCGGCAGGGCCTTCTGCCGCGGTGACGAGGTGCTCGGTTTCCAGCGGCCGGTTCCACTTGGCACAGCAGGGCGCTGAGGAGCCCGACGAGAATCGGTCGGGACGTGTGCGAAGCACGGGCGTCGTAGCATCGACCCTGGCGCGGCGATGGTGCCGCGGCAATGAGCTCGGACCTTTGAACCTGGCCGCCTTCACTCGCCGCGGTCGGCCTGACTCGCGTAGACCGGCGTCAGGCAGCGATCTCGTTTCTGACCAGCTAGCCGGCCCGCAGGATGATCAGGCTTAGGCGCGAGCTGTTTCGTTGAGGCGATCGCGGGCGCGTCTGGGCCTGCTCGGCGGGGGTACAGCTTCACACCACGACGCAAGGGCGCCCGTCTCGACAGTCAGGTCCGCAACGTAAACCTGGCTCGCGTCCGAGCCGCGGCTTGGCGCGCTCGCCGTGGCCGCTGGCGTCACCGCCACGAGCGCTCCGCAGAGGGCGGGCGCGGTTGCCTCACCCGGGACAGTGGGAAGCAGTTCGCTGTGGCTGAGAACGTTGTCGTAGATCCCCCTCGAGTCGTAGTCAATTCCATGGATGACCACAACCGCCTTGTTCGCGCGCATCTGTTCGGCCAGCGAGCGGCTGATCTGGATCGTTCGCCGGTAGCGTATATCGCCCACTCTCGGAAAGCGATCGAAAGCGAGGTAGCTGGCTACCCTGGCATCGCCGGTCGTGGTCAGTGACGCTTCGGGAGGTCCGTAATACTTGATGCCGTCCTCTGTGCTTATAGCGAGGTGACCGTTGTGTAGCCTGGCCGCCGATGCCGGCGGGCAGGTTCCGAGTCCACCCGCGTGGATGTGCATGAGGTGGGGCGAGCCGTCTAGAAGTCCAGTGGTGGTGACCGTCACGCTCGCGGTATAGGCATTCAGTCGAAGCGTCGCGGTGCCGTTCCCCTGAACGTGATTCGTCGGTACTGGAGCGAGAGCCGCCGACCGCGGTTCGCCGGCGTTTTGAGTCCCGGAGGCTTTCGAACCCCCGCGCGTTGCCGCCCACGTGACCGCGCCCACGGCGACAACGAGAACGATGACGCCCAGCGCCGCAATGCGTCGTGATCCCCGTCCTCCACGCCGCGAGGACCGCCCGTCTCCAGCCGGGCCTCCACGCTCCATCGGCTGATCGGCCGAGAGGCGCGTCTCGAGGCTTCCCGGGCCGCCACCGCCTGACTGCACGGCAAGCGGAGGCACAGCGGCGGGTGTTCCGGCGTGAGATCCCCCATCGCGAAGCGTGGTGCCCGAGGTCGACTCCGCAGGCTGGGCTCCGGGCGCCGGATACTCCGGCACGTGCCCACCCGATAGGACAGTCGGCGGGCCGGCGGAGGCGGCGCCGTGGTCGGGGGCAGTTGAGGCCGGCGGATGAAGCATGGGCGCGAGTGCGGTGCGCACGGCGCCGACGAACTCTCGACAGGTGGGATAGCGGTCGTCGGGGTCCTTGGCAAGGGCGCGCCCGATCACCTCGTCGATCGCCGGCGGCAGCTGTGCCCGGACGGTGCTCGGTGGGACCGGCAGCTCCTCGACGTGGGCCCAGATCACCGCGGCGTCGAGGTCCTTCACGAACGGGACATGACCAGTGAGGCACTCGTAGAGGACGCAGCCAAGCGAATAGATGTCGGCCCGGCCGTCCACGTACTTGTCCCGGATCTGCTCCGGGGCGATGTAGTCGATCGTTCCGACGAATTGACCAGTCGCCGTCAGCCCACTTCGCGAAAGCGTGTGCTTGGTGATCCCGAAGTCGGCAAGGTACACGTGGTCCGGATCGTCGTCAGCACCGCGTTCTATGAGGATGTTGGCTGGCTTGACGTCGCGATGCACAAGTCCGTGGCGGTGCGCGGCGTCGAGCGCGCGGCCCGCCTGGCCGATCAGCAGAAGCGCCTGCCCGGGAGAGATGCGCTCGCGGGCGTTGAGAACGCTACGCAAGTCGGAGCCATCGACGTAGCGCATCGCGATGTACAGCAGTTCCTCGTGCGGGCCCGTGTCGTATATGGGGATCACGTTTGGGTGGCTCAGCGAGGCGGCGATGCGTGACTCCTTCAGGAACCGCGCCCGGAAGACGTCGTCGCCCGAGAGCTCGGGAGCGAGCACCTTGAGCGCGATCGTGCTGCCGAGACGCAAGTTCTCGGCCTCGTAAACGACACTCATACCGCCGCGGCCAAGCACAGCTCGCAGCCGATAGCCCGCAAAGTCCTCCCCCACGAGAGGCAGCGAGGGCGTCAAAGCTCTCCAGCGGCGGTCGTCAATTTTGTGACCGCCGGCCGTTCCCGTCGACGCATCCAAATCACTGGCATAACACCATTCGCCTCGCGATCCGAGAGGGCCGCATTGTATGGCATGGGAGGGCGCCGCGCACGCCCGTCGTCGCTAGCTTGCGAGCCCGCGGCGCGGAGCTCGTTGGCGAGGTGGAGCGCTACGAAGACAGCTATCGGCTCTGCTACGTCCGCGGCCCGGAGGGGATCATCGTCGAGCTGGCGGAGCAGATCGGCCGAGGGCTCCGGCCCACCGCCAACCGCCTCGCCAGCGTCAGTGGTCGTCACGGGGCAGGATGGTGAAACGGGCTTGACCCCGGCTCACTACCATGGGTCTGTGAGCGGCCAGAGAGTGCCCGGTGGGGTGGTGCATAAGCTGCCCGCGGACCTGCGTAAGGCGCTGATCGCGAGCGGCACGGCACTCGATGCCTGGATAGACATCACGCCCTTGGCTCGCAACGAGTTCATCTGCTGGGTCGAGGATGCCAAGCAGGACAGGACCCGAGAGCGCCGCATTCGGCGGACGCAGGAGGAGCTGGAAGAAGGCCAGCGCCGGCCCTGCTGCTGGCCGGGGTGCAAGCACCGCGAGCGCACCGGCAGGTAGCGTCCCGCGCAGTACCATTCATCGCCTCTCCCAGGGGCCTGCTGTGCGGTTCATGCAGAATTTCAGCGAAACGTTCCTGAAGCCCGTCGACGGCGTGATCACGGCGCCAACCGGTGACGGCGCCGAGGCCTTCGTCGACACCGAGGACATCGCCGACGTCATCGGCCATCGCTCCCGGCCTAACAACGACGTCCAGACCGTCACCGGAGTGCCGCCGATCGGCTTCGCCGACTTCGCCCGGCGAACCGCACCGGCCCGGGCGCGGTCGGGGGCGCGATGACCACAATCAAGGACCTCGACGACTTCAAGGCGCTGGACCCATTCTTTCGGCTCATCGAGCAGGGGCTCGACGGCCTCGCCGATGGCGGGCACTTCTTCGACCTGCTGGCCGAGGACGTCGTCTTCGACTTCATCATCACCACTCCTGGCTACCCGAGGCACGTCGAGGGCCGCCAGGCCGTCGCAGAGCTATACCGCCCCTACGGCGACATGATCGTCTTGGACCGGTGCCACGATCTCGCTGTCCATCACGACCCCAACACCGGCGTCGTCGTACTCGAGTACGCCTCACAAGGTCGGGTCGTTCGGACGGGAGCTTCCTACGCCAACCGGTACATCTCGGTGCTCACGATCGCGGATCGCAAGGTCACTCGCTGGCGCGACTACCTCGACCCTGTAGCGGTCTTCGACGCTCTTGGGTGGCCTTTGCACTAGCAGGCGCGTTCGTCGGCGGCTACGACACGGCCCTTCTTCATAGAGACGAGGAGGGGGCGCGAGACCTGTTGTGCCCTCGACCTTTGGGCGGGACGTGCCGGCTTCAATGGGAGTACGGTTGACGGAGGGCCGTTGTTGGCCGCTGCTGTTCGACTCTCTCGCGCGGGTCTTCGGGGGGCAAGACCACCTGACCTCACGGGCCGTTTCGTCCAAAAGCGACAGAAACGCCGCTAGGTGCAGCGCAGTCCTGATTCGGGGGGTTTGGAGAGGTCAGTCCGTTGATCATCGCGCCCTGGGTCGCTATGAGCAGTCAAACAAGGATGTGACCATGAGAGTTGGCGCCCGCCACCCACTGCACGCCCGACCGCTGTCGACGTTGGGCCTCATCGCCCTGCTGTCTTGCTGTGTTGCGTTCGGGACTTCAACTGCGGTTGCCAGAGCGGCCACCACCAAATCACACACAGCGAAATCGTTGACTCGCGCGCAAAAGCTCTCGCAGGCGCTGAAGGCCTGTAAGAAGCAGCCGAAGCGGAAGCGTGCGGCGTGCGTGAGAGCGGCCAAGAGAAAGTACGGGCCGCATCATGCGGCGACCACGGCCCCATCCGGCCCGGCGGCCACGGCGCCCCCGGCTCCGGTCACGTCACCCACCGTTCCGGCGCCGCCTCCCGCTGGCCCAGTCGCGCCCGCCGGTCCCACGGACGCGCAGATCCAACAATGGGTCTGCGAACACCACATCAACTGCGGCATTCAGAATTTCATGGTTCTCGAACGAGGCGTCCCGCGCCTCGGGACTGGGGTCTCACAGGCAAGCGGAGGCGACAACGTGCCGAGCGACACCTGGATCTTCCCTGTGCTGGTTAGCTTCGACGTACGCTCCGAAATAACCCTGCTCTACGGTGGTACGGAAACCGAGATCCAACACACTCGTGAAAAGATCAAAGCGCAATTCGACCACACGGGGGCGTGGGCGTTGTTCACTGCCGGCTCAAGCACCACCTGCGAACCCGTGATAGCGAGCTGCCCCGGCGAAACCGGCGGTGGCGCCTGAGGCTCGACGATCCGCGTGTGTGGGCGTACCACGGCAGGGTTCGATCCCGGTTGGCTCCATGTCGAGAACTCCCTGCGCGCAGGCGGATTTTCACGGCAGGGAACCGCGGTGCATCGGTGTGCCAAGCCTAACTCGATCGTTGCCGCGATGAAGGCGGCGGTCATCGCGCGAGGCCGACTCGAGGGCATATACGAGCGCTAGCAGGCGATTGCGTCTTGCTGCGTTCTGTTTGGGCGGGGAGTCGGGGCGGCCGCCCCGCGGGGCCCTTCGGCGGACGCTGCCGCGCGGGCCTATGCTCCAACAATGCAGGACTTGACCCGAACCGGCGGTTCGGCGTTGATCGGCCGCGAGGACGAGGTCGCGCGTGTCGAGGCTCTGCTCGACCATCTAACAAGCAGCATGGGCGAGACTCTCGTGATCAGCGGAGCCGCCGGTATCGGGAAGTCCGCCCTTCTGCTCCATGCCCGGTGGCACGCGGAAGCGCAGGGGATCAGCGTTCTCTCGGTCGTCGGCGTCGAGGCGGAGGGCGAGCTCGCGTTTGCAGCGTTGCAGCAGCTGCTGCATCCGGTGCTTGAGCAAGTGCAGGGCCTGCCTCGACCTCAGCGGCGGGCGCTCGCGGCCGCGTTCGGGCTCGCCGAGGAGGTCGATCCCGATCCGTACCTAGTCGCCCTCGCTGCACATCAGCTCGTTTCCGACGCCGCCGGCGCCGAGTCGCTCCTGCTGATCGTCGATGACGCGCATTGGCTCGATCGTTCGAGTCTCGGGGTTCTGTCCTTCATTGCGCGACGGCTCGAGCTGGAGTCGGTTGCGTTGATGGCTGCGGTTCGCGAGGGACACGCCTCGCCGCTCTCCGAGGTCCATTCGCACGTTCTCGATCTCGGAAGACTGAGTGCTCCCGCGGCCGCGCAGCTGCTGGACCGGGACGAGCCCGACCTTCATCCCGTTGCGCGGGCCCGCGTGCTCGCCGAGGCTGCGGGGAACCCGTTGGCGCTCGTCGAGCTTTCACGCACGCTCGCGACTGCGTCGGACCGGCTCTCGCAGGAATCGCCTACGCTCACTGCCCGCTTGGAGCGTGCCTTCGCCGCCAGCCTCGATCGGGTCCCGCCTCAGAGTCGTCTTTGTCTGCTCGCGGCCGCGCTGGATCCGCACGCATCGATTGAGGAAGCCCTCGCGTGCGCCACTCTGCTGCACGGGCGCAGCGTGGCGTTGTCAGATCTTGACCCCGCGATAGCTGCGGGGATAGTTGAGGTTGCAGATATGCAGCTGCGCTTCCGTCATCCGTTGATTCGCTCAGCGGTGCGGCAGGGGGCCACGTCCGTCCTGCTCCTCAGCACGTACGCGGCGCTGGCCGAGGTCGTGACCGACCCGGAGCGTTCGCTATGGCATCGCGCGATGGCCGCGATCGGCTTCGATGAAGGGCTCGCCGCAGAGCTCGACACCCATGCCGAGAGGGCCAGGCGCCGCGGCGCAGCGACGGTCGCAGCCCGGGCTCTCGAGCGAGCGGCGGCACTCAGCTCGGACTCCCGCGAAAAGGGGGAGCGGTTGCTGCGGGCTGCCGAGCTCGCGTACGAGCTCGGTTCTGCCGACGCGGTCCGCCGGCTGATCACCGAGGCGAACTCGCTGGAGCTCGGCGCACTCGGAGAGGCCCGGCTGGCATGGCTTCGCCAGATGATCAGCGGCGACGTCTGGGTGGAGGCGGGCGCGGCAAAGACCTTCGTCACGATCGCCCGACAGATGTCGGCGGCGGGAGACGCTGACATGGCAGTGCGGTCCCTTGTCCCTGTGGCTCACCGCGCCTGGTGGACTCGTCCGGCGGAGAGGACCCGCCGGTATCTGGTGGATGCCGCAGAGAACGTCGGCGTGGCGGACGACGACCCACGCCTGCTCGCCGTGATCGCGCTCGCCAACCCCGAGCAGACCGGCCCGTCGGTATTGCGCCGCGTCTCGCGCAAGCGGCTCACTCGAATCGACGATCCGGCCGAGGCTCTCTACTTGGGGATCGCGGCCGAAAAGGCAGGAGACTTCGCGCGAGCACGGCGGTTCCTTTCCCGGGCGGTCGAACGCCTGCGCGAGGAGGGGCGGCTTGGACTGCTCGCCCAGGCACTCG
>JAOPZM010000227.1 GCA_025964115.1 Solirubrobacterales bacterium
GGCCGGGTCGCCCGCGACGCCGGCGGCGCGCTCGGCCGCCACGGCCAGCTCGAGCACCTCGGCGAGCCTGTCGATGTCGGCACGGGATCTGCGCTCGGTGATCGCGACGAGCAGCCCGCCGCGGTCCTCTGCACGGCCCGTGAGGCGCTGCAGGTCGACACCGGGGTTGACGCCCTGCTGCGCGCAGCGGCGCCTGACGGCGGCGACGTCGGCGTCGAGCCGCACCGCGAACTCGCGAATCACGGGCTGGTCGTGGAGCTTCTCGACGCCCTCGAGCCCCGAGAGCTTCTCACGCGCGTAGTGGGTGCGGGCGAGCAGCAGCTCTCCAAGCTCGACGAGTCCCCGCCGGCCGAGCCAGGTCAGGTAGACGACGCCGGCGAGCGCGTTCAGCGCCTGCGCGGTGCAGATGTTGGAGGTCGCTTTGTCACGGCGGATGTGCTGCTCGCGTGTCTGCAGCGTGAGCACGAAGCCACGGCGCCCGTCGACGTCGGCGGTTTCCCCGGCGATGCGTCCCGGCATCCGCCGCAGGTACTCCTCACGGGCGGCGAAGAAGCCGAACGAGGGTCCCCCGAAGTCCAGGCGGTTGCCGAGTGACTGACCCTCGCCGACTGCGACGTCGACGCCGCACTCGCCGGGCGACTTCAGGATGCCTAGGACGACCGGATCGACCTGCGCGATGACGACAGGAGCCCCCCCGCCCGCGCCCGTGCCGGCGCCGGCCTCCTTCGCGGCCGCGCTCAGCGCCTGCGCGTCCTCGACCGCTCCGTAGAAGTTGGGCTGCGCGAAGATCGCCGCGCTGGTCGGTGACGACCCGGTCGTGTTCTCGTCGATCGCCGCCCTCCAGGCCTGCTCGTCGGTGAGCCGGGAGTCCGTCAGCGGGACCTCGACGACCTCCATGCCATAGCCGTGCGCCTGTGTGCGGAGCGTCTCGATCGAGTGCGGGTGCACGCCGGCGCTGACGACCAGGCGTCCGAGGCCGTTGTGCAGCTTCGCGAGATAGCCGGCCGCCGCCACGGCCGAGGGTCCCTCGTACACCGAGGCGTTGGACACGGGCAGCCCTGTGAGCTCGGAGATGGCGGTCTGATACTCGAACATGACCTGCAGGCCGCCCTGGGAGATCTCGGGCTGGTAGGGCGTGTAGGGGGTGAGGAACTCCGAGCGCTCGGTGAGCATGTCGATCAGCGCTGGCACGTAGTGGTCGTACATCCCGGCGCCCATGAAGCTGAGCTCGTCCTCGGCGCTGGTGTTGCGCGCGGCCAGCTCCCGAAGGTGCTCGTAGACCTCCTGCTCGGGCAGGCCGTCGGGCAGCTCCAGCGCCCTGCCCAGGCGCACCGCCTCGGGGATCTGGCGGTCGAAGATCTCCTGCACGGAGCCGACGCCGATCGCTTTCAGCATCGCGTCGAGATCCGCGTCGGTGGTGGCGGTGTAGCGACTCAAGTACCAGTCAATCTAGCCGGAGAGCGTCGCCATGTAGGAGCGGGCATCCAGGAGCGCGTCCTTCTCGGCCGGATCGCCAAGGCGCACCTTCACCAGCCAGCCCTCGCCATAGGGGTCTTCGTTGATCAGGGCGGGGTTCTCGGCGAGCGCCTCGTTGACCTCGACGATCTCCCCGGACAGCGGCGCGATCACGTCGGAGACCGCCTTCACCGACTCCACCTCGGCATAGGGGGCGTCCTTCGTGAGCATCGTGCCCGGGGCCGGCGGCTCGAAGAAGACGACCTCCCCGAGCGCGTCCTGCGCATACCAGGTGATCCCCAGCGTGGCCGTCTCAGGCTCCCCTGAGTCGTCGATACGCGCCCAGTCGTGCTCCGGGTGAAACAGCAGGTCGGAGGGGTAGCTGGCCTCGGCCATCACGGGCCCTTTCTGTAGAGCGGCTTCTCCTTGATCACGGCGGGGCGCATCTTGCCACGAACGTCGATCTCCAGGCGCTCGCCGACGGCGGAGCGCTCGGCCGGGACGTAGGCCAGGCCGATGCCCGCGTTCAGGCACGGCGAGAGCGTGCCGCTGGTGACTTCTCCACCGCCCCGCACCGGGTTGTGCGCCCGGGGGATGCCCGGTCCGTCGATCACGAACGCAACGAGCTTCTCCGCGGGACCGGCCGAGCGGACGGCTCGCACGGCCTCAGAGCCTATGAACCCCGTGTCCTCGTTGCAGCACCAGCCCAGCCCGCCTTCGATGGGTCCGCGGTCGACCGTCAGGTCGTTGCCGTAGAGGTGGAAGCAGGCCTCCAGGCGCAGCGTGTCGCGCGCGGCGAGACCGGCCGGCACCGCGCCGCGCCGCACGATCTGATCCCACAGGGCCGGCGCGTTCTCCGGGCGGCAGAGCAGCTCGACGCCATCCTCGCCGGTGTAGCCGGTGCCGCAGACGAGCGTCTCCGCTCCATGCACGCGGCGTGTGCCCGCGGTCATGCGCGCCGGGAGAGGCGAGTCGGAGATCGCCTGCACGAGTTCGCGCGCGCGGGGCCCCTGGACGGCGAGCATCGCGTAGTCGTCGATCAGATCGCTGACCGAAACGTCCTGGGCGCCGCTCGCGTGGGCCCGAAACCACTCCAGGTCGCTGTCGTGGTTGGAGGCATTCGTGACCGTCAGGTAGCGATCGCTATCCAGCCTGTAGGTGAAGAGGTCGTCGAGCACGCCTCCGTCCTCGCGGCAGAGGACGCTGTACTGCGCGCCACCGATGGCGATCTTGGCCACGTCGTTGGAGAGCAGCCGCTGCAGCAGCTCGAGCGCGCCGGGTCCGCTCGTTTCGATCTCGCCCATGTGCGAGACGTCGAACACGCCGCAGCTCTCGCGGACCGCTATGTGCTCCTGGCGGGCGCCCCCGTATTGCACAGGCATCTCCCAGCCCGAGAAGTCGACCAGCTTGGCTCCCGCGGCCCGGTGCTGCTCGAACAGCGGCGTACGTCTCAGGGCCGGTGGCGCGCTGGATGACACGGCCCCAGGCTAGCGGAGGCGCCCGGCCGCACGGTCAACGCGGAGCGACGATCCCCGCCCCCGGTATGTAGGTCGCTACGCGACGCGGGTCGCGCGTGAGCAAGGGACGGCCGGTGACGGCGGCGTGCGCGCCGATCGGGAAATCGGGGAGAACCGCCTCGGGTGTTCCGCCTGCGCGCCGGTAGTCGGCGTGAGCGTGACCGCCGAGGAAGGCCGCCGCCGGTGGGATCTCCTCGAGAATCGTCAGCCTTTGTGAGCTGCTCCTGTGACCATGAGCGCCAGCGCTCCTCCTCGGACGGAACGCTTTAGCGGCACCCTCAGCGTGGCTCCTCGAGCGACCAAGCCGCCCGGCCCCCAGCCAGACGAGGGGCGTCCGGTTAGATCAGGTTCGGCTCTTTGGAGCCAAAAGACGGGACCCGGTTCGATGCCGATCCGCTCAAGACAGAACATGGATAGAACATCGCTCGAGAGGTCTCGGCTCCGGACAGTGGAGGCGGCTGGCCTAAATCGACTTGCCGGCACATGTTCACGTCGCCACAGGCGAGCGGGCAGATCCTGTGCGCCGAGCGGCGTAGGCCATACGCCGAGCTGGCGCGAGTCCTCACAGGCCGAACCTCGGGGCAACGCCGAGCCGCAGCGTCTACCTCACCACGCCTGGCGATAAATCGCTTCGATCTCGGACGCCTCGGGCACGATCGGGTTGCGGGCAGGGCTGCCCGAGGCGAGCGCGTCCGATGCCATCTTGGCCAGGTTCGCCTCGAACGTCGCTTCCTCGACGCCGGGCAGCTCGCGCAGGCGCGGCACCTGGAGATCCTGGTTGAGCCGCGCCAACTCGTCGAGCAGCCGTTCGCCGGCATCAGCCACGCTGTCGCCGGGGCGTGCGATACCGAGAGCGCGAGCGACCGTGGCATAGCGCTCGGGTGCGCCCGCCAACGAGTACGCGGTGACGGCTGGCAGCAGGACGGCGTTGGAGAGGCCGTGAGGCACGCCGAAGACGGCTCCGAGAGGCCGGCTCATCCCGTGGACCAGACAGACGCTTGCGTTGGCGAAGGCGATCCCGCCCTGGCATGCGGCGATGGCCATCGCCGCGCGGGCTTCGCGGTCGTCGGGCGCCGCCCAGGCGCGCCTGAGGTTACGCCCGACTAGGCCGATACACGACAGCGCGTAGGGCTCGGTCATCGGGTTGGAGAGGGCCGACACGTAAGCCTCGATCCCGTGCGTGAGGGTGTCCACGCCAACGTGGGCTGTCAGCGACTGCGGCATCGTAAGTGTCAGCTCGTAGTCGACCAATGCGACCGCCGGAACCAACTTGCCGTCGAGGATCATCATCTTCGTGTGCGCAGCCGAGTCGGTGATCACGGTCACCCTCGTCGCCTCGCTTCCGGTCCCGGCCGTCGTGGGGATCGCGATCAGCGGTACGCCGGCATGGGGGATCCGGTGGTAGCCCATGAAGTCGCTCAGGGGCCCAGGGTTGTTCTTTGCGACGGCGATCATCTTGCCTGCGTCGAGAGCGCTGCCACCGCCCACCGCGACGACGATCCGCGCCTCCTGCTCCTCGAGCGCGAGCAGGCCGGCGGCGACGTTGGCGTCGGTCGGGTCGGACTGCACCTCGCTGAAGATCTCGGCCTCGACCCCCTCCTGGCGCAGGTGGTCCCGGATCCGCTCGGCGATGCCGGTGGAGAGGATGTAGGGGTCGGTCACGACAAGCGCGCGGTCCGCGCCCAGGCGCGCGGCATGCTCGCCCGCGGCCGCGCTCGCTCCGCCGCCGGTGACGATCGTTCCCGGGAGGTCGAACTTCTGTGGTTCGCTCATCGCATCGCCTCAGAAGCCGCGTGACTGGATGTACTGGGCGCGCCCGGGCAGGTTGGCGGGCACGGTGATGTCCCACTCGCCGACCCCCTGAATTCCGCTCCAGGGAAGTTCTGGCTCGGTGATCGCCTCGACTACCGCAGGCCCGCTGGCGGCGAGCGCCCGCTCGAGTGCGGGCGCAAGGTCAGCGGGTGCCTCGACACGCTCTGCGTGACAACCGAGTGCGGCCGCGACGCCAGCGATATCGGCGTAGTAGCGCTCGCCGGAAGGGCGTCTGAACTTCGTGTTCAGCTCGCGACCCTCGCCGAAGAGGTCGTCTTGGAGGTTGGCGATGGCTCCCCAGCCGCCGTTGTTGAAGACGAGGACGACGGTCTTCAGGCCCATCATCACCGCGGAGGCCAGCTCGGTCCCGGTCATGAGGAAGCTGCCGTCGCCGACGACGGCCACGACCTGCTGGTCGGGGGCGCCGAGCTGCGCTCCAAGCGCAGCTGGGACCCCGAACCCGATCCCCTGCATGCAGCCGTCGGTGATGTGCTCCTTGGGGGCGTAGACCGGGAATTCGTTGTAGACGTGGCCCTGGGGGCTGCTGGAGTCGGTCACGACGATGCTGTTCCGGGGGAGCACCTTCCGCGCCTCTGCGAGTGCTCGCGGGAGGGTCATCGGGACGTGATCGGTCTCCTGCATGGGCGCGAGCGTCTCGGCCCACTGCGCCTTCAGCTGCTGGAGCTCCGCGAAGTAGTCGGAGCTCCTGTAGTCAGCTGGTGCGCAGGCCTGTTGGATCTCGGCCAGAAGGTCTTCGAGCGTCGTCTTCGCATCGCCGACGATGCCGACCTCAACGGGATAGTTCTTGCCAACCTCGAAGCCGTCGATGTCGATCTGGACCAGCTGTGTCGTCGTGCCGATGTTGAACGTGACCCCGGGCCGATAGGAGGAGGTGATCCGGTCGCTGAAGCGGCATCCAACGGCGAGGATCACGTCGGCCTTCTTGGTCATCTCATTGCCGGATATCGCGCCCGCGTCGCCGCAGGGCCAGGCGTAGAGCTCGTGGTCCTCGGCGATCGCGCTCTTGCCGTTGTAGGAGACCGTGACCGGTGCGCCGAGGTGCTCGGCGATAGCGACGAGCACCTCGCTGCCGCCGGATTGCACGACCCCGCCGCCGGCGAGTAGCACGGGACGCTTTGCGACCGCGAGCACGTTCGCCGCGCGGACGACGGCAGAGCGGTCGCCGCGCGGCCGCCGCTGCGCACGATGTGCGTGAGGCTCGGGCGGATCCCACTCGCCGAGTTCGGCCTGGAGGTCTTGCGCGAGCTCGATAAGAACCGGGCCACGCCGGCCCTCGAGCATCGCGTTGAAGGCCTGGTGCAGGACCGCAGGCAGCTGCTCGAGGCGGCTCGGCTGCCACCAGCGCTTGACGACCGGGGCGGC
>JAOPZM010000133.1 GCA_025964115.1 Solirubrobacterales bacterium
TGCCGGCGCCGGCATCCCGGTGCGATCGATCGAGGACTTCACCGGCTTTCCCGAGATCATGGACGGGCGCGTGAAGACGCTGCACCCGCGCCTGTACGCGGGGCTGCTCGCGCGGCGCGACGAGGACTCCCACCTGCAGGCCGCCGCCGAGCTCCAGATCGAGCCGGTCGACCTCGTGTGCGTCAACCTCTACCCGTTCGAGCAGACCGTCGCCCGCGGCGACGCGAGCGATGAGGAGGTCATCGAGAACATCGACATCGGCGGCCCGACGATGATCCGCGCGGCCGCCAAGAACCATGCATTCGCGGCCGTTCTCGTCGACCCGGCCGACTACGAGCGGGTGCTTGGCGAGCTGCGCGAGTCCCAGGGCAGGCTAACGCTCCAGACGCGCAGGGCGCTCGCGGCAAAGGCGTTCGCCAGCACCGCGCGCTACGACGCCGCCATCGCCGCCTGGTTCGCGCCCCGCGTCTACGAGGGCTTTCCGCCGACGAGGGTCGATGCCTACGAGAAGGTCTCAGACCTGCGCTACGGCGAGAACCCGCATCAGCAGGCCGCCTTCTACGCCCGCGTCGGCTCGCCCACGCACCTGCTCGACGGCGTCAGGCAGCTGCACGGCAAGGAGCTGTCGTTCAACAACCTGCTCGACCTCAGCTCTGCGCGAGAGCTCGTGGAGGAGTTCGACGACGCGGCTTGCGCGATCGTCAAGCACAACAACCCCTGCGGATGCGCGGTCGCCGACGGCGTCCAGCTCGCCTACGAACGGGCTTTCGCGTGCGATCCGCTGAGCGCCTACGGCGGCGTGATCGCGCTCAACCGCCGTGTCGATCGTGCCTGCGCGGAGCGTCTCGGCGAGCAGTTCATCGAGGTGCTGCTCGCGCCCGGCTACGACGACGACGCGCTCGAGCTGCTGCAGGTGAAGAAGAACGTGCGCCTGCTGGAGCTTGCGCACTGGCCGCCGCCGCTACGAGACCTCGAAAGCAAGCCCGTGATCGGCGGCGAGCTCGTGCAGACGCACGACGTCGTCTCCGAGACGCGCGAGCAGATGCGCGTGGTCAGCTCGAGGCAGCCGAGCGAGCAGGAGTGGGCGGACATGCTCTTCGCCTGGAAGGTCTGCCGGCACGTGCGCTCCAACGCGATCGTGATCGCGCGTGGCGACGGCACGTCAGGGAGCGCGACGATCGGGATCGGGGCCGGCCAGATGAGCAGGGTCGACGCGGTGCGAATCGCGATCGAGAAGGCCGGCGCCGCGCAGCGCGAGCGCCTCGCGGGATCGGTCCTCGCCTCCGACGCCTTCTTCCCCTTCGCCGACGGGCCGCAGCTCGCGATAGACGCCGGAGTCACGGCGATCATCCAGCCGGGCGGCTCGGTGCGCGATGCGGACGTGGTGGCGGCCGTGGACGCGGCGGGCGTCGCCATGGTCGCGACCGATCGCCGGCATTTCCGCCATTAAGCGGCCGATCGGGGAATAAGGCGGGCCGGACCGGGGAACCTAAGGGTCCTCTCAGGATCCCTGGATGATTACCCACCCGCACATCGTGACCCGCCGTCGGGCGCTGGAGGTCCGCGGCTTCGAGCCGGACGACGAACCCGCCGTCCTGGAGCTCCTGCGCACCTCCTTCGGCGAATGGCCACGCGAAATGTCCGCCGCGGACCCGTCGGAGTTCTTCCGCTGGAAGCACGCAGGCTGCCCGTTCGGTCCGTCCACGATGTACGTGGCCGACGTGGCCGGCGCGATCGTCGGCTTCGAGGCACGCCTCCCGTGGCGCATGGAGGTCGGCGCCGAGGTCCTGACGGCCAGCCGCGGCACCGATCTCGCGGTCCATCCGGCCCACCGGGGGTTGGGCCTCTCGCTCGCGCTGCGACGCGCGGCCGTCTTCCCGCGTGAGGTCGCGTTCACCTGGAGCAATCCCAACACCGAGAGCCTGCCGGGCAGCCTGCGCTTCGGGCGCACGCTGGTCGGAAAGGTCCCGCGCTTCGTGAGCTTCGGCGGAAGGCCGCGGGCCACGATGCTGCGGGCGGTCGGCCAGGAGTGGCCGGTCGCGGCTCCCCTCGAGATCGACGCACCGACGGCGCGGCAGGTTCTGGCGGACGGGACGTCGGCGGCCGTGCACAGACCGGAGCCGTCCCCTCGCCTTGCCACGGTGAGGGATCTCGACTATCTGCGTTGGCGCTACGCCTTCGAGGACTACCGCGCGGTGCGGGCGAAGGCCGTCGGGCGCGGTGACGGGATCGCCATCTTCCGAGCCCGGCGCTGGGGGCGGCTATGGGGGTTCGACGTCTGCGAGCTGATCGTCCACGGCGATGACCCGCTCCTCGCCCGCGGGCTGCTGCGCCAGGTCGCTGACACGGCGCCCGTGGACTTCATCCGCTGCAGCTTTCGCTCGCGCTCGACGGCGGCGCGCCACGGCTTCGTGCAGTACCCCGGACGGACGGTTCTGATGACCACGCCGCTGCGAGAGGGCATCACCCCGGATCCGACGCGCATGTCCTCCTGGGCGCTGACGGGTGGCGACCTCGAGCTGCTGTAGAGACGGCCCAAAGCGCACAAGCACGCGGGTAGGGTTGAAGTCTGCGAGGGAATACGATATATCGTGAGCGTACGTTGATATTTCACGATAGGAGTTGACAATGTTTGACCATGAACGTGAGACGGGCGGCCGGGGACGCTGCGGTCCGGGACCGCACCGCCACCGCCGTCACGGCTTCGGCCCCGGCCCGTTCGGGGACTTCGGCGGCGGACCGTTCGGTAGGGGTCCCCGCGGACGCGGGCGCAAGGCGCGCCGCGGCGATATCCGCACCGCCGCGCTGCTGCTACTCGCCGAGGAGCCGCGAAACGGCTACCAGATCATGCAGGAGGTCGAGGAGCGCAGCGACGGCGTCTGGCGGCCGAGCCCGGGCTCCGTATACCCGGCGCTGCAGCAGCTCGAGGACGAGGGCCTGATCCGCTCGGAGGAGATCGAGGGGCGCAAGCTGTTCGCCCTCACCGACGCCGGACGGGCATTCGTGCAGGAGCGTGGGACCGACAAGCCGGCGCCGTGGGAGCAGATGAGCGGCGAGTTCAGCAGCGAGGCGCACGAGCTCGGGCGCCTGATGCGCGAGGTCGCCTTCGCATTCGCGCAGGTGATACGCACCGGCAGCCCCAGCCAGGTCTCCAAGGCCCACGACGTGCTCGCCGCTGCCCGCCGCGACCTCTACCAGATTCTCGCCGACGGCGAGAACGGCGAGGAGGACGCTACGGTTCAGAGGGAGGTCTGAATCGTTCACGCCACCACGCCCAGCCCCACGGCCGCCGTTGCGGTCAACGGCCTCGTGAAGCGCTACGGCGAGATCGAGGCCGTTCGGGGCATCGAGTTCGAGGTTGGTGTCCGTGAGACCTTCGGCTTCCTCGGACCCAACGGCGCGGGCAAGTCGACGACGATCAACATGCTCTGCACGCTCGTGCGGCCCAGCGCGGGCTCCGCGCGGGTGGCGGGGCATGACGTCGTCCGCGAACGCGACGAGGTGCGCCGCAACATCGGCCTCGTCTTCCAGGACACCACGCTCGACGGCTACCTGACCGCCGAGCAGAACCTCAGCCTGCACGCAGAGCTCTACGGGGTGCCGCGCGGGCTCGTGCCCGAGCGCATGCGCCAGGTCATGGAGATGGTCGGGCTGTGGGAGCGGCGGCAGAGCCTGGTCAACACGTTCTCCGGCGGCATGAAGCGGCGTCTCGAGATCGCGCGCGGGCTGCTGCACTCGCCGCGGGTGCTGTTCCTGGACGAGCCCACCGTCGGCCTCGATCCTCAGACGCGCAGCTCGATCTGGAGCTACATCCGGGAGCTCAAGGCGCGTGAGGACATCACAATCTTCCTGACCACGCATTACATGGACGAGGCGGAGTACTGCGATCGCATCGCGATCATGGATCACGGACAGATCATCGTGCTCGACACACCGGAGCGGCTCAAGGCGAGCGTCGGCAAGGACCGCGTGCAGATCGTGACCGACGACGAGCAGGCGGCGATCGAAGCCCTGCGCGAGCGCTTCGGGATCGAGGCGACCGTGGCGGAGGGGGCGGTCACCTTCGGCGTGCCGGAGGGCGAGCATTTCGTCCCGCGCCTGTTCGCCGAGCTCGCACTGCCGATCCGGGCGGTGAGCGTCTCGCGTCCCTCGCTCGACGACGTCTTCATGTCCTATACCGGCACGACGATCCGCGATGCCGAGTCCTCGCAGATCGACACGAGGCGAAACTTCGCCCGCATGATGAGCCGCTGATGGCAACCGACACCACCTCAGGCCAGCTCGAGACCGCGCCGCCCGCGGCGCCCGGGCACGAGATCGCGGGCGTGCGCGTGCCCACCCGCAGCCTGAGCAGCGAGCTGCGCGCGATCAAGGTCGTGTGGAAGCGCGAGCTGATCCGCTTCAGCCGTGACCGGCTGCGCATCCTCACCGCGCTGATGCAGCCGTTCCTGTTCCTGTTCGTGCTCGGCACCGGCCTCTCGCGGCTCGCCGCGGCGGGCACGCACGGCGTCAACCTGCGGACGTTCGTGTATCCCGGCGTGCTCTGCATGGCGGTCATGTTCACGGCGATGTTCTCGGCCGCGTCGCTCGTATGGGACAGGGAGTTCGGGTTCCTGCGAGAGATGATGGTGGCTCCCGTGCGCCGCAGCTCGCTCGTCCTGGGCAAGTGCCTCGGCGGCGCAACCGTGGCGGGATTCGAGGGCGTGATCGTGCTCGCGCTGGCGCCGCTCGTCGGCGTCCCCTACGCGCCGGTCCTGATCATCGAGGTCTTCGCCCTGCAGCTGTTGCTCGCCTTCGCGATCACCGCCTTCGGGGTGATGGTCGCCGCACGCGTCACGCAGATGCAGTCATTCATGGCGCTCATGCAGATGGCGATCATGCCGATGTACTTCCTCTCCGGCGCGCTGTTCCCGGTCGCGGGCCTGCCCCAGTGGCTGACGATCCTCAACCGCATCGATCCGCTCACCTACGCGGTCGATCCGATGCGCCGGGCGGTTTTCGCGCACCTCCACATAAGCCAGGTGGCCCGCCACGCGCTCGACCCCGGCGTGACCTGGTGGAGCTGGCACATCCCCGGGCTCCTCGAGGCGGCGGTCGTCGGGCTGATCGGCCTCGTGATGCTCGCCGTCGCGATAGCGGAGTTCAGTCGCGCGGAGTGAGCGCCGGCGCGGGGGCCTGCTCGATGGCCTGTGCGGAGACGCCGAGGACCGGGTCCTGCGTCTGCGACTCGCCAGAGCTCTCGGCGATGTCGATAGCCTCCCTGAGCGCCGCATCGTCCCTCAGCGTGCGCCGTTCGGTGAGCGGCTGCAGCACGCCGCGCAGGAGCAGCAGCGGAGCCACCCAGCGCGGATAGCAGACGCGCGCTGCACGGTTCTCGACGCCGTGCTCGATCGCGTCGATCGCCTTGGAGAGGGGCGCCGGGTTGCGCATGAAGGGCGGCAGCTGCGCGGTCAGCCCCTGCGCCGAGGGCTGAGCGAAGCCGGCGCGCACGAGGTCCGTGTCGAGGTAGCCGAAGTAGGCACAGCCGACGCGCGCGCCACTCGGCGCAGTCTCCATCCGCAGCGCATCGGTCAGTGCCTCGACGCCGGCCTTTGCCGTCGTGTACGGGCCCATCAACGGCGCGTGGGCGACGGCGGCCAGCGATGCGATGTTCAGCAGGTAGCCCCGCCGCTTGGTGATCTGTCCGATCACCGCACGATCGGTGCGCCACACGCCGAGCAGGTTCACGGCCAGCGTCCGCTCGACCTGCTCGACGGGCGCCGTCGCGAGCGTGCCCGTGAACGCGATCCCGGCATTCGCAATCGCCACGTCGACGCCTCCGAAGCGCTCGACGGTCGCGGCCACCGCGCGCTGCAGCGAGTCGAGGTCGGTGACGTCCGCCTCGAAGGCCATCGCGCGATCTCCGAGCCGCGCGGCGTTCTCCTCCAGGCGCTCGGGCTCGAGCCCGACGAGCGCGACGTTCGCCCCTTTCGCGTGAAGGCGCTCGGCGCTGGCCGCGCCGATTCCGCGCGCGGCGCCGGTGATGAAGACGGTTCGGCCGCTCACGTCGAAGGGTGGCTCTGAGGAGCGACCTCTGGCTGGCACGAGACAAGCCTACCCTGGTAGGGTCGCCGCATGGCTTCTCTCGGCCCGACCTCGACGGCGCTGGAGCTTGCCGGAGCGCTCCGCCGCCGCGAGCTCTCTGCCGCCGAGCTGGTCGACCAGTGCCTGGCCGCAGTCGACGAGCGCAACCCGCAGTTGAACGCGGTGATCTGGCGCAACGACGAAGAAGCCCGGGCCGCGGCTGCCGAGGCCGACCGCCGTCTGGCGGCCGGAGAGGAGGCGCCGTTCCTCGGTGTGCCGCTGCCCATCAAGGACCTCACGCCCGTCGCGGGCTGGCCCGTCACGTTCGGATCGTGGGGAGCTTCTGAGGAGCCGAGCAAGGAAAGCGAGTTGGTCGTCGACGCGCTCGCCCGTGCCGGCTTCGTCCTCTGCGGACGCACCAACACGCCGGAGTTCGGACCGATCACGGTCGCAGAGAACCTGCGCTACGGGATCACCCGCAACCCGTGGGACACCGAGCGCTCGTCCGGCGGGTCGAGCGGCGGCGCGGCCGCAGCCGTCGCCGGCGGCATGTTCCCGATCGCCCACGCCAACGACGGCGGAGGCTCGATCCGCATCCCCGCCGCCTACTGCGGGCTGGTCGGCCTGAAGCCCAGCCGCGGCCGGGTGCCCCGAC
>JAOPZM010000236.1 GCA_025964115.1 Solirubrobacterales bacterium
GCCGGCGCCGCCGCTACCCGAGCGCCGCCCGGGGTGCTCGTCGCCGTGGAGCCTGTCCCCTCGGCCGATGCGCCGCAGGCGGCGAGCATCAGCGCCAGGAGTGCGGCGGCCAGCGACCTCACTGCACGTCTCTCGGCGCACACGCCGGAGCTGCCCTGCGGGTGAACATGCCGTCTGGCCACCTCCGCCAACGATAGTCCTCCCCGGCTGGTCGCTCGCGGCTTCGATCCGGGCCGGCGGACGCCCCGGGCGCGGCGCGCGCGCAGACCGGCCGGCGCACAGTCCGCACCTACAATGGGCCGCCTCGTGAGCGACCGTCCTCCGCATCAGCTGATCCCGCGCCGCGAGGTCGATCCTCGACAGGAGCTGCCCTCGCTCGAGCTCGAGGTGCTGGAGCGCTGGCGTGAGCGGGACGTGTTCGCCGAGTCTCTGCGCCTGCGCGAGGGGGCCGAGCAGTGGGTGTTCTACGAGGGGCCTCCAACCGCCAACGGGCCGCCAGGAACGCACCATGTCCTCTCACGCGTCTTCAAGGACATCTATCCCCGCTTTCAGACCATGCGGGGCTACAGGGTCGAGCGCAAGGGCGGCTGGGACTGCCACGGGCTGCCCGTGGAGATCGCGGTCGAACAGAAACTCGGTATCTCCTCGAAGGCCGAAATCGAGGAAAAGATCGGGATCGAGGCCTTCAACGCGGCCTGCCGGGAGTCGGTCTTCGCCTATCTGGAGGAGTGGAACCGCCTGACCGGGAGGATCGGCTTCTGGCTCGATCTCGACCACGCCTACCGGACGCTGGACGAGACATACATCGAGTCCGTGTGGTGGGCGCTCGCACAGATCGCGCAGCGCGAGCTCCTCTACGAGGGTCACAAGGTCGTTCCCTACTGCCCGCGTTGCGAGACGACGCTCTCTTCCCACGAGGTCGCGCTCGGATACGAAGACGTCGTCGATCCGAGCGTGTACCTGAAGCTCCAGGTGTCAGGTGGCGAGGACCGCCTGCTGGTGTGGACGACGACGCCCTGGACGCTCCCCGGGAACGTAGCGGTCGCCGTCTCGCCGACCGCGAGCTACGCGCGCGTGCGGGCCGGTGGGGAGGTGCTCGTCCTCGCCGAGGATCGCGTGGTGCCCGTGCTGGGTGAGCAGTCGGAGATCCTCGAGCGCTTCTCCGGGTCGGAGCTGGTCGAACGCTACGGCTCCTACCGAGGTCCGATCTTCGCCGCCGAGGACCGCGAGGAGGGAGAGCTTCCGATCCTCGCCGACGAGTTCGTGACGACCCAGGACGGCACCGGGATCGTGCATCTCGCACCGGCCTTCGGCGAGGACGACTACCGTGTGGCCGCCGCCGCGCCGACCGTGCCCTTCGAGCCGACGCGGGCGGGCACCCTCTACAACCCCGTACGGCCGGACGGAACCTACGATGGCCGTACGCGCAGCCGCGAGGGCGGCTCCTACGAGGGCCGCTTCGTCAAGGATCCCGCGCTCACAGAGGAGCTGATCGCGGACCTGCGCGAGCGCAACCTGCTGCTGAAGGTCGAGGAGTACGAGCACTCATATCCGCACTGCTGGCGCTGCGGAACGCCGCTGTTGTACTACGCCAAACCGTCCTGGTACATCGCGACGTCGCGCCTGCGCGACGAGCTGCTGGCCGCCAACGAGACCGTCAACTGGTATCCGCCGCACGTAAAGCACGGCCGCTTCGGCGACTGGTTGAAGAACAACGTCGACTGGGCGCTCTCGCGCGAGCGCTACTGGGGCACCCCACTGCCCGTGTGGCGCTGCCCGGAGGGTCACGTCCACGTGATCGGCTCCTTCGGGGAGCTCGCCGAGCGGTCCGGCAAGACGCTCGAGGACCACCACCGCCCGTACGTGGACGAAGTCACGTTCCCGTGCCCCCACACCGATGACGAGGGCGGCGAGCCATGTGGAGCCCCGGCACACCGAGTCCCCGAGGTGATCGACGTGTGGTTCGACTCGGGCGCGATGCCCTTCGCCCAGCATCACTTCCCGTTCGAGAACAGCGAGACCTTCGAGGAGCGCTATCCGGCGGACTTCATCTGTGAGGCCCAGGACCAGACGCGCGGCTGGTTCTACTCGCTGTTGGCGATCGCGACGCTGATGTCGTGGCCTGCGCCCTACAGGAACGTCGTATGCCTCGGCCTGATCCTCGACGAGGAGGGCCAGAAGATGTCCAAGTCCAGGGGGAACGCCGTCGAGCCGTGGCCGGTGCTCGACAGCTATGGGGCGGATGCCCTGCGCTGGTACTTCTTCACCTCCAAACAGCCCTGGGACGGATACCGCTTCTCACTCGAGGCGATCGGCGAGGGCGTGCGGCTGTTCCTCAAGCAGCTGTGGTCGACCTATTACTTCTACGTGCTCTACGCCAACGCGGCGGAGCAGGACCTCAGGCGGGGCGGGGCAGATGCCTCGGACCCCGCGGATCTCCCCGATCTCGACCGCTGGGCGCTGTCGCGTACGGCGGCCACCGCCGAGCTCGTGGCCGAGCGCCTGGACGCCTACGACGCGACGAGTGCCGGAAGGGCGATCGCGGGCCTGGTCGACGAGCTCTCCAACTGGTACGTGCGCCGCTCCCGACGGCGTTTCTGGGACGGAGACATCTCGGCGTTCGAGACCCTCCGAACCTGCCTGCTGACCGTCTCGAAGCTCCTCGCGCCGTTCTGCCCGTTCATCGCCGATGAGATCTACGACAACCTCGACGGGTCGCTGGCCAGTGTGCACCTGTGCGACTTCCCACGCGCCGCCGACCTGGCACCTCGGGACGAGGAGCTCGAGCGGGCGATGGAGCTGGCGCGGGAGACGGTCCGCCTCGGGCTCGGTGCCCGGGGCCAGGCCAAGATCAAGGTACGCCAGCCGCTGGCCGAGGCGGTCGTCGTCGCGGACGGGCGCGAGCGCTTGGGCATCGAACGGCTCGCGGCCGTCGTACGCGAGGAGCTCAACGTCAGGCGCGTGCGTTTCGTGGCCGCGGCCGAGGAGCTCGGCAGCTACGAGGTCAAGCCGAACTACCGCACGCTTGGGCCGGTCTTCGGCAAGGAGATGCCCCTGGCGGCCCAGGCTGTTGCTGCGCTCGACCCGCAGCGTGTCGCCGCCGCCGTTCGGGACGGCGGGGCGCTCGGCATAGCCGTGGGCGGACGCGAGCATACGCTCACATCCGACGACGTGATCCTCACGATGCGTGCGCCCGACGGCTACAGCGTCGAGCGCGAGGGCGCACACGCGGTCGCGCTCGACCTGGCGATCGACGAGGACCTGCGAGCCGAGGGCCGTGCGAGGGAGATCGTCCACGCGATCCAGAACGCGCGCAAGACGGCCGGCCTGCAGGTGGAGGACCGTATCGAGCTGGCCCTCGACGGGGACGCGTCGCTGCTCGAGGCCGCGACGGCACACCGTGACTACATCGTGCGCGAGACCCTCGCGGTCGAGCTGGCACTGGGCGGGGATGCCGTTGGCGCCGCCACCTTCGATTACTCAGAGCACACCGAAGTCGATCGTCTGCCCCTGAGCATCAGCCTGCGCCGGGCGCAGTCTCAATAGCGTCCGGCCTGAGGCGGCCGGTTCAGGAGGATGCCTGTGGGGCCCTGGTTCAGGCGGCCGTCTCTTGGGGCGCCTGGCTCAGGAGCACGCCTGTGGGGCCTGGTTCAGGCGGCCGCCTCTGGGGCGCCTTCGAGGGAGGGCTCGAGCTCCTGCTCGAGCTTCTTCTTGGGATAGGCACCGATGACCGTCTTGACGGGCTCGCCGCCCTTGAAGAGGATCATCGTGGGGATCGAGAGGACCCCGAAGCGCGCCGCGGTCTGCGGGTTCTCGTCGATGTCGAGCTTGACGATCCGAAGGTTCTCGCGCTCGGCCGCGATCTCCTCGAGGACGGGGGCGACGACGCGACAGGGACCGCACCACGGCGCCCAGAAGTCGACGAGCACGTGGCCCTCCGCCTCGATGACCTCGGCGTCGAAGTTGATGTCTGTGACCTGCATCAGGGTGCCTGCCATGGTTTCTCCTTGTTCGCTTACCCCTCACTATACAAAATGAAGGAGGGTGCGGAGGTGGTGTCTCAGTTTGAATCAGAGCGCGCCGAGTGCTTCGCCGCGCTCAACCCCGGCG
>JAOPZM010000248.1 GCA_025964115.1 Solirubrobacterales bacterium
GTGGAAGGGTCGATCGCCTCGAGCCAGTGGCGCCCGTCGGTCGGCGGCGTCGTGCTCGTCGCCGTGTCGGCGATCTGCACGCCGAGGCTGCCGCTCCAGAGGGTCTTGCCGTCGGGCGAGAAGCCAAGCGTGTGCGGCCAGTCGCCAGCTGGGATCTCGTCCACGACCTGATGCGTGGCGGTATCGATCACCTCGACGGTGTCGGCCGTCAGCGCTGAAACGAACAGCCGCGTGCCGTCTGGCGACAACTCGGCGTGATCGGCGCGCAGACTGTGCGTCTGCACCCGCCACAGCAGCTTGCCCCCCTGGCTGAGGTCGAACGCGGCGACATCACCAAGGTAGCCGCGCGACACATACAGCGTCTTGCCGTCGGGCGAGAGCGCGAGGTCCTGCACGTAGTTGATCCCCACCTTGCTCGTGAGCGGTTCGTACAAGGCCGCCTGGAGCGGATCCTGCGGCGTGTTGCCGTCAGGGATCGCGCTGAAGCCAACGATCCGTGTCAGCGTGTGCGCATCGAACAGATCGATCGTCCCGTCGTTACTGTTGCCGACGAACAACACATCTCGGCTCGGCGTCTGCGCCCGTGCGGACGCAGGCAGCGCGACGCCGGCCAGTCCGCACAGCAACGCAACGATGATCGCTCTCATCTCACGCCCACCCGAGCTCTGCTTGTGGCGCGGAGCTCCTCCGGTCGCCCGGCGTGCGCGCGCCACCTGCCCTAACCCCGCGCGGGCTACCCATGATGCAGCCTGCCTAAACGTCGTCAAACCTGCCCACGACGAGACCAGTCGCGCCTTGAACCGCTCCGGGATCCTGGAGGCGATTTCTGTGGAGTGCGTGCTCGCTCTCGCCTGCTCGACCTGCGTTCTCCCGGAAAGCCCCCGTCCCAGTCACGGGGCGCGGGTGGCGACGACCAGCTACAGGCCGTCTGACACGCGTCCGTAGCGAAGGTAAACGACGCGAGAGCCAAACGTGCGTGTCTCGATCAGCTCGAGGCTGATCTTGTTCTCCGAGCGAGGGAAGTAGGGCGTGCCGCCGCCGAGTAGGACAGGACTGACGAACAACCGCCACTCGTCGATCAGCGCCAGATTCATACACGCACGGGCGAGGCCGGCGCCGCCGACGGCGATGTCCTTTCCGGGCTGTTCCTTGAGCCTCGAGACCTCGTCGCCGACGCCGTCCCTGGCCAGCCTGGTGTTGCCCACCACGCTCTCCAGCGTCGTGGAGAACACGACCTTCGGCAGGGCCTTCCAGATTTGGGCGAACTTGACGTGCTCCGCGACAAGCGGACTCTCCTCAGCGGTCTCCCAGTAGACCATCGCTTCGTAGAGCCGCCGTCCGCAGAGATGCACACCAGTCTCCTGTATCAGCTGGGTATGGAACCGAAACAGCTCTTCGTCGGGCACCGTCCAGTCGATCGCGCCATCGGGTCCGGCGATGTAGCCGTCCAGCGACACATTCATCGAGTAGATCAGCTTGCGCATCAAGACCGTTCGACGAGCGCTTTGAAGTTGTGGAGAGCTTCTTCGAGACTCTTGGCATTCATGCGCTTGACGATGAGCGCATCGGCGATCGTGCCGAACACGCCGCCCGGCAGCGCGTAGTCGAACGTCGTGGTCAGGCGTGTTCCATCGCCGTCTGGGGTGAGCTCCCAGCGAGCTCGCCCCGACATCATGCCGTCCATTTGGAGAAGCTGCAGCTTGCCCGGCTGGTACTCGAGAACCGTCTCGATGATCGACATGGACATGCCCCTCGACTTCACCTTGAAGGCGACCTTGCCTCCTTCGTCGGGGAAGGGAGCGGCGATGTCGATCTCCGTCATGCCCGGATACCAGTCCGGCCAGCGACTGGCATCGCTCAAGAGCGCCATGGTCTGCTGCGGCGAGGCCTTTATCTGGACGTTGCGTTGCACGATCGCCGTCGTGGATCTCCCCGCTCTCTGTTGTATGTCGTTATGCCTCCGCGACGGGGCTGCGGAAATCGGCTGCGGCCGAACCCGTGAACCGCCGTACTTACGGGAAAAGGTGCCCCCGCCACGAGTCGAACCTGGATTTACCGCTTAGGAGGCCGCGCCGCGATCCGGCCAGTGAGCCCCAATCTCCCGACGACTGCAAGGGATCGGCAGACTCAGGCGGGCCGTGGATCAGGTCGGATTGGGCGCGATTTCGCCAGCGGAACGGAGTTGCTGCCCAAAGGGGTATCCGGAGCTCCGGGAAATCGATCAAAATGGTCGACCACGCCCAGGGCCGGCAGGGCCGTTCAGCGCGTCCTCGAGGAGCCCGAGGACGATCCCGAACACTGCGTGGCGGATCGTCGCCTGGCCGAAGGCCCGGCGGTTGGCGACGAGCTTCGGCAGCTCCTCGCGGGCAGGGTGGTAGCGGTCGACCAGCGCGACCATCGGCCAGGTTGCGACGTGCTCGATGAGGCCCGCCCCCAGGCCGCGGAGGACCGCCGGCCCCGGCAAGGAAGGCTTGATCCGCCCGTACGCGGCGCCCAAGATCGCGCCGTTCTGCACGTGGAGCGCGAAGCCGATAGGTTGCCAGCCGTCACCGCGCGTCACGAGCTTGCCCAGGATCTCGACGTCGTCGTACCTGGAGTCGAAGAGGCGTTGGTCGAGTGGCTGCTCGAGTGTCATCACCGCCGCCGCGACCGCGCCCGCGACCGCCCCGCGCAAGCTCGTCTGCAGCAATGGTCTGATCGCCCTCCCGGTCCGCGGATTTCAAAGGATGGGACGCACGACGAGCATCCCCCGACTCGAGACGAGGTGCGCCAAGTCGTCCGTCAAGCGTTGGACGTGTTCGCTCCCCTGTTGCTCCCAGCGCTCCACTTCGACGATCTCCGCGATCAGCACGTAGTCGGCTTGACCGATCGCCTGTCCGGGCACGTCCGCCGGCCGCGTGAGACGCCAGTCCGACACCGTGTCCAGCGACCCGCGGACGATGTCCCGATCCTCCGCCATCAGACGCTCAAAGTCTTCGGCCAGCTCCGGGGAGCGCAGTTGAAACCACATGAGAAGGGTCGCGGGAGGACTCATTTACGGAGCGTAATGCACAATCGCAACTGGATCGCTTGCCGCGCCTGGCTTCCCTGCTTCGCACTCAGAGTACGCCTCCCGGCTAAGGCGCCACGCCCCCACCGAAGGTCGGGTCGGTGAGGAGTCGCCAACCCTCGATCTGGAGCACGACCGTCGGCCCCTATATGCGTGATCCGTGAGATATTGACCGGAGTCGACTCGTCCGGCGGTGCTGCCCGCCGCCAGGGGAAGGAGCCGCACCATGGCCGAGATCACCGATCGCGAGCAGCGCCAGATCGATGAATCCAACTCGAGCGGCAAGACGCCGGTCGTCTTCATCCATGGGCTCTGGCTACTGCCGAGCAGCTGGGACAACTGGGTCGGTCTGTTCGAGGAGAACGGCTACGCAGGTGTAACGCCCTCTTGGCCGGACGACCCGGAAACGGTCGAGAAAGCCCGCGCCAACCCCAACGTCTTCGCGAAGAAGACCCTAAAGCAGGTTGCCGACCACACCGCCAAGGTGATCGACCAGCTCGACAAGGAGCCCGCCGTAATGGGCCATTCGACGGGCGGCCTGCTCACCTACATGATCGCCGACCGGGGGCTCTCAGCCGCCTCGGTGGCCATCGACGCAGGACCGTTCCGGGGCGTCCTGCCCCTGCCGCTGTCGGCATTGAAGTCGGCCAGCCCGGTGCTGCGGAATCCGCTCAACCGAGGCCGCGCGATCACCCTCACCTTCGACCAGTTCAAGTACGGATGGACCAACGCGCTCGACGACAACGAGGCGCAGCACCTATACGACACCTACCACGTGGCCGCCCCAGGGGTCGCCCTGATGCAGATGGCGAACGCAAACCTCAACCCCTTCACCGAGGCCAAGGTCGATCCCAGGAATCCAGACCGTGGCCCGCTGCTGATCATCGATGGCGAGAAGGACCACACCGTCCCGTGGGCAATCGCCAACGCCGCCTACAAGCGCCAGAAGCACAACGAGTCCGTCACCGAGATCACCAGGATCCCGAACCGCGGGCACTCGCTCACGATCGACAGCGGCTGGCGTGAGGTGGCACAGACGGCACTCGACTTCGTGAAGCGATTCGTCTAGTTGCGCTTTCGCGTGGAAGGAACACTCGCGCGATGGGCAGCATTAGCGCGGGATCCGCAGCTCCGGAAAATGATCAAAATGGTCGACCACGCCCAGGGCTGGCACCCCTTCAAAGCTGGCGTGTACGGTGTCTACTCGGAGAGCCCCGCCGCTTGTAACCCCTCGGCGTGATCGAAGTACGCCCGGAAGCGCCAGATCCTGTCGCCGCGAAAGTCGAGGATTGCCGCGTACGGCTGATCGACCGGGGCGCCGCTGCCCTTCCCGCGTCCCTTGAGCCGACCCAACGTGACCACGCGGTCGCCGAGATCGCGAAACTCTTCAGCGACGCCCTGGAGCTCCTCCCAGTTTTCGCTGGTGTCGGCGACGAACCGTTCTACGCCCTCCGTCCGCGGTAGCAGCCGCCCCCATAGGCCCTCGATAAAGCCGGCCACCACTCGAAGTCGGCGGTCACGAGCTCGGCGAAGGCGCCATCGACATCACGGCGGTTGTAACCATCTCCGAAGCGCTTGGCGAGATCCACTTTGTCTCGGCGCATGTTTCGGAGTATCGCGGGGCTGTCCCGTGTCCCGCCTCTCAGACGCCGAGCCGGGCGTCAGGGCGTCGAGAGCAGCCGCTCACCCCATCCTGCCGCGAACAGCGACGGTCCGCCGCCCGTGTGCCAGAACACGACGGGGCCGTCAACCCGGCCGGCTCGGGCGTCCGCGATCAGGCCCGCCATACCCTTGGCGCTGTAAACAGGATCGAGGACAACGCCCTCGGTCCTGGCAAGGAGACCGATCGCTTCGATTCCGGCTTCCGTGAACGCTCCGTAGCCGTCGCCGAGCTGGGACAGATCAAGGTGAGCGGCGTCCTCGCTCAACGCCACGTCGGCGCCCAGCAGCGTGCCGGCCTCGTTCGCCAGCCACGTCACCAGCCCACGA
>JAOPZM010000043.1 GCA_025964115.1 Solirubrobacterales bacterium
AGGTAGCGCCTCGCCCGCGAGCGCGCTCCCGAGCGAACGGGGCCTCCGGGCGCTCAGATGCAGCCCGACAGCCGATCTCCAACTGCGTGTTCATGGGGATGGGTGAGCCGATGCTGAACATCGAGAACGTGCTGGCGGCATGCGAGCGGCTCCCGGATATCGGCATCACGCACCGCCGCACGGCGATCTCGACGGTCGGCTGGATCCCCGGCATCGAACGTCTCGCAGAGCAGGACATGCCGCTGCGTCTGGCACTCTCGCTGCATGCCGCCGACGAAGCGCTGCGCTCGCAGCTGATGCCGGTCAACGACCGCTATCCGCTGGCCGACGTGCTCGACGCCTGCCGCGCCTTCTATGAGCGCAAGCGCCGGCGGGTGTTCGTCGAGTACGTGATGCTCGCGGGGGTCAACGACCGCTACGAGCAGGCCCTCGCGCTCGCGAGCGTCCTGTCCGGCCGCCGCGAGGATCAGCCGTCGATCTTCAAGGTGAACCTGATCCCCTACAACCCCACGGGATCGGGCGGCCCCGATCCCTATCGCGGCTCGACGCGCGAGTCGATCGCCGCGTTCCGCACCGCGCTCGAGTCGCGCGGCATCCCCGCGACGGTACGCCTGACGCGGGGACGCGACATCGACGCCGCCTGCGGGCAGCTCGCCGCCCGCGTGGGCTAGACGGCGCCGGCCTCCTCCGGTGTCGACGACCTATCAGCTGTCGAGCCCTACGGCCTTGAGCGCGTCGGCGTGGTTGAGATAGGTGGAGACCTTCGCCATCCGCTCGCCGCGAAACTCTGCGATGAAGGCGAGTGGCGTCTGGACCTCGACGCCGCTCCCCAGACCGCGTCCCAGCGCGCGACCGAGCATCAGGACCGAGCCGTTCAGCTCCCGCAGCTCATCGCCCGTGAGCGTCAGCAGCTCCCACGTGCTCTGGCTCTCGGCGAAGTAGCGGTTGATGCCCGAGCGACCTCGATAGCTGCCACCTTCGACCGCGCCGGGTAGCGCCGGCAGCCAAACGAAGTCCTCCGTTGTGAGCTCGGCGAAGCGCTCGACGTCGCGCTCGTTGAAGGCCTGGAGCCCGGCTTCGACGATCTGGATGGCCGACAAGCGCCGGTCTCCTGCGAGCTAGCCGTCGGGGCCGCCGCCGGCGCGGGCCTCGCCGGCGCGCAGCAGCCGCTCGCGGAGCTCGGCCTGCTCCTCGGGGGTGGGATCCCAGCGGGCGACGTCGGGCAGCTCCTCGAGCGAGCGAAGCCCGAAGAGCTTCAGGAAGGCCGTGCTGGTGCGGTACAGGACGGCTCCGAACTGCGAGTGGCCGGCCTCTTCGATCAGGCCCCGCTCGAGCAGGGTCGCGGTGGCCGAGTCGGCGCTCACTCCCCGGATTCGGGTGATCTCCGGGCGGGATATCGGCTGCAGGTAGGCGACGATCGCGAGCGTCTCGGCCTGGGCGGGCGTCAGCGTCGACAGGCGCGGGCGGCTCAGCAGCCGACGCGCGGCATCCTCGGTCTCGGGGTCGCTCGCGAGCGTCCAGCCGCCGCCGAGCTCGCGCAGCATGATCCCCCGCCGTCCCGGGGCGTAGTCCTCGGCGAGCAGCGCGAGCGCGGTGAGCACCGCCCCTTCGCCGGCCTGGGTGGCGTCGGCCAGCTCGGCCGGCGTGAGGGGATCGGTCGAGAGGAACAGGAGCGCCTCGACCGTGCGCGCGAGCGATGGGATCTGCGGGTCCCGTGACGCGGCGTCGGCCGCCGGGGGGGCTTCGGCGCACTGATCGGGGCCCACGCCGCTGCCGGCGCTCTCATCGGCGGCCTCGCTCACCCGGCGATTCCTCCGGCGCGAGCCAGCGGCGGAGCTTCGGCGCCGTCGGTGCGCGCCTTGACCGCGATCTCGCCGAAGCACTCACCCTGCGACCAGTCGACCTCGCCGCGTTTGTAGAGCTCGAGCAGTGCGAACAGGGTCACGGCGACCGTCATCCTGTCGGCGCCGGCCACGGCCTCGTCGAAGCTGAAGCTCCCGCGCGTCAACAGGCCACGCAGGTGGGCGAGGCGCTCGGCGACGCTCACGCGCGGCGTAGCGATGTGACGCACGCTGATCGTGGGGGGCATCAGCAGCAGCCTCCCGATGGCCTCCCCGAGGACCGCCGGGTCCTGCGAGCCCTCCTCCGGCTGGATGACAGTGCGCCGCAGGTGCGGCGGCGGCGGGGCCTCGCGGAAGCGCACCCCGTGCTCGCCCGAGAGGAGCTCCGTGAGGTGCGTCGAGGCGGCGCGGTAGCGGCGCGCGTCGAGCATCCGTGCGAGCAGCTCCTCGGCAGCCTGCTCGGGCTCGATGTCGAGCAGCTCCTCATCCTCGCCGCTCAGCATCAGGCGCGACTTGAGCTCGAGCAGCGCCGCGATCAGGACGATGAACTCGGTGGCGGTTTCAAGGTCCAGCTCGCCGCGGCTCTCGAGGTGGTCGAGGTAGGCGAGCACCACTTCGGCCAGCTGCAGCTCGAGCAGGTCGACCTCTTCGCGCAGCACCAGCGTCAGCAGCAGGTCGAAGGGACCGCTGAAGACGTCGAGGTCGAGCTCGAGCGCGGCGAGGCTCATCTTCTCACCGTATCGAGCGTCCCCGACGTGGCTGCCGGGCCGCCCGCGCGGGGAGCACCGAGCCCCATCCGCTCACGAACGTCGGCCAGCGTCTGCGAGGCGATCGCCTGGGCCCGCTCGGCGCCCCCCTGGAGGATCGACTCGATCCGCGCCTCGTCGGCGCGCAGCTCGACGTAACGCTCGCGAGCGGGCGCCAGGTAGTCGGCGACGGCGGCGGCCACCGCGGTCTTGAACTCGCCGTAGCGGGCCTGCGCATGCTCGGCTTCGACCGTCTCCGGCACGACCCCCCGGACGGCTGCGAGGATTTCGATCAGGTTGCTCACGCCCGGCTTCTCGGCGTCCCTGCGGATCTCGCTGCCCGAGTCGGTGACGGCGCCCTTCAGCTTCTTCTCGATCGCGGCAGGCTCGTCGAGCACGTACACGGTGCCCTGACCACCGGCTGCGCCGGCGGTGCCCCCGGCGCCGGTCGTTGACATCTTGCGGGTCGGATCCTGCAGGTCCATGATCCGCGCGCCGACCTCGGGAATGCGGTGCTCGGGCACCACCAATACCTCCTCGCCGTCGCCGAAGCGAGCGTTGAAGCGCCTGGCCACGTCGCGCATAAGCTCGAGGTGCTCGCGCTGATCCTCTCCGACGGGCACCTCGTTCGCGCGGTAGGCGAGCACGTCGGCGGCCTGCAGGACCGGGTAGAGGAGCAGCCCGGCGGAGACCAGCTCGCGCTGGGAGAGCGACTTGTCGCGGAACTGGTGCATGCGCTGCAGTCGCCCGAGCTCGGTGACGCTGCACAACAGCCAGGTCAGCTCGGTGTGCTCTTTGACGTCGCTCTGGCGGAAGAGCATGCAGCGCTCCGGGTCAAGGCCGGCGGCGAGCAGGATCGCGGTCGTGTCATACAGCCGCTCGCGCAGCTCGGTCGGCTCATAGGGGACCGTGATCGCGTGCAGGTCGACGATGCAGAAGAGCGCCTCGCCGCGGTCCTGGGCGGCGACGTACTGCGAGATAGCTCCGATGTAGTTGCCGAGATGCTTGCGCCCGGTTGGCTGGATGCCGGAGAAGATGCGCACGTCAGGCCGGCTGGCGCCGCCGCAGCGACGGGTCGGTGAGCCACGGTGGATCCCAGCCACGGTCGTTGGGGTTGACGTTGACCCCGGGAGGGACGATCTCGTCGATCCGGTCGAGCAGCTCCGCGCTCAGAAAGGTCTCGAGCGCCGGCAGCTGGCCTTCGAGCTGCTCCATCGTGCGCGGCCCGATGATCGCGGCGGTGACGGCTGGGTGGTGGATCGTGAAGGCGAGAGCCATCTCGATCAGCGAGAGGCCGGCATCGTCGGCCAGCTCGGCGAGCGCGTGAGTGGCCTCGAGCTTGCGCTGGTTGGCGGGCAGCGACATGTCGTAGCGCTGGGGAAGCATCTGCGCGCGCCTGCTGGTCCCCGGCGAGTCGCCGCCGGAGCGATAGCGGCCCGACAGCCAGCCGCCGGCGAGCGGGCTCCAGACGATCACGCCCATCCCATGCTCGCGGCAGACGGGCAGCACGTCGGCCTCGATGCCGCGCGTCAGCAGCGAGTAGGGCGGCTGCTCGCAGACGAAGCGCTCGCGGCCGCGGCGCTGGGCGGTCCACTGGGACTCGACGATCATGTGCGCCGGGAAGGTCGAGCTGCCGACGTAGCGGACCTTGCCAGCCGCGATCAGGTCGCTGAGGGCGCCGAGCGTCTCGTCGATGTCGGTGCCGGGCTCGGGCCGGTGGATCTGGTAGAGGTCGATCCAGTCGGTGCCCAGCCGCCGCAGGCTGTTCTCGACCTCGCGCACGATCCTGCGGCGCGAGTTGCCGTATTCGTTGGGATCGTCGCCCATCTTGCCGTGCACCTTCGTCGCGAGCACGACCGAGTCGCGGCGGCCTCCCGCGAGCGCCTTTCCGACGATTTCCTCCGACTCGCCACGC
>JAOPZM010000049.1 GCA_025964115.1 Solirubrobacterales bacterium
CGCCGGGCCGATCACCGTGCGGCCCGTGTCGATCAGGGGGATCGTCTCAGCCTCGCGTGCGCTGCGCTCCCATCCTCCCGAGCGCATCTGCTCGAGCTGCTCTCCTACGCCGGCCGCCCACGCGTCGGTGTCGGGGTGGCGGGGGGACATGAGCACGAAGCGTGCCTCGGCGAGCCCGTCCGCGTGGGGCGTGAACGCGGTGAGCAGCCCGTCGTCGCCCTGCAGGTCGAGCTCGACGCCCTCGACGCGTCCGAGCACGTCCTGCTGGCTCTTCAGCGAGACCTCGTCCCAGATGCCGCTGTCCGCGAGCTCGGCCAGGCGGCGGTCGTTCTCCTCGAGGTAGGCGCTGATGCGCAGGTACCACTGCGGAAGCTCGACGAGCCTGACCGGGCCGTGGCAGCGCCAGCATGTTCCTCCGGGCTCGACCTGGATCGATGCGAGCGTCGTTTCACAGTTGTCGCACCAGTCGACGTTCCCGGTGCCGCGGTAGATGAGGCCGGCGTCGAGCAGCTTGAGGAAGAGCCACTGCGACCAGCGGTACATGACCGCGTCGGAGCTCAGGAACGAGCGCTCCCAGTCGAAGGAGAAGCCGAGCCGGTCGAGTTGTCCCCGCATGTGGGCCGCGCAGCGGTCGACCCACTCGCTCGGCGGCTCGCCGCCTGCGATCGCGCCCAGCTCGGCGGGCAGGCCGAAGGCGTCGAAGCCGAAGGCGAACAGCACCGCATCGCCGCGCGCGCGGCGGAAGCGCGCGTAGGCGTCTCCGATGGAGTAGCTGCGGACGTGACCCATGTGGATGTTGCCCGACGTGAAGGGGGCGGATGGCTTGATGTACAGGTGCGGCTGCTCGTCGCTCAATGCGGGCGTGCGAAACGCGTCGCGCTCGCGCCACGCGGCCTGCCTGCGGGCCTCGGTCGCGTGCGGCTCGAAGCGGCTGTTTGCACCGGTGCTCATCCTCTTTCGAGCATAGCCAAGGGCATTAGGGCGGGTGTGGCGATTGCTATGCTCAAATCCACTTGGCTGCCGTCACCGACAAGGCCACCACGGCGCTCCGCCGACCCCTCTTCGGCCCCGCCCAGTGCGGGGTCTTCTCGTCCGCGCCGACTGGAAGGATTCAAAGATGGAGATAGAGATAGGCCGCGGTAAGAAGGGGCGTCGCGCATACGGATTCGACGACATCGCAATCGTTCCCTCGCGCCGCACCAGGGACCCGGACGACATCGACATCTCCTGGAAGCTCGGTCCCTACCAGTTCGAGCTGCCGATGCTGGCCTCGGCGATGGACGGCGTCGTCTCGCCGCAGACCGCCGGCATCATCGGTCGCCTCGGGGGCCTGGCGGTGCTCAACCTCGAGGGAATCTTCACGCGCTACGAGGACGCAGAGGAGCAGCTCGAACGGATCGCCGCGCTGCCGAAGGAGGAGGCCACGCGTGAAATGCAGGACATCTACCGCGAGCCGGTGAAGCCCGAGCTGATCGCGCAGCGGATCCGCGAGATCAAGGAACAGAAGGTCGTGGTCGCCGCCTCGCTGACCCCCCAGCGCGTGCTCCGCTACCACGAGATCGCGATGGAGGCCGGACTGGACGTGCTCGTGATTCAGGGAACGGTCGTCTCCGGAGAGCACGTCTCCACGGTCTCGGAGCCGCTGAACCTGAAGGAGTTCATCCCCACGCTCGAGGTGCCGGTCGTCGTCGGGGGATGTGCCTCCTACCACACGGGCCTGCACCTGATGCGGACCGGCGCCGCCGGAGTGCTCGTCGGCGTGGGCCCCGGAGCGGCCTGCACGACGCGTGGCGTGCTCGGCATCGGCGTCCCGCAGGCGACCGCGATCGCCGACGTCGCCCATGCCCGCTCGACGCACATGCTGGAGACAGGGGAGTACTGCCAGGTGATCGCCGACGGCGGCATGCGCAACGGCGGGGACGTCTCGAAGGCGATCGCGCTGGGTGCCGACGCCGTGATGATCGGCTCGCCGCTTGCACGGGCCTACGAGGCGCCCGGTCGCGGCTTCCACTGGGGCATGGCGACGTTCCACCCGAGCCTGCCCCGCGGCGCGCGGGTGGCGACGTCGCAGAACGGGACTCTCGAGGAGATCCTCGTCGGCCCGGCCCGCGAGAACGACGGGACCTTCAACCTGTTCGGCGGCCTGCGCACCTCGATGGCCACCTGCGGGCACAAGGATCTCGCGGAGTTCAACCGGGCCGAGGTCGTGGTGGCGCCCGCGCTGCAGACCGAGGGCAAGTCCCTTCAGCGCGAGCAGGGCGTCGGCATGGGCGCCACAAACGGGAAGGTAGCCGCCCTCGTCAATGATTGACGCGCCGAACCCGTCTGGAACCGCGCCCTCGGGGCACGGTGCCGCGGCGGGCGGCGTCCTCGATGCTGAGCGCCCCGCAGCGAACGCCGCTGCGACGTCCAGCTCGACTCTCCAGGCCGGCGCCGGGGCCGCCCCGGCGGACGTGGGGCAGATCGTCGTGCTGGACTACGGTGGGCAGTACTCGCAGCTGATAGCCCGGCGCGTGCGCGACTGCGGCGTGTTCAGCGAGCTGCTTCCTCATCACGTTCCGCTGCAGGAGATCGCCGCGCGAAAACCGCAGGGCATCATCCTCTCGGGCGGTCCCGCCTCCGTCTATGCCGATGGAGCTCCGCCGCTCGACCTCGGGCTGCTCGAGCTCGGAGTTCCGGTGATGGGCATCTGCTACGGGATGCAGCTGCTGGTGCACGAGCTCGGCGGGCGGGTCGAGCAGGCCGAGGTCGGCGAGTTCGGCCGCTCGGACCTCCACGTCTCCGACGCGGGCGTGCTGCTGCAGGGACTGCCGCGCGAGCAGACCTGCTGGATGTCCCATCGAGACACCGTCTTCGAGCCTCCCCCCGGCTTCAGCGCGCTGGCCTCCTCCAGCGCCTCGCCCGTGGCCGCGATCGAGCATCGCGAGCGGGGGATCTACGGGATCCAGTTTCACCCCGAGGTCGTACACACGCCATACGGCCAGGAGATCCTCACGAGGTTCCTGACCGAGATATGCAACTGCGAGACGACCTGGTCGGCGGCGTCGATCGCGGAGGAGCAGATACGGCGGATCCGCGAGCAGGTCGGCGAGGGCAAGGTGATCTGCGGCCTCTCCGGAGGAGTGGACTCCTCGGTCGCCGCGCTGCTCGTCCACCGGGCCGTCGGCGATCAGCTGACATGCGTGTTCGTGGACCACGGGCTGATGCGCAAGGACGAGGGCGAGCAGGTCGTGAGCACATTCCGCGACACCTTCAAGGTTCCGCTCGTGGCGGTCGACGCCGAGAGCCGCTTTCTCGAGAAGCTCAAAGGGGTCAGCGACCCCGAGGCCAAGCGCAAGGCGATCGGAGCCGAGTTCATCAGGGTGTTCGAGGAGGAGGCCGCGAAGCTCGCGGGCGCGGACAGCGGCGAGCCGGACGCCGCCCCGCCGGCACGGTTCCTCGTGCAGGGCACCCTCTACTCCGACGTGATCGAGTCGGGCGGGGGGACGGGCGCGGCGACGATCAAGTCCCATCACAACGTCGGCGGCCTCCCCGACGACCTGCAGTTCGAGCTCGTCGAGCCCCTGCGGACGCTATTCAAGGACGAGGTGCGCGCCGTGGGCGCAGAGCTCGGCCTGCCCGAGCGGCTCGTCTGGCGCCAGCCGTTCCCGGGACCGGGACTCGCGATCAGGATCGTCGGCGGCGAAGCGACGAAGGAGCGGCTCGACGTGCTGCGCGAGGCCGACTACATCCTGCAGGACGAGATCCGCAAGGCGGGCCTCTACCGCGAGCTGTGGCAGTCGTTCTGCGTGCTGCCGGATGTGCGCACCGTGGGCGTGCAGGGCGACGAGCGAACGTACGGCTACGTCGTGGTGGTTCGCGCGGTGACGAGCGACGATGCGATGACCGCCGACTGGGCGAGGCTGCCGTACGACCTGCTCGAGACGATCGCCTCGCGGATGATCAACGAGATCCGCGAGGTGAACCGGGTGGTGCTCGACATCACGTCGAAGCCGCCTGGCACGATCGAGTGGGAGTAGACCCGGCGGCGCCTTCAGCGCCGTGTAGGACCTTTTTTCGGGAGACACGTTCGCGCGCGGGCCCGGATGAGCCCTGTTGGCGCCGGTCACCGCAGCCGGCTTCGCCGCGAAGGCAGGCCAAGTCGCCTATGATGGTCGATCGCGCCGCGCGTACACGCGTGGCCTTTTTCACGTTATGGCCCCCTCCCAAAGAACCTATGTAGCGAAGCCGAGCGACCGTGAGCGCAACTGGCTGCTCGTGGACGCGAACGGCAAGACGCTCGGCCGTCTGGCGACGCAGCTCGCCGATCTGCTCCGGGGCAAGCGCAAGCCCGAGTACACGCCGCACGTCGACACGGGCGACTTCGTCGTGGTCGTGAACGCGGAGAAGATCCACGTCACCGGCAACAAGCGAGCCGACAAGCGCTACTACCGCCACTCCGGCTATCCCGGCGGGCTTCGTTCGCGAACGTTCGAGGAGATGCAGGCAAGGCGCCCGGAGGAGATCATCCGGCTCGCCGTCAAGGGCATGATGCCGCGCAACCGGCTCGCCCGAAAGCAGATCACGAAGCTCAAGATCTACGCGGGACCCGAGCACCCGCACACAGCCCAGAAACCGCAGACTTTGGAGATCGACGCATGATGGCCGACGAGGAGAACCCCGAGACCCCCGAGCAGCACGCCGTCCCGTCAGAGGAGGCCGCGGAGATCGCGGGCTCCGCAGAGGATGCTGCGCTCGAGGCGGCACAGGAGGCCCAGGAGGCGGGCGAGTCCGCTCCCGAGCCCGCGACCGCCCAGCCCGGCGGCGAGGGCCACGCAGCCCCGACCGAGGAGGCGATGGAGATAGCCGGCGTCGCCGAGGACGCCGCGCTCGAGGCTCGCGAGGAGGCCGACGACGCGGCGGCAGAGGCGGCAGAGGTGGCCGAGCCCGTCGCGGCGCCGGAGACAGCGAGCGCCGCCGAGGAGCAGGCTCCCGAGGAGGAGGCCGCGCCGCGCGTGAAGCCCTCCGTGCCCGGCGCGCACCTCGAAGTGGACATCGTGCCCGAGGGTGTCGATCCGCTCGGCCGCGCCGAGTCCTACGAGGACCCCTACGCGATCGAGGACGAGACCGGGCAGACGGGGGAGACCGAGGGCGAGGAGCAGGAGGAGACGCTGTCCGAGCCGATCTCCACCGCGGCGATCGACCTCGCCTCGGGCGCGCGCTACCGCGCCACCGGCAAGCGCAAGACGGCGATCGCCCGCGTGACGCTGCGGCCCGGCACCGGCTCATACCTAGTCAACGGCCGCACGCTCGAGGACCACTTCCCGCGGAACACCCTTCAGCGGAACATCCGTCAGCCGCTCGAGACGGTCGGCTACCAGGACCGGATGGATGTGGTGGCGCGGCTGCACGGAGGCGGGATCTCGGCGCAGGCAGGAGCGCTGCGCCACGGCGTGTCACGGGCGCTGCTGGAGGCCGATCCGAACCTGCGCGGCGAGCTCAAGCGCCGGGGCTTCCTCACACGCGACCCGCGTGTCAAGGAGCGCAAGAAGGCCGGCCTGAAGAAGGCGCGCAAGCGTCCGCAGTTCTCGAAGCGCTAGGCCTGGATCCCAGGCGCACATGACCCGCAAGCTGTTCGGGACCGACGGCGTTCGCGGCGTCGCCGGCGAGTTCCTGACCGCTGAGCTCGCCCTCGGCCTCGGCCGCGCCGCGACGCTACAGACCGGTGCGCAGCGCCCTCAGGTGCTGATCATCCGCGACACGCGCGAGTCGGGCGAGATGCTGGAGGCGGCCGTGGCGGCCGGCGTCAGCGCGGCCGGCGGCGACGCGCTGCTGGGCGGCGTCCTGCCGACTCCGGCCGCGCCCCTGCTGATCGGACGCTACGGCTTCGACCTCGCGGCCGTTCTCTCGGCCTCGCACAACCCCTACCGCGACAACGGCATCAAGTTCTTCGCCGGCGACGGCTACAAGCTCTCCGACGAGGCCGAGCTCGCGATCGAGCAGGAGCTCGCACGAGGGCAGGGGGCCGGCGACGGCGCGGACGCCGCCCAAGGCTCCCGCTCAGGTGAAGCTCAGATAGGGCGCATCCGCGAGCTGAGGGGTGCGCCCGAGGACTATCTTCGCGAGCTGCACACCCGATTCAGCGAGCTCGACCTCGACGGCCTGGACGTGCTGCTCGACTGCGCCAACGGTGCCACCCACCACGTGGCCCCCGAGATCATGCGGCGGCTCGGGGCAAAGGTGACCGCGATCGCCGATGCGCCGGACGGGCGCAACATAAACGCGGGATGCGGTTCGACCCACATCCAGGCGCTGGCCGACCGCGTGGTCGCCGGCGGCCACGACATCGGCTTCGCGTTCGACGGCGACGGCGATCGCGTGCTGGCGGCGGACCGTCGCGGCCAGATCGTCGACGGCGATGAGCTGATCGCGCTTGCGACGCTCCACCTGCGCGACCGCGGGCGCCTGAGCGGCAACGGCGTGGTGGTTACCGTGATGACCAACTACGGCTTTCATGCGGCGATGGAGCGGGCCGGGGTGGAGGTTGCCAGCACGAAGGTCGGCGACCGCTACGTGCTCGAGGAGCTGCGCGCCCGCGGCTGGACGCTGGGGGGCGAGCAGTCGGGGCACATCATCGACATGGACTTCAACCGCACCGGCGACGGCATCGCCAGCGCTCTGCTCACGCTGGAGGCCCTCGGCGGCAGAGACCTGAGCGAGCGGAGCGCGATGGCGAGGCTGCCGCAGCGGCTCGTGAACGTCCACGTGCGCGACCGTGGGGCGCTGGAGCGCGCCGGCAGCGTAGAGGAGGGCGTTCGCGCCGCCGAGCAGGCGCTCGCGGGCCGCGGCAGGGTGCTGGTGCGTCCGAGCGGCACGGAGCCGCTCGTCAGGGTCATGGTGGAGGCGCCCACCGACGAGGAGGCCGAGGACGTCTGCGCCCGCCTGGTCGACCTCGTCGAGCGCGAGCTGGGGTAGGGCAGCCCGGCGCCCCGAGATCTGCGGGGGCGAGCGCCGCTGGTATCTTCGAAACGGTGTGCGGCATCATTGGCTATGTCGGGAGGCGCTCCGTCCAGGAGCTGCTGCTCGCGGGCCTGAGCAAGCTCGAGTACCGCGGCTACGACTCGGCCGGGATCTCCGTGATCGCCGACGACCGGATCGACGCCGTGCGGGCCGTGGGAAATCTGGGCGCGCTCCGCGCAAAGCTCGACGGCCGGTCCTCGACCGCGACGGGGGAGGCGGTGGCGGTCGCCCAGCGGCCGGCCACGACCGGGATCGGACATACGCGCTGGGCAACCCATGGACGGGTCAGCGAGGAGAACGCGCACCCCCATTACGACAGCGAGGACCGCGTTCACGTCGTGGTCAACGGGATCGTCGAGAACTATGTCGCGCTGAAGGATCGCCTCACGGCCGCCGGCAGCGTGTTCACGTCCGAGACCGACGCCGAGGTCATCGCCCACCTCGTCGCCGCCCATTACGACGGTGACCTGGCCGCAGCGGTGCGCTCCGCCTACGCCGAGCTCGAGGGCCACTATGCGTTCGTCGCGATGAGCCTGGACGAGCCGGACGTGCTCGTCGGGGCAAGGCGGGAGTGCCCGCTGGTCGTCGGCCGCGGCGACGGCGAGCAGTTCGTCGCCTCGGCGGTTCCGGCCTTTCTGGCGCAGACGCGGCGGGTCCAGTACGTGGAGAACGGAGAGATCGTCGTGCTGAGGCCCGACGGCGTGACGATCACCACCGCCGCCGGCGAGATCGTGCAGCGCGAGGAGCAGACCGTCGACTGGGACGAGGAGACCGCCGAGAAGGGCGGCTTCGAGACGTTCATGCTCAAGGAGATCCACGAACAGGCCGACGCCGTCGCCGAGGCGATCTCCGATCGCACCGCGCGCGGCGACGCGGTGGACCTCCAGGAGGAGGGTGCGCTCGACGAGGAGATCCTCATGGGGGTGCAGCGGATCGTGATCGTCGCCTGCGGCACCGCCTACCACGCCGGCCTGATCGGCCGCTACGCGATCGAGGAGTGGGCACGCCTGCCGGTCGAAATGGACATCGCATCCGAGTACCGCTACCGCAACCCCGTGGTGGGGCCGGGAGACCTCGTGATCGGCATATCCCAGTCCGGTGAGACGGCTGACACGCTCGCGGCGATGCGGCTGGCTGCGGAGCGGGGCGCGAAGGTGCTCGCGATCACCAACGCGATGGGCTCCCAGGCCACGCGCGACGCCGACGCCGTCCTCTACACGCGCGCGGGACTCGAGATCTGCGTCGCGGCCACGAAGACGTTCCTGTGCCAGGTCGCCGTGATCTACCTGCTCGCCCTGCGCCTGGCCGAGCTGCGGGGTACGCTCGAGCCCGAGCGCCTCGCCGAGCTGGTCGGCGAGATGAAGCGCCTGCCGCACCTCATCGACGAGGTCCTGACCGGCGCGGGCAACCAGGTCCGCGCCGTGGCCGACGCCTACTGGCAGAGCGAGTTCTTCCTCTACATCGGCCGCCACGTCGGCCTGCCCGTCGCGCTCGAGGGCGCCCTGAAGCTCAAGGAGATCTCCTACATCGCCACGGACGCCTACGCGGCGGGAGAGATGAAGCACGGCCCGATCGCGCTGCTCGACGACTCGACACCCGTGGTCTGCGTGGCCACCGACTCGCCGGTGCTCGAGAAGGTCGTCTCCAACATGCAGGAGGTCCGCGCCCGCGGGGCCAAGGTGATCGCCATCACCACCGCCGGCAACGCCCAGATCGCCCAACACGCGGACTCGACCATCCCCGTCCCCGCCGTCGACTGGATGCTGCAGCCGATCCTCGCGGTGATCCCCCTCCAGCTGCTCGCCTACGAGATCGCGCGACGGCGCGAGCTGAACGTAGACCAGCCGCGCAACCTCGCGAAGACCGTAACCGTCGAGTAGCGCGGCGTGGGTGTGCTGCCCGACTGGCTCCTCCCGCTTCCCGACGCAGAGACGATGCGCAGCATCGACCGCTGGGCGATCGAGGAGCGTGGGGTGCCGGGGATCGAGCTGATGGAGCGTGCCGGGACCGGTGTGGCCCGCGCGGTGGAGCGGCTTGCCGGCGGCTCCCCCGCGGCGGTGGTGTGTGGGAAGGGGAACAACGGCGGCGACGGGCTCGTAGCCGCGCGCCTGCTGCGCGAGGCCGGCCAGCAGGTCACGGTGGTCTGCGTGGCGCCGCCCGACGAGTTCACCGGCGACGCGCGCGTGAATCTCGAGCGGCTCCCAGGCGACGGGCCGGTGCGGCTCGACGGGACCACGTGGGCTGGCGAGCAGCGCAACCCCGGGCCGAGTATCGGCGCCCTGGCGGGCGCCGGCGTCGTCGTCGACGCGCTGCTCGGGACGGGATTCCACGGTACGCCGCGCGGCGAGGTAGCGGAGGCGATCGCGGCGATCAACGACCTCGGCGCGCGGGTCGTGAGCGTGGACGTGCCCAGCGGCGTCGACGCCTCGACGGGCGTCGTCGCCGGGCCGGCGGTGCGCGCGACCCTCACCGTGACCTTTCACTCGGCCAAGCCAGGGCTGTGGATCAATCCGGGCAAGGCGCACACGGGCGAGCTCGAGACGATCGACATCGGCATCCCACGCGGGGCGCCGGCGGAGCCGACGATCGGGCTGATCCTGCCGGAGGTCCTCGACCTGCTGCCACCAAGGCAGGCGGGCTCGACGAAGTTCAGCTCCGGCCACGTCCTGGTCGTGGGCGGCTCGCGCGGTCTGACAGGCGCGCCGCGGATGGCCGCGCAGGCGAGCATGCGGGCGGGCGCCGGCTACGTGACGGCATGCGTGCCCGCATCGCTGCAGGCGATCATCGCGGGCGCATCCACGCCCGAGCTGATGACCCGGGGCCTCCCCGACAGCGACGGAAGCCTCGAGACCGATGGCGTGGCGGACGTCCTCGAGGCCGGCACGCGCGGCTCGCTTGCGCTCGGCCCGGGGCTGGGGCGCCGTGAGCGGGCTACGATCTTTGCGCGCACGCTCGCGCGCGAGGCGCAGATCCCGTTGGTGCTCGATGCAGACGGGCTCAATGCGCACGCCGGCCATCTCTCAGAGCTCGCCCAGCGCTCCCCCGGAACGGTGCTCACGCCCCACGCGGGAGAGCTGGGGCGACTGCTCCTCCTGAATAGCGACGCGATCGAACGCGAGCGCCTGCGCCACGCCCGCGAAGCCGCGGAGCAGTCGCAGGCCGTGGTCGTCCTGAAGGGCGACGACACGCTGATCGCCGGCCCCTCCGGGATGGTCGCGGTGAGCCCCGGGGGAGCCCCTGGCCTTGCCACGGCCGGAAGCGGGGACGTGCTCACGGGCGTGATCGGCGCGGCGCTCGCGCAGGGGCTGGAGGCGTTCGCCGCGGCAGCCGCCGGTGTATGGCTGCACGTCCAGGCGGGCAGGGAGGCGGCGCGCCGGGTGGGCGCCGCCGAGGGCGTGATCGCGACGGACGTGATCGCTGCGCTGCCGCTCGCCAGGGGGGCTCACGCCGCGCGTGGGCGTCCGGGCGGCCACAGGGCCAGGGATGCGGGCGCCCGCGGCGAAGGACACGACGCGAGATGAGCGTGGCGCGCGCACAGGCCAGGATCAACGTCGCGGCGATCGAGCGCAACTGCTCTCGCCTGTGCAAGGAGCTTCACGGCGGCGCCGCGCTGTGCGCGGTGGTGAAGGCCGACGGCTACGGCCACGGAGCCGTCCAGAGCGCGATGGCTGCGCTCGCCGGAGGAGCGACCTCGCTCGCTGTGGCCAGCGCCGAGGAGGTGCGCGAGCTGCGCCAGGGCGGGATTCGCGTGCCGGTGCTGGTGATGGGCGCGCTCAGCCCTTCCGAGCTGGCACAGGCGCTCGACGCGGACGCCGAGGTCGTCGTGTGGCGCGAGCAGTACCTCAAAGAGGTCGCTGCGGCGGGAGGCGGCCGCGTGCATGTGAAGTTCGACTCCGGCATGGGGCGCCTCGGCACACGCGACCATGCAGAGGCCTCGCGCGTGGTGCAGGAGGCGCGACGGATCCCCGCGCTGCAGCTCGTGGGCGTGATGACGCACTTCGCGACCGCCGACGACCTCAAGGACGACGGCTTCTTCATGCGCCAGCTCGCGACGTTCGCGAATTGGGCGAGGGCGATGAAGGCCGAACAGCCGGATCTGGTGGTGCACGCAGCCAACAGCGCAGCGACGCTGCGCGACCGTGAGGCGCAGTTCGACATGGTTCGCTGTGGGATCGCCGTCTACGGCATGGATCCATTCGGGCGCGATCCCGGTGGACGCGGGCTGGAGCCGGCGATGGAGCTGAGCTCCTACGTCGCCGAGGTCAAGCTCTGCCCCGCGGGGGAGAGCACCGGCTACGGGCGCCGCTTCACCGCGGAGCAGGACACCTACCTCGGTGTGCTCCCGATCGGATATGGCGACGGCTGGCGGCGCGGGCTCTCGAACAACGCCGACGTGCTCGTCGGGGGCCGCCGCTATCCGCTGGTGGGCACGGTCAGCATGGACAACATCACGGTCGACCTGGGAGGCGACCCCTCCGCCACGAAGCTGCGCGGCGACCGCGCGATCCTGATCGGCTTCCAGGGCACCGAGCGGATCACCGCCGAGGAGGTCGCCCGCCGGCTCGACACGATCAACTACGAGGTCACCTGCGCGATCACCCCGCGCGTGCCGCGGGACTACCACCGCGACGGCCGTCCGCTCGAGGAAGGAGCGCCCCAGGGTCGCGCCCAGGCGCTCGGCACGAGCAGGTGATGAGCGAGGCACTGCTGCTCGTCCGTGCGGCGCTGGCGGGCCGGCGGGCGTGGCTGGTCGGCGGCGCCGTGCGCGATCACGCGCTCGGCCGCAGCTCGGAGATCTCCGACGTCGACGTGGTGGTCGACGGCGACGCCGCGGAGTTCGCACGCGCGGTGGCTGACGCCGCCGGCCGCGCCGCCTGCTTCGCCCTGTCCGAGGACTTCGGCGCCTGGCGGGTGGTGGCTCGGGACAGCTCCTGGCAGGTTGATGTCGAGGCCCTGCGCGGAGGCTCGCTCGAGGAGGACCTGCGGTTGCGGGACTTCACCGTCAACGCGATCGCCGAGCCAATCGAGGGAGGTGCGCCGATAGATCCACTCGGCGGCCTCGCAGACCTCGCGGCACGCCGCCTGCGGATGGCCGGGCCGAGCGGCTTCGTCGATGACCCGTTGCGCGTCCTGCGCCTCGCGCGGGTCGCGGTCGAGCTGGACCTCGAGCCCGAGCGCGACACGACGAGGGCCGCCATCGCGCAGGCCGGCGCGCTGCGGGACGTCTCGCCGGAGCGGGTCTTCACAGAGCTGCGGCGGATCCTCGCGGCGCCGCGAGGGCGGCTCGGCCTCGAGATGCTCGGCGAGCTCGGGGCGACGCCGGTGGTCCTGCCCGAGCTCGACGCCCTGCGGGGCGTGGAGCAGAACCGCTACCACCACCGTGACGTGTACGGACACACGCTCGAGGTCCTCGATCGCGTGGTCGAGTTGACCGAGGCCGACGGAAATGAGCTCGACGGCGCCGGTCCGTGGATGGCGCCGCACGGCCCTGAGGTGGCTGCGCTGCTGGCAGAGCCGCTCGCCGACGGGCTGACGCGCGGGGAGGCGCTTCGCTGGGGGGCGCTCCTGCACGATGCCGCCAAGCCGCTGACCCGCGAGACACGTGTCGCGGACGGCCGTGTCACGTTCATCGGGCACGACGCTCGCGGGGCCGAGCTGGCTCGCGAGGTTCTCGGGCGGCTCCGCGCGAGCGAGCGGCTGCGCGGCCATGTGGCCGCTCTCGCCCGCCATCACCTGCGCCTCGGCTTCCTCGTGCACCATCCGCAGCCGCTCTCGCGGCGCACGGTCTTCGCCTACATGCAGGCCTGCTCGCCGGTCGAGGTCGACGTGACGCTCCTGTCGGTCGCGGACCGGCTGGCCACGCGCGGCGATCGCGCCCAGGAGTCGACCGAGGCGCACCTGCGCGTCGCGGGAGGCCTGCTTGCGGACGCGCTGCGCTGGCACGCTGACGGCCCGCCGCGGCCGCTGCTTCGCGGCGATGAGCTGGCCGCGAAGCTCGACATTCCCACGGGGCCGCG
>JAOPZM010000062.1 GCA_025964115.1 Solirubrobacterales bacterium
CCGTGGCCTCCGCGGCCGTTACGATCCGCGTCGCGGTCCCCAGCACCTCGCGCACGTCGGCCGGGGGCGGCCCGTCGAACGCCGCCACGGCGATGCGCGCCGCCGGCAGGCGGCGTGTCAGCTGGGCCGCAAACGAGCGGATCTCCCGGCCGGCGCCCCACACGCCGACCGTCGCGCCGTCAAGCCCCGAGAACCGCACGTACATCCGGCATGAGGGCGGCGGGCACGGCGTGGTCCTCGCCGAGTGCGAGCACCCGCGCGGGATCGCCGGCTGTCGGCGGGAACTGCGGCAGGACCTCGGCCACGAGGCGCCGGACCACGACGTGGCCGCGCCAGCGCGGGTCGGCTGCGAGCATGCGCACGGCGGCGAGGCTCTCCTCCTCCTCCCCCACGCACTCGAACGGCTTGTGCCCACCCGTGGCGGTGAGCCGTGCGAAGCCCTCGAACTGGCGCTCGTCCTCGAGCAGGTCGCAGCCGAACACCTCGCGCAGGTGTGCGGGCTCGCTGAACGGGGCGAGCGCGAGGAACACGAAGCGGCACTTCGGGCAGTCGCAGCACCACGACGCGGTGCGCAGCTGAGGATCGATGCGGAAGATCGCGTTGCAGCTGGTGAAGGCTGCGTGGTATTGCGGCATCAGCGCGAACGCGCGGGCGATCGCGAGCTCGGAGGCGGGGCGCAGGATCGAGAACAGCTCCAGCCCGTCCGCTGCCTCGGCGAGGGCGCTGCGCAGCAAGCGCTCGGCGGGCAGTCCCTTGCTGAACTGGTGGTTGATCTCGACGCCGTCCCAGGTCATGTTTCCGCTCGAGGCGGAGCGCTCGTTGGCCATGACGACCGTGTCGAACCCGCGCACGGCGGCGGTCAGCAGGGCGGCACAGGACACGATTGCGGTGATCGGGATGTGGCCGTTGAGCGCGCCGGCCCGGTTGAGCGCGGCCATCTGCGGGTCCAGCCGGCGCCTGGCGAGCAGGTGCTCGAGTCCTGCGACGGCGACAGTTCGCGCGATCGGCGGGGCGTTGCCGATCGAGAAGAGCGCCACCTCGCCACCCGAGCGGCGCGCGATCTCGAGCGCCACCGCCGAGTCCTTGCCGCCGCCGACGGGCACAAGCATGCGCTCCAGCTGCGGCGCTGCGGCGACAGGAGGGGCATCAGACGCCGGTCCGCGGGGGAACTTCGGGCGTGGCAGCGCGGGTAGGCCGTTGGCGTAGGCGAACTCGCCCAGGCCCTCCGAGTAGAGCGCCTCCAGGAGCGCCGCGGCGGCGGGCGGTGGGACGCCGGCCTCGCAGCTGATCGCCGGCGGAGCGGCCGTCTTGAAGTAGCTGACGCCCGCCACCCAGTGAAGCAGCGAGAGCAGCCTCTCGGCGCGCGCGAGCTCGTCGTCGCTCAGCGGTACCTCGATCGGCAGCTCGAGCTGCTCGACGAAGCAGATCTCCTCGTCGAGCCCGTAGCGGAGCGTCACCCGCCCCCGCGCATCCATCTCGCGCTCGAGGAAGCGAAAGGTCTGAAACCTCGTCGGATCGAACAGCACGGGGGACTGCTTGGCGTCGGCAGCCATCACTCAAGCCTAGAGCGAGCCGCCGCCGGAGCGCCGGCGGCAGGCTAGTCGTTCGCGGTGACCGCCTCGAGCAGGTGGGAGAAGCGCTCGCGCGCCTGCTCGCGACGCGTCGGCAGGTGCTCGCTCGGGATCTCGTCGCGGGGCGGGCTGTAGCCGTGGAGGATCTGGCGCGCGACCGTCTGGCGGTGGACCTCGTCTGGGCCGTCGTAGATGCGCGCCGCTCTCGCGAAGCGATACATCTGCTCGAGCGGCAGGTCCGTCGAGTAGCCCAGCGAGCCGTGCACCTGGATCGCCCGATCGATCACGTCGTGGAGCACCTTCGCGCCATAGAACTTGATCAGCGCGATGTCCGCCCGCGCAGCCCGCGGGCCCTCGGTGTCCATGACCCAGGCGGCGTGGAGGGTCATCAGGCGCGCCGCCTGCATCTCCGCGGCGCTGTCGGCGATCCAGTTCTGCACGGTCTGCTTGTCGGCCAGCAGCGATCCGTGCGCCTGGCGGTAGGTGGCTCGCTCGCACATCATGTCGAAGGCCCGGCGCGCGACGCCGAGCCAGCGCATGCAGTGATGGATGCGGCCCGGGCCAAGGCGATGCTGGGCGAGCACGAAGCCCTCGCCCTCCCCGCCGAGCAGCGCCTCGGCGGCGACCCGCACACCGTCGTAGCGGATTTCTGCGTGCCCGCCGTACCCGCCGAACTGCTCCCAGGGGTGCTCCATCGTCGGCACGTCGCGGAGGATCTCGACGCCCGGCGTGTCGGTTGGGACGATGAACATCGACGCCCGCTGCGACGGCCTGGCGTCGGGGTTGGTCACGGCCATCACGATCAGGAAGTCCGCGATCGAGCCGTTGGAGGAGAACCACTTCAGACCGTCGATCACCCACCCCTCGCCGTCGCGCACAGCCTGTGTTCGAAGCTGGGTGGGATCCGAGCCGGGCGTGTCGGGCTCGGTCATGCTGAACGCGCTGCGCAGGTCCCCGGCGAGCAGGGGATGCAGCCAGCGGTCCTTCTGCTCGGGGGTGCCGGCCAGCGCAAGGATCTCCGAGTTGCCCGAGTCCGGCGCCGCGTTGCCGAACGCCAGCGGCGCGATCGGCGAGCTGCCCAGGATCTCGTGCATGAGCCCCAGGCGCACCTGGCCCATTCCCTGCCCTCCGAGCTCGGGCGGCAGATGCGTCGCCCACAGGCCGCGGGCCCTGACCTCGTCCTGAAGCGGCGCCATCGCCTCTCGCAGCCCGTCGGGCCCGAGCTCGTGCCAAACGGTCTCGAGCGGCCAGATCTCGCGGCGGACGAACTCGCGCATCCAGTCGAGCTGCTCCTGATAATCGGGGTCCGTCGAGAAGTCCCAGCTCATCGATTGCGTCCTTTCTGTCCGGCGCGGTCGCGGCGTCGCCTAAGCCTACGCGCTCGGGGCGGGCACACCGGTGCGGACCGCGTCGTTCAGGCCTCCGCCGTGGGTTCAGGCATGGGGGTGTCGCGCAGCGCGAGCGTGTCGACCAGCGCGCCGGCCATGGCCGGCAGGTCCGGTTGCAGGCCGAGCGTCTGGATGAGGCTGCAGATCGCGCTCCAGTGCCCGATCACGAGCAGCAGCTCGACCACCGTTCGCGGTCCAAGCCGCTCGGCCACGGCGGCCAGCGCCTTCTCGCTGGCCGAGCCTTCGAGGATCACCTCGCGCGCGAAGCGGAGAACCTCCCGCTGCGGCTCCTCGAGGCTGGGGTCGTCTTCGCGGCCGTCCTCGACCGCCGCGACCTGCTGGGCGCTCGCACCGACCGCGCGGGCGAGCGCCACGTGATGCACCCACTGGTATTCGCAGTCGCGGAGGCGGGCGATCTGAAGGATCGCGAGCTCGCGATCCACCGGATCCAGCTGCAGCTCGCGCAGCAGCTCGTCGGTGTACACGCGCCAGCTTTCGAAGACGCTCTCGGCGTGCGCCAGCATGCGCAGCACGGCGACTGGGTGGCGGTCCAGCACCTCCCGGATCGAGCTCGGAGCGCTTTCGGTGTCGGCGTAGGGGAGGCGTGCCATGCGGTTGAGAGCACCTCGTCGATAGAGGGCCCGCCATGTTACTCGGCGCCGGGGCCAGCTCGGCCGCGGCTCACGGCGCACCGCCTGAACCGGCGGATCCGTTGTGAGCCGCAGCTACGATTCGCCGCTTGATGGCCTCGACGCGTGAGTCACGCCGCGCCGCGCAGCGACAGCGCGTTCGCCGCCAGCGCCTGCTCGCCGGTTCGCTCGGCGTGATCCTTGTCGTCGTCCTGGTGGCCGTGCTCGGCTCAGGCGGTGGGAAGTCCGCGCCTTCTCGGCCGGCGCCGCCGAAGGTGAAGCCCGTGGTCGACGGCGGCCCGCTGGCCCCGGCCGCGGTCGGTGGCCTGGCTTCTCTGTGGGCGCCGCAGAACGTCGTCGGCATCCAACCCGGGACCGCGGCTGCATACCAGGCGGCGTCCACTGTTCCGGGACCCGGTGGCTACATGCTGATCGCCGACCGTGGCAACAACCGCATCCTCGTGGTCAACCCGCAGGGCCAGACGGTGTTCCTGTACCCGTCGCCGGCGGACCTCCAGGCCGGACGCCGGCTCTTCTACAACGACGACACGTTCGTCGAGCCGGGCGGGCAGGCGCTGATCGCCAACGAGGAGGACAACCATGTCGTCGTCGAGGTCAGCCTCGTCGACCACAGCCTGAAGGAGCTGTTCGGCCATCCCAGGGAACTGGGCTCCGATGAAAGCCACCTGAACACGCCCGACGACGCCTACGCGCTGCCGGGCGGCTCGTTCACGGTCGCGGACGCCTACAACTGTCGCATCCTGTTCATCAAGGGCGGGGTGATCCTTCACCAGTACGGGCAGGCCGGCGTATGCCGGCATGATCCTCCGCGCTACCTCGGGGCCGTCAACGGGGATACCCCCGTACCGGGCGGCGGCGTGATGATCAGCGAGATCCCCGGCAACTGGATCGATGAGATCGGCCCCGACGGCAAGCTCGTGTTCGCCGTGCGGGCGCCCGTCAGCTACCCGTCCGACCCGCAGCCGCTGCCCGGAGGAAGGATCCTGCTGGCCGACTACGCGAGCCCCGGACACGTCCTGATCATCGACCACGCCGGCAAGGTTCTGTGGCGCTACGGCCCGAGCCAGGGCTACGGGCGGATGGACCACCCCTCGCTGGCGATGGCGCTGCCCAACGGCAACGTCGCGGTAAACGACGACTTCCGCGATCGCGTGCTCGTGATAGACCCCCGGACGAACACGATCGTGTGGAAATACGGCCACACCGACGTGCCCGGGACAGCGCCCGGCTATCTCAACACGCCGGACGGAATGGACTTCATCCCGGCGGGCCCGCGCGGCGGACCCGACTATGCGGCCGTCGTGCACCCCTAGGCTCTCGCGGCGTTACCGCCCGGCGAACGACTAGGCCGAGGGGCGCAGCACGAGCGAGGCGTCCGCGTGCCCGGCGGCACCGGGCTCGACGGCTTCGCAGCCGCCGGCGAAGCCGCTCTGCAGGAAGGCGCCGGCCTCATCGACGGGCAGCGCCCGGCTCACCAGATAGCCCTGAATGTGCTCGCAACCGAGCCGGCGCAGCTGCCGCCGCTGCTGCTCGGACTCGACGCCCTCTGCCACGACCGAGAGACCCAGCGCGTGGCACATCTCGACGATCGACTTCATGATCGCCGCGTCCTGCGAGCACGACCCGAGGCCGTCGACGAAAGAGCGGTCGACCTTCACGGCGTCGAGGGGAAAGCGCCTGAGGTAGCTGAGCGACGAGTAGCCGGTGCCGAAGTCGTCGAGGATCAGTCGCAGCCCGTGGGCATGCAGTTCGCCGATGACGCCCATCGACGATCCCGTCTCCTCGATCAGGACGCTCTCGGTCACCTCGATCCCGAGCGTGCGTGGCCGCAGCCCGCTGCGTATGGCGATGTCCGCGACTTCGGCGGGGAAAAGCGGGTGCGCGATCTGGCATCCCGAAGCGTTGACGAACATCTGCAACGGCACGTCGAAGCGTCGCTGCCACTCCGCTGCCTGCGCGCACGCGCGCTCCAGCACGTAGCGCCCGAGCTCGATGATCAGCCCCGTCTCCTCCGCGATCGGGATGAAGTCCAGCGGCGGGATCAGCCCGTGGGTGGGGTGCTCCCAGCGGACGAGCGCCTCGGTTGCGACCGGCCTTCCACTCGTCGCATCGACGATCGGCTGGTAGTGGACGCACAGCTCTCCGCGTTCGATCGCATGGCGCAACTCGGCCTCGGTGCGCAGCCTCGTGAGCACCTGGTCGCGGACCGTCCCGTCGAACAGCTCGTAGCGCCCGGGGCCTCGATGCTTTGCGCGGTACATCGCCGCGTCCGCGTCGCGCAGCATCGAGGCGGCGGTGTCGGCCTTGGTCTCGGCGAGCGCGATGCCGATGCTGGCCGTCAGGAAGTGCTCGCCGCTCGAGAGGATCAGCGGGCGGCCGATCGCGGCGCCCAGGCGCTCGGCCAGCTCGACGACCCGGCGAACGCCGCCAGACCGCTCGCAGACGAGGACGAACTCGTCTCCGCTGAGGCGCGCGACCGTGTCGCTGCTGCGCACCGCTTCGCGCAGGCGCGAGGCGAGCGCAACCAGCACCTCATCGCCCGCCGCGTGGCCGAGCGAGTCGTTGATGAGTTTGAAGCGGTCGAGGTCGAGCATCAGCAGCGCCACGTCGACCCCCTCGCGCAGCCGCCTGGCGAGCGCGAGGTCCACACGGTCCAGCACGAGCGTGCGGTTGGCCAGGCCCGTCAGAGGGTCGTGCAGCGCGGCATGCTTCGTGGCCAGCTCTTTGCGCTGGCGCTCAACCGCTGCCGAGAGCACGTTGGCCACCGCGACCAGGAAGTTCACGTCATCGGTGCTGAAGCGCCGCCGCCTGCTGGTGTGTGCGGTGAGCACGCCGAAGGGTCCATCGTGAGCCTCGATCACGGCGTTCATTCCGCTGACCATGCCCTGTTCGAGCAGTGGGGCTGGATCGAATCGCGTCTCCCTGCGGAGGTCGTGGGCGATGACGGGCTCGCGCCTAAGAAGCGCATACCCCGCCTGCGTGCCGGTGCCGCCGGGCAGGCTCCCGTCGGGGACCTCGTGATAGCCGACGCTCGAGATCATGTCCAGCCGCTCCTCGCCTTCGCGGAGCTTGAGCACCCCGCACAGATGAATGTCGAGCACGCGCGCGACGGTCTCGACGACCTCGTCGATCAGCCTCCTCAGGTCGTGTTCGCGCAGCGCGATCTGGCCCAGGCGGGCGACCGCCTCGTGCTGGCGAGCATGCCGCCCGAGCTGCCGCTCGAGCTCCCTGCGCGCTGTCAGCCAGGCGAAGAGGCCGACTCCCGCGAACCTCAATGCGCGCGGCCGAACGGACGGCGCCGTGCCGCTGTTCGCGTCGTCTCGCGGGGCCAATGGGATCTCCTCTCCTCGCAGCTCTGCCGCAACCTCCGCGCGCGCCGCCCGGCGCGCAGGGGTAGACGGACTTGTCTTTCGCTAATCGGAACTTGCAAGGCGGGAGTTGAACCACGCGCCGGTTTGATGGACGCCGCGGAGGGAGGGGCGCAGGCCAGGTTGACGGAGCGGCCGGTCCGGGCATTGTAGGATCGGCAGATGTGCCGAAACATACGCTCGCTCTACAACTTCGACCCGCCGGCCACCGAGGAGGAGGTCCGCGCCGCGTCGCTCCAGTACGTCCGCAAGATCAGCGGCTTCACCAAGCCGTCTCAGGCGAACGCCGCTGCGTTCGAGCGGGCGGTGGACAGGGTCACCGAGGTCTCGGCGGCGCTGCTCGATGAACTCGTGACCTCCGCGCCCGCGAAGGACCGCGAGGTCGAGGCCGCGAGGGCTCGGGCCCGGGCGCAGCAGCGCTTCGCCGCCTGAGCGGCGTCAGCCGGGGCTTCGCTGGCGGTAGTAGTCGATCGCGCCGGTCGAGCGAAGGTCCGCGTCGAGCATTGCCTCGACGTCGACGGTGATCTCGATCTCGTTGCCGACGACGACGCCGCCGCCCGGGATCTCGTCCTGCCAGGACACGTCGAAGTCGCGGCGGTCGATGCAGGCCTTGGCTTCGAAGCCGATGCGCGTCAGCGTTCCCTTGTTCTCGTCTCCCACCCAGAAGGGCGTCTTCCACTCGCCGAGGAAGGCGACATCCATCACGACCGGACGGGTGACCCCCCGGATCGTCAGATCCGTCAGCGCCTTGAAGCTCGCGGCGCCGGTCCGCTCGGTGAGGCGCCCGTCGAACGTGATCGTCGGGTGGCTCTCGACGTCGAAGAAGTCGGCGCTGCGGAGGTGGGCGTCGCGCTCGGGCTCGCCGGTCCACAGCCTCGTGGCGTCGATCTCGCCGTGGAAGCGGCCGGTCAGCGGTTGATCCCAGTCCAGGTCGAGCTTTCCGTGGACGTCCTTGAAGAGTCCGTGGACCCAGGTGACCATCATGTGGCGAGCACGGAAGCCGGCCTCGGTGTGACCGGGCTCGAACGTCCAGCCGGGTACCTCGCGCGCACCGGGCGCGCCCTCCGTCTGCGGGTCGGGCATGGCCGTCATCACCGCCTCCATTGTCGAGCGGGGCTGCTTGCGACAGCCTAGCTCGACCCGTCCCCTATGCCGAGCCCTCCGTGGGCAGCGTGCGCGGCGGCAGCGAGGGCTCGACTCGCAACAGGCGTGCGGGCAGGCGCGGCAGCCACCAGTTCCAGCGGCCGAACAGGGAGATGACGGCCGGGACCAGCAGCGCCCGGATGACGGTCGCATCGAGCAGGATGCCCGCCGCGAGGCCGGTCGCGAGTACCTTGATTTCGGTCTCGGGCCCCGAGGCCAGCGAGACGAACGCGAGGAACAGGATCAGGGCGGCGCTGGTCACCAGGCGCCCGGTGCGCCCGATTCCGCGCACGACAGCGCTGTCGGTCGAGCCGGTGGCGTCGTACTCTTCGCGCATCCGGGCGAGGATGAACACCTCGTAGTCCATCGAGAGCCCGAAGAGGAAGGCAAACACCATCAGCGGGATCCAGGCCGTCACGGAGCCCGTCGCGGGGATGCCCCAGATCAGGTGCGACCCGTGGCCTCGCTGCCAGACCAGGTCGAGCACGCCCCAGGCGGCGCCGACGCTGATCACGTTGAGCACGACCGCCTTCAGCGGCAGCAGCAGGGAACGGAACGCGCGCGCCAGCAGGACGAACGTGATGATCGCGATCAGGGCGATCATCAGCGGGAAGTTGCCATAGACCGCGTTGATGAAGTCCTCGTTCTGCGCGGCCAGCCCGCCCAGGCGCACGTCGGAGCCGGCGGCGTGGGCGGCGGTGCGGATGCGATCGAGCGTTTCGCGCCCGGCCGATGAGGACCCGTCGGGCGTGGAGAAGGTGTCGACGATCGCCGCACCGGAGCGGCGCCATCCGGCTCCCGCGGGCGCCACCGCGCCGTGCACTCCCGGAACCTTGGCGAGCGTGCTGGCCACCAGCTCCGGTGAGGTCGTTCCTTCGATCAGGGCCTCGTTGGGCAGCAGCACCCCGGAGCCGATGCCGGAGCGCTCGAGCGCGAGCAGCCCCTGCTTGGCGTCGCCCTTCTTGGCGATCGTGTTCACATTCGGGAGACCCGGCTGCAGGCTCGTCGCCGCGAGCACGAGCGCGGCGAGGACCGCCGCCGCGCCGACCGCGGCCACCCAGCGTCGCCGCACGATCAGCTCCGCCCACGCCGTCCAGGAGCGGCTCGCCTTGTCGTCGCTGCGCACATGCGGCCAGTCGAGCCGGCTTCCGATCTTGCTCAGCACGACCGGCAACAGCGTCACGGCGACGATCACGCTGATCAGCGGGATCAGCATGCCGCCGTAGCCGACCGAACGCAGGAACGGGAGCGGCAGCGCGACGAGAGCCAGGAGCCCGATCGCCACGGTCGTGCCGCTGAACACGACGGCGCGCCCGGCCGTCTCCATCGCACGCTGGATCGCCTCCTCGCCCGGATGCCCGTGGGCGCGCTCCTCGCGCCAGCGAACCACGACGATGAGCGCGTAGTCGATCGACACGCCGAGGCCGATCAGGGCGATCAGGAACTGGACGATCGGTGAGACTTCGGTGACGGTTGTCAGCCCCCATACGACCAGGAACGTGGTCAGGATCGAGACGATCGCCATCATGATCGGGACGATCGCCAGGAACGAGGCGAACACGAACGCGAGCACGAGCAGCGCGCCGAAGCCACCGAGCAGGGCCTCGACGAGCACGCCGGGCCCGTTGCCGCCTCCGCTCTGAACCGAGAGCGCGTCGAAGCCGGTGAGATGCACCGGCGCGCCGGCGACTGTCATGCCGGTGAGCGCCCTCGTGGCTTTCTTTGCGGCTTCGGGGTTGTCGTTGAACGCCTGTTTGGGGTCGGGCGGCGGATAGGCGACGATGAAGGTGGTGCGCCGGTCCTTGGAGAGGAACGCGGGGTTGCCCGTGGTGAGGTAGCTCGCCGTCCTGCTTCCCGGCAGCGTGCTCTGCAGCCGCGCTTCGACCGCGCGCAGTTCGGCTCGCACCGTGGGCGAGCTCAGCGACTGGCCGGCGGGCAGCGTGACGACCGGCAGCAGGGGCGCGCTGTTGCCGCCCGTGCCGTGGAAGTCGCGGGCGATCTGCTGGTTGGTGACCCAGCCCTCCTTGCCCGGCACCGAGAACTTCTGTTTGAGCGCTTTGGTCGCCGAGCCCGCGGAGGCGATGCCGACGAGCGTCACGGCCACCCAGAAGAGGACGACGATTCGCTTGTGAGCCAGAACCCAGCGTGTCAACGGTGCCATTTGCGCTCCTCCGTAGGGGTTGCGATCTGCCCGGTAAGACCGCGGGCCCGCGTGGAACTCATCGCTGCGCCCGAGATGCTGCTCTGTCGTTGGCGCTCAGGATGGTTTGTATCACAAATGATGTGGCCTGCGTAGAATGATGGACGTGATGTGGGAGGACGGACCTATACCTGGGGAGCTGGGAGTGTTCCCCGGCTATCTGCTGGCGCTCCTCGGCGAGAAGTCGCGCCGGCGCTTCCACAGGGCGCTCGAGCCCGAGGGCCTGCACCCCCGCCATTTCGGCGTGATGACGATGGTGGCGGCACAGCCGGGCCTCAGCCAGCAGGAGCTGCACGAGAAGACCGCGATCGACCCGAGCTCGATGGTCGCCGTGATCGATGAGCTCGAAGCGCTCGGGCTCGCCGAGCGCCGCCCGCACCCCGACGACCGCCGGGTGCGCACGATCTTCCTGACCGCCCGCGGAGAGGAGAAGCTCGAGCGCGTGCGCGCGATCGCCGCGCAGCTCCAGCGCGAGTTCTTCCAGCCCCTCAGCGCGGAGGAGCGCCGCACGCTCCATGGCCTGCTGCGCAAGCTCGCCAGCGCGACCAGCTAGGGCTGCTCGCCGCCCGCGGCCCCGCTCAGCCGCCCTCGCCGGTTATCCCCTGGCGCAGCAGGCGCACGCGGCGAAGCTCCTGAACGGCCTCGTCGACGCCGCCGAGCGGCCCGCCGACCGCGTCGCCGAGCAGCTCCGGCTCGAGCCGGTGGCGCACGAGCTCGCCAGCGATCGCGTCGACGCGCAGCGCACCAGCGCCCGGACGCGAGCTGACAAGACGAGCCGGACGGCGGCCGCGGAAGAGCAGCCCAACGCCGTCGTCGAGCGCCCAGCCCCCTGCCAGGATCCCGTCGCGCACGCCCGCCAGCCATGCGGGCAGGCGCTCCGGCTCGCCGTCCGCGTGAACCGTCAGCGAGCCCTCGAGCAGCCCCAGGCCTTCGATCGGCCCGGGCCGGCCGCTCGAGCAGGTCACCCCTCCTTCGAACCAGCACATCGCGCCGGCGCTCAACCCTGCGAGCACGGTGCCGCGACGCCACGCCTCGATCAGCAGACGGTCGAGCCCGTGCGCATGCCAGATCGCGAGAAGGTTGCGCATCGACCCGCCGCCGACGTAGATGATGTCCTGGGTGAGCACCGTCTCCCGGAGCGGACGCTTGGCGTCTCTGAGGCGGAACAGGGAGAGGTGCTCTGGGACGCACATGCGATCGGCGAACCGTGCCCTGAACGCGTTAATCTGCGCGTTCGTGTCGCCGGACGCCGTCGGCAGGAACAGGATGCGAGGCCGCTTGGCGCTTGAGAGACCGAGCACGAAGTCGTCGAGCAGCGGGTTCGTGGGCTCCATCGCGAAGCCGCCACCGCCCATCGCGAAGACCTGGCGGTCCTCGATGGCCGCGACCGTACGGTCGCTCATACGGCTGCGGGCTCGTTGCGGGCGAACGCCCCGGGAGCGAACGCGGGCGAGGCGATGGCCACAGTCGGCTGGACGGCACGAGGACCCGGCGCGGCGCCCGCGGCGCCGAGATAGCTCGCATCCAGCCGGGTCTCGACGACGCCGTCGTCGGCCGGCTCGACCCGGTAGGCGAATGCGTCGGCCCGCGAGCTGACGACGCGCTCCAGGCTGGTGCCGTGGAAGTGCAGGGCGACCCCGTCCTCGGCGGCGAACCCGGCGCGCATGCCGTCGCCGACGAAGCGGTGGTACTCAGCGCGGCGCGCGGGCTCGGCGTCGTAGTGGACGCAGTTGGAGTAGGGCAGAAGGCCGAGCCCGCGCACGCGTGTCGAAGACCCGTGGAATTCGCTCAGCGCCTCGCGGAACCAGCACAGCGATCCGGCCGAGGGCCCACAGAGGACGATGCCCTTGCGCCAGGCCTTGCGCAACACCGTGTCAAGGCCATGGGCTCGCCATGCGCCGAGCATGCTCACCACGCTTCCGCCTCCGACGTAGATGAGGTCCTGTGCGAGCAGGTGGGCCTCGAGGTCGTTCTCGATCCCGCCCGTGCCCTGGTCGCGGCGGAACAACGAAAGGTGGCTGGCCTCGCAATCCGGAGAGAAGCGGCGATAGAAGCGCACGACGTAGTGGTCTGCGTCGCCCGAGGCCGTCGGGAGGAAGCACACGCGCGGGCGCGACTGGCCTGCCAGCGACAGGACGTAGTCGTCGAGCAGCGAGCCGTCCTTCTCCATCGAGAAGCCTCCGCCGCCGAAGGCCACGATCTGGGGGGTTCGGGAACGCATGGGCCACTTTCGCTCGCTGGACCACCTTCGCTTGCGGGGATGGAGCACGAACGTCGTAGTCGCAGCATGCTCCGCGCCGCATCCGGCGGGTATGGACTGGCGTTGGAGATCGGCGCGGCCGAGATCGACAGCCGGCCCAAGAGCCGGTGGCGAAGGGCCAAGGGGTCCGGTGTCGCCGCGGAGCGGCGCCGGCGCCGGCCGCCGCGTCAACTGTCGAGCTCGCGCGGCACGAGCCGCAGGCGCAGCGGCTCCCCGCCCCGCAGGACCTCGACGTCGACCGGCGAGCCGATCAGGTCGGCCACCATCAGGCGCTGAATGTCATCGACACCCTGCACGCGCGCGCCCGCCAGCTCGACGATCAGGTCCTCCGGGCGCAGGCCGGCGCGCTCGGCAGGGCTGTCCGGAGTGATCTCGATCACCTCGACGCCGGAGTCCTGGCTGCGCTCGCGGCGGGCGCGCGCCGGGAGCGGGCGCGGACCGCCGGCGACACCGAGATATGCCCGGCGGACGCGGCCGTCTGTCATCAGCGCGCCGATCACCTGGCGCGTCGCCTCGTTGATCGGCACAGCCAGCCCCAGGCCGACCCCGGCGACCGCCGTGTTGACCCCGACGACGCGCCCGAAGGAATCGACGAGCGCGCCCCCGGAGTTGCCGGGGTTCAGCGCAGCGTCGGTCTGGATCACGTTGTCGATCATGCGCAGCGTGCTGCCCGAGCGAGCCGGGAGCGAGCGGCCGAGCGCCGAGATCACTCCAGCGGTCACCGAGCCGGCGAAGCCGTGCGGGTTGCCGATCGCCACGACGAGCTGCCCGACGCGCAGCCGCGCCGCGTCGCCCAGAGCCGCCGGTGTCAGGTCGTCCGCGTCCGCCCGCAGCACGGCGAGGTCGGACAGGGGGTCGGCGCCGACGACGCGGAAGCCGATCTCGCGGCCATCGACGAAGGTCGCGCGGCCCGTTCGCCCGCGTCCTGCGACGACATGGGCCGATGTGAGCAGGAAGCCGTCGGGCGTGAGCACGACCGCGCTCCCCGCCCCGACCGGAAGCTGGCCCCGACGAGTCGCACGGAGCACACGGAGGTTGGCAACGCTCGGCGCCAGCCGCTCGACGACGCCGGCGACCGTGCGCGAGTACGCGTCGAGCGCGGCGGCTTCGGACCCCGAGCGCTCGGCCTCCGTGCGCGGGCTGGCGCTGTCGGCGTCCTCCTCCTGCTCGAAGGCGGCCTCGCCCGCGACATGGAGTATCCGGGCGCTCATCTCGCCTCCAGGGTGACTTGGACGTTGCGTCGCTTCACGCACCTCACGATAGGAAGCCGAAGCCGAACCCCAAGTCTCAGGCAGGGGCGGAGCTCGAGCGCTCGGCCACACTCTCGTAGACGACGAGCAGCGCCAGCACGGCTGTCACGCAGCCCTCGACCACCAGCGAGGGCGCGTTCGCGCCCGCGGCGAAGGTGAGCAGGCACGCGCCCGCGGCGAGGAGCTTCGCGAAACCCAGGGCGCCGGTCATGCGAAGCCGGAACGCCGCATGGCCGACCAGATAGAGCGCGACGCCACCGCACAGGGCCAGGCGTGCGCCCGTGGACAGCGGGCTGCCGGGATCGGCAACCCCGTACCTGGCGCCGACCGCGAAGACGATGATCCCGGCGACGAGCGCGAGGTGCAGATAGCTGTACGCGTCGGCGGCCGCGAGCACAGGGTCCGGGTGGGCGCGCAGGCGGTCCTGCGCAGTCGCCGCGAATCGGTCGAAGTAGGTCCACCACAGCGCGAACGTGATGAGCAGCGCGAGCGACACGGCCGCGACGAGTTGCGCATCGAGCGGGCGCTGGCCCGCACCCACGCCGACCGCGACGATCGACTCGCCCAGGCAGATGATTATGAACAGGCTGTAGCGCTCGGTGAAGTGGCCGACCGCCACCTCTTGAAGCCCCCGCAGGCGCTCGCGCGTGAGCCACGCCGGACCCGCATAGTCGATCGCCGCAGCGGCCGACCAGCAGAGCGCACGTGCCAGGCCGTCCGCGAAGGAGCCGGCGATCAGCAGCGCCATGCCGATCGCAACGGTCGTCGCGAATCCTGCCATCGCCGCCAGGGAGGCGTTGCCACGGCGCGACGCGTCGACGTAGAGCGCTAGGTGCAGGAAGCGGACCCCGGCGTACGTGACGGCGAATAGCGTGCCCTCGCTCCCGAACGAGCGCGGGAGCGCCAGACCGGCAAGGAAGATGAGGGCGGTCGCAAGCAGCAGCACGCCGCGGAACACCGCGGTGTCTGGATCCTGCGCGTTGGTCGCCCAGACGAAGGCCGACCATGCCCACCAGACGAGCGCCAGCACCAGCATCGAGCGGCCGAGCCCGGCCCAGGACAGGTCCGAGCGAAGCAGCGTGGTGACCTGCGTGACCGCGAAGACGAACACGAGGTCCCAGAGCAGCTCGACGGGAGTTGTGGTGCGCTCGGCCACAGCGGACACGCTGGCGCCGTCCGTTGGCTCTCCCGCCTGCGCTGCGGTCGCCGGGCTAGACACTGTCGCCGGTGAGCGGACGATCGCCGATCCAGTAGCGAGGGCCCGGGCCGAGGCGAGCCGCGCGGTCGTCCGGGTTCGACAGCCTGCAGCGGTCCAGGGACAGACAGCCGCAACCGATGCAGCCCTCGAGCCCGACCTTCAGGCGCTCGAGCTCGGCGATCCGCTGGTCGATGCGCGCGCTCCACGTGCGCGACAGCGACGACCAGTCGCGGCGGGTGGGCGCACGATCCGGGGGCAGCTTGGCGAGCTCTCTGCCGATCTCCTCCAGCGTCAGGCCGATCCGCTGGGCGAACACGATGAATGCGATCCGCCGCAGGACCGCGCGCGGATAGCGCCGATGGCCCGACCCCGCGCGCTCTGAGCGGATCAGCCCCCGCTCCTCGTAGAAGCGAAGCGCGGACGACGCGACGCCGCTGCGACGCGAGACCTCGCCGATCGTGAGCAGGTTAGGCATCGCCGCAAGCAAATCACGTTCGGGCCTTGACTTCAAGCTCACTTGAGCTTGTACTCTTCAGTGCAGTGACACCCTGCACCGGAAGGAGCGAAACATGACCACAGCGCCAACAGCAAGCCAGCAGATCATCGATGAGGTGACATCCTGGCCCGGCGTGGAGGCGGGCCCCGGCGACCGCGGCGAGTTCGCGTTCACGCTGGGGCGCAGGCAGATCGGCCACCTGCACGGCGACCACGCCGCGCACTTCTCCTTCCCCAAGGACGTCTGGGCCGAGCTGAAAGCGCAGGGACGGATCGTCGCCCATCCGGTCTTCCCGAACGCCGAAGGCCCGGCCGCGCGGAGGATGGAGGGGCAGGCGGACGTCCGCGAGGTGATCGCGCTGCTGCGGGTCAACTACGACCGCGCCGTCGCGCGTCACGGGCTGCCGGCTCAGGCCGGGGCATGAGCCGCCTCGCAGCGCTCATGGCGAGCGACGGCCCGCGGGCATACGATGGCCTTCGTGAGCTCGCTGGCGAACCGCGCCTATCACCTGCTCCGGCACGCATCAGCCCAGGCGACTGCCCGCGAGCCGGTTACGGTGCAGGGCTTCTCCGGCCTGGAGGGCCACAAGTACTGCTTGCTGGTGACCTACAAGCGAAGCGGGGAGCCTGTGCCCACGCCGGTCTGGTTCGGGCTGGCGGACGGCAGCGTCTACATACGTAGCGAGGCAGACGCCGCAAAGGTCGCGCGCATCCGCCGCGACCCGCGGGCGCGGCTAGCTCCCTGCACGGTCCGCGGGAGGCCGCTCGGCCCTCCCGCGGAGGGGCGGGCACGCGTGCTTGAGGGTCCCGAGCAGGCGCGCGCCGAGGCGGCGCTGCAGGCGAACTATGGCCGGGGACGCAGGGCGTATGAGGGAGTGGCCGACGCGCTGGGGGTGCGGGGCGTGTACCTGGAGGTCGTGCCGGCGTAGCGGACGCGCCCGCATGCCCGCCCAACGACGCGCCCGGCGGCCGTGACGGGCAGGGCCCGGGGGCGAGCCGGGCCCCGCGCGCCACGTCACGGCCTATTCACGCGTTGCTGCGTCCGCCTGTGTGGCGAGTTCCTTCAGGGCTCCGAAGAACTGGTCTGACCCCTGAACAGCCCGCCGGCCGTGAGCGCCTTCACCGCGCCCATCGCGGCCCCCTACGTCTTGGTGGGACGCACGATCGAGCACACGCCGAGCGACCTCTTCAGGAAGATCGTCGGCTCCGGCATGATCAGGTTCGCTTTGAATTCCTCGCCCCCGAACGGTTTTTCGTTGAGGTTCGGGAATTCCAGGCCATTCGTGGGATCAGTGAGCGGCGGTGCGTTACCGCTTCTTCCCATGACTCCGCCCGCTTGCGTTTCTTTCCGGCGCAGGCGCAGGCCCCTATGGCTCGACGCGAGCCGGCGGCTCTTTAGCGAGCGCCATATAGACGCAGGCGAGATCGCGCGGGCTGTCGAGGTCAAGCCCTGCGATCTCCTCGATCCGCCTGAGGCGGTAGGCGAGGGTGTTGCGATGCACGTGTAGCGCCTTGCTCGCGGCGGTGCGGTCGAGGCGGCACGCGATCATCGTCCTCAGGCTCAGCGCGAGCTCCCCGCGGTCATGCTCGCCGAGCGGCCCCAGGACGCTCGCGCGCAGCCGCGCCGCCAGCTGCGGCGAGCGCCCGAGGAGGATCTCGAGCACGTGGTCCTCCACCTTCAGCCGCCCTGCGAGACCGACCTCGCGTCCGTGCTCGGCCAGCACGACGACCTCCTCCCGGGCGTTGGCGAGCTCACCTCGCGGAGTCGGCTCGGCGATCGCGAGAAGCGCCATGGGACCCTCCCCCAGGTCGGCGAGCTCGAGCTGCTTCCAGGTCAGCCCCACCACGCAGTCGCTCTGCGTCACCGCGAGCTTCCACCCGGCGCGACGAAGCCGCGCCGCAAGGGCGGCGTGGCTGTGCGGCGGGCGCCCGGGCAGCACGATCGCAAAGGGCGAGTAGGCATCCTGCACCGGAACGCCCACCCGGTCGGCGAGCTCGCTCTCGGCTGCGTCGAGCGGGGTGTCGACCGATAGCCGATCGAGCAGGCTCCGGGCCCGGCGCTCCTCCTCGGAGACGAGCAGCTCGCGCTCGGCGAGGTAGGTCTCCGTCACCACCGTGCAGACCTGGTCGACGTACCTGGCCAGCGGCGCGGCGAGGTCGAGCAGCACCTCCGTCTCATCGCTCCGGGCGTGCCGGCGCAAGAGCTGCCAGCCGACCTGGTGCGCCAGGCCGAACGACCGCAGCAGGTCCTCCAGGCGAACGCCCTCGGTGGCGCGCGCGCGAGCCCACTCGCGGAGCGGATCGAAGTCGGCATCGGGCGCCATCACGCCGGTCGAGAGGAAACGCGCCAGACGCCTCAGGCTGCGCTGCACGCCCGCCACGACGTCGGCGCGGGACTCGTCTGAGAGTTGCCCGAACGCCGCCATCTGGGACTCGAACTCGCTGGCCATCTCCCGGGCCGCCTCGCCGGGCTGGATCCTTGCGACGATCGCGGCCGCTCCAGTTGTCCTGTCCCGGGCTCGGGGGGCCATGAGCCCGATTATCTCCGACCCACGGCGGCGGCGTTGTGGACGCTCGAGGCGCGCCTGTCATGCGTCCAGGCCCGTATCCTTAGGCGAGGATCGAGTCCAAAATCATGGTTGTGGGCGCTGAGCCGGGTCGCCCCCCATCTCGACGC
>JAOPZM010000086.1 GCA_025964115.1 Solirubrobacterales bacterium
CCCGGCTGCTCCCCCGAATCGATGTTCGGCAAGACCACCGTGGGCGCCTCCACGGACAGCGGCATGTTCGCCAACTTCAAGATCGTCCATTCAGCGACGCTGCCGGTCGCCGGCTCGGTCAGCAAACTGAGCGTGTACGCCGTGCCCGGCATCAACTCGCCGAGCCCGCAGGCGCTCAAGGCGGTCATCTACGCCGACTCCGGCGGCTCACCCGGTGCGCTCCTGGCGACCGGCACCCAAGTCACCTACACAGGCAGCACCAACGGGTCCGGCTGGTTCTCACTACCGCTCGCGACGCCGTTGAAACTCAGCGCCGGCTCCTACTGGCTCGGCTTCATGACCAGCACGACCACCAAAGGCATGGGCTACAGGTACGACAGCGTCACCAACAGCCGCGCCTACAACGAAAACCCCTACGCCAGCGGGCCGACCAACCCGTTCGGGACTGCCACCAAGGACTCCGAGCAGGCCTCGATCTACGCCCGGTACACGCCCACGTCACAGAGCTCCTCGCCTCCCGTGAACACGGCGCTGCCCACGATCACCGGGACGCCCAGCACCGAACAGACGCTCAGCGCGAGCACCGGTTCATGGACTGAAGCCCCCACCAGCTACGCCTACCAGTGGCAGCGCTGCGACTCAAGCGGCGCGAGCTGCACCGGCATCGAAGGGGCCGCGACGGCGACCTATGTGGTCAAATCGGCAGACCTCGGCTCGACGCTGCGGGTAGCGGTCACCGCGTCGAACACGGCCGGGAAATCGGCACCCGCCAGCTCCGAACACACGGCCGTCGTGCAACAGGGCGTCGCCACGTTCGGCAAGACCGCTGTCGGGGGCTCCTCGGACAGCTTTGCCGCCAACCGCAAGCGGGTCAACCGCTACGCGCTGTCGGTCGCGGGAACCGTCAGCAAGCTGAGCATCTACCTCGCGCCGACGAAAAACTCGGGAGAACAGGTCATCAAGGGCCTGATCTACGCCGACTCCAGCGGCAGCCCCGCGGCGCTGCTGGCCACCAGCACCCAGCTGACGTTCAAGAGCACGAGCACAGCCGGCTGGTATGACCTCCCGTTCGCAATCCCGCCATCGCTCGCAGCGGGCAACTACTGGATCGGCGTGATCACGGGCGCCACCGGCGGCATCGTGGGCTTCCGCTACGACAAAGTCACGAGCAGCCGCGACTTCAACACGAACAGCTACACGTCCGGGCCCACGAACCCCTTCGGGTCGTTCTCCACCGACAGCGAGCAGGCATCGCTCTACGCGACCTACACGCCGGCGCAGAAAGCCTCACCTCCCGTCAACACGGCGCTGCCGGCGATCTCCGGGACCGCGAAGGTCGGACAGACGCTCAGCGCAAGCAGCGGCGCGTGGACGGAAAGCCCAACGAGCTACAAGTACCAGTGGCAAAGCTGCGACGCCACCGGCGCCAACTGCGCCCCGATCGAAGGCGCCACGTCGGCGACCTACTCGCTCAAATCGGCTGAAATCGGCTCCACGCTGCGCGTGGCCGTCACCGCATCGAACTCCGCGGGCCCGTCCGCGCCGGCCAGCTCCGCGCAGAGCGCCGAAGTCAAACCGGGCTTCGCGCCGACGAACACGGCGCTGCCGACGATCACGGGGACCGCGAAGACGGGGCAGACTCTCACGGCGAGCTCCGGCTCGTGGACGGAAAGCCCCACCAGCTACGCCTACCAAAGGCAAAGCTGCGACACCACCGGCGCCAACTGCGCCCCGATCGAAGGCGCCACGTCGGCGACCTACTCGCTCAAATCGGCTGAAATCGGCTCCACGCTGCGCGTGGCCGTCACAGCATCGAACTCCGCGGGCCCGTCCGCGCCGGCCAGCTCCGCGCAGACGGCCGAAGTCAAACCGGGCTTCGCGCCGACGAACACGGCGCTGCCGACGATCACAGGAACCGCGAAGACCGGGCAGACGCTCACCGCGAGCACCGGCTCGTGGACGGAAAGCCCCACCCGCTACGCCTACCAATGGCAACGCTGCGACACCACCGGAGCGAACTGCGCCCCCATCGAAAGCGCCACCACGGCGACCTACGCGGTCAAATCGGCGGACATCGGCTCCACGCTACGCGTGGCCGTCACAGCATCGAACTCCGCGGGCGCGTCCGCCCCGGCGAGCTCCGGACAGACAGCCGAAGTCAAACCGGGCTTCGTCCCCACGAACACGGCGGCCCCGACGATCACAGGAACCGCAAAGACCGGGCAGACGCTCACCGCGAGCACCGGTTCATGGACCGAAAGCCCCACCAGCTACACCTACCAGTGGCAACGCTGCGACAAAACGGGCGCCAACTGCGCCAAAATCGAAAGCGCCACCACGGCGGCCTACGCGATCAAATCTGCCGACCTCGGCTCCACGCTGCGTGTAGCCGTCATCGCATCCAACTCGGCGGGCCCGTCCGCTCCGGCGAGCTCGAGCCAGACCGCCGAAGTCATACCTGGACTGGTCCCGGCCAACACGGTGCTGCCTCCGATCACAGGGACCGCCAAGACAGGTCAGACGCTCAGCGCCAGCACCGGCTCCTGGACTGAAGCCCCCACGAGCTACGCCTACCGGTGGCAACGCTGCGACACCACCGGCGCCAGCTGTGCCCCGATCGAAGGCGCCGCCACGGCGACCTACGCGATCAACCCGGCAGACGCCGGCTCCACGCTGCGCGTCGCCGTGACGGCTTCGAATGCAGCGGGCGCCTCCGCCCCAGCCAGCTCCGAACACACGGCGGTCGTGGAACAGGGTGTCTATACGTTCGGCAAGACGAGCATCGGCGGATCCGTGGACAGCTTCCTCGCCGACCGCAAGCGGGTCAACCGCTATGCCCTGTCGATCGCGGCAACGGTCAGCAAGCTCAGCATCTACCTTGCGCCGACCACCACCTCCGGAGAACAGGTCATCAAGGGCCTGATCTACGCCGACTCCGGCGGCACCCCCGCGGCGCTGCTGGCCACCAGCACCCAGCTGACGTTCAAGAGCACGAGCACCGCCGGCTGGTATGACCTCCCGTTCTCCTCGCAGCCGGTTCTGGCCGCGGGCAACTACTGGATCGGCATGATCACCGGGGCGACCAGTCACGTCGCCGGCTTCCGCTTCGACAGCGTCGCCGGCTCGCGCGACTACAACGAAAACAGCTTCACCTCGGGGCCCACGAGCCCGTTCGGCTCCTTCAGCATCGACGCCGAGCAGACCTCGCTCTACGCGAGCTACTCGCCGCACTGACGGGGGCTAGCGCACGTAGCCCATGCCCTGTCTCGAGGTGGTCGCGACCGGGACCCCCGCCCGCCAGTCGATCTCGAGCATCACGCGCGACTGGCGAAGCATCGGCAGGAATCCAACCGGTTTGAGCGTTCGGGTGCTCAGCACATCGCCCGAGTCGCCGACATAGACGAACCGCCCGTTGCGGCTGTGCTGAAGCCAGCCGTCACGCGCGCAGTCATACGCACACAGGACCTTCTGTCCCGTCATCCGGTGAGGGAGCGCGATGTTCGCCACCAGCTTCGGCGGTTCGGCCGGCACATGGGAGACGTCGAAGACGTGCACATAGCTGTTGGGACCATCCATCACCCACACCTGCCGCTCATCGGGCGAGAGCGAAATCCCGTGGCTGGGCGCGCTCGAGGGAAACGTCGACGGGTCGTAGGTGAAGCCCGGAAACGTCTGGCTGTAGAGCACCTTGCCGCTCGTGATGCTGCTCACCTGGAAGCCGAGGAAGCCGGTGGCGGTCGTATAGGCGAGCGTTTCGGTGCCGTTGATCGTGAACGGTCGCACTCCGCTGCGCAGCGGGCCGATGTTGCGGACCACCTGATTCGTCTGCGTGTCGGCGACCTCGAGGTAGTTGTGATTGCGGCCCCCGAGATAGACGTAGCGCCCGCTCAGTCCCAGGACCGTGTCGTGAGGGCTCCTCCCTGCCTGGATCGAGGAGATCACGTGCCCGTCGCGACCGTCGAGCACCAGCCATTCCCCACCCGAGCTCAGCTCGCCCGTCGGCATGTAGATGCGGCTGCCGTCGGCGCTAATGGCCATGCTGTCGATCCCGGTCGAATACGAGCGCTGCCACAGCACGCGCCCGCGGAGGAGATCGTAGGCAAGCATCGCTCCCTTCCCGTTGCCGCCGCCATCGCTTCCGTAGCTGATGTAGACGATGTGCGTGGGCGGGCTGACGACCACCCCGCGGACACCTTTGACCATGGGCAGCGAGACGCGCCGCACGAGCCGCTGTCCCGCGTCCATGTCGTAAACATAGATCCCTCCATCGGGGAACACGTACTCGTAGTGGTGGACCGCGGCACCTCCCGTGACGGCGGCCGCCGCCGTCGAGGGCTTGCCGCCGGCGGCCGTGGTGGCCTGCGCGTGAGAGCCCGAGGAGCAGCCCAGCGAGACGAGCAGCCAGAGCACGCCGGCGAGGGCACCGGCGAGCAGCAGCGGCCTGTGCCGCACGCTACTCACCGGAGCGGGGGCGCGGCGGACCGCAACTGAGAGTTCGAGGGCCCGACCCCCACATCCAGGAGCGGCCGCCTATGGGTCCTCGACAGCATTGGCGCGAAGCGTAGCCGCTGCAATCGCACGCGGGGGGCCGTATGAGAGGATGCACACGTAGGGCCTGCGCGCGGCCGGCGGATGTGCCCGCCCGAGCGGGCCCCAGTCGCTGCGAAGCTCGCCGCCGGGCGTTAATCTCGGAGTTCATGCACCTTCCGGCAGGACGCCCAACCAGCTCGCAGCCGGCCGCGCGTGGTGCGCTCGGAGGTGACCCTGCGGGGACGCGCCCGCTTCGACTGCCATCCGACACGGAGCATCTTGCAGGCGCCTCGAAAGACCGCGAAGCGAGCTCCTCGCCACCGCCGGCACGCGGCGTCTATCTTCACGTGGGCGGCGTCGAGCCCGTATTCGCCCTGCTTCACATGCCGGAAGAGCACGGCCAGCACGAGACGGCCGTGCTCATGTGCCCGCCCTTCGGCTGGGATGACATCTGCTCCTACCGCAGTCGCCGGGCATGGGCGCAGGATCTGGCCGGGGCCGGGCATCCCACACTTCGGCTGGACCTGCCGGGCGCCGGCGACAGCGGGGGCTCGCCGGGCGACGCGCGACTGCTCGCCGCGTGGACCGAGACCATCGGATCGGCGGCCGCCTGGCTCGCTGCGTCGGCAGGTGGTCGTCGCGTCGCGGCCATCGGCATCGGCCTGGGCGGCATGCTGATCTGCCGCGCCGTGGCTCGGGGGGCCCCGATAGCCGAGGCGGTGCTCTGGGCGGTTCCCACCAAGGGCCGGATGCTCGTGCGCGAGCTGCGGGCTTTCGGGAAGGCGGAGTCGTCCAAGTTCAGCCCGCGCGAGGACTTCAAAGTGCAGCCGCTTCCCCGCGGTTACGTCGGAGCTGGCGGGTTCGTGCTCAGCGCCGGAACGGCCAGGTCGCTCGAGCGCCTCGATCTGGCCACGCTCGATCTCCCCGAGGACCGCCTGCGACGGGTGCTGCTGCTGGGGCGCGACGGGACCGCAGTCGACGCGAGCCTGCTCGAGCACCTCGAGCGAGCCGGCAGGGACGTGAGCGTCGCGCCGGGGACCGGCTACCACGCGATGATGGCCGAGCCGCTGAAAGCCGAACCGCCGACGGAGGTGTTCGCCGCGGTCGAGTCCTGGCTCTCCAAGTCCCGCGACCACGACGTGATCGGGCCCGCCGGGCTGGTGGGTGCGAGCAGCCTCATCGACGAAGCTGCCGCCCGCAGGCGTCGCAAAGTCGAGCCCTCCGTCACACGCACTGGGCTCGCTCGCGAGCGCGACTCGACCGAGCTGACGGTCGGCGATGCAGTGATCCGGGAGCGCTCGCTGGCGATTGAACAGCCGTTCGGGCGCCTGTTTGCAGTGCTCAGCGAGCCGACGACTACCCAGACGACCGACCTGGGGGCGATCCTGCTCAACGCGGGCGCGATCCGCCGGATCGGTCCGAACCGCATGTGGGTCGAGCTCGCACGCCGCTGGGCTGCCCGTGGGGTGCCCTCGCTGCGACTGGACCTCGAGGGGCTCGGCGATTCCGACGGCGACGGCGACCGCTTCGCAGAGGCCGCGGAGCTCTACACCCCCCAGCTCGTCGATCAGGTGCGGACCGCCATCGACGTGGTGGAGGCGCACGGCGTGGCGCACCGCTTCGTGCTCGCAGGGCTCGGCTCGGGGGCCTACTGGTCCTTCCACGGAGCGCTTCGGGACGAGCGCGCGGTCGCGGCATTCATGCTCAACCCACGGACGCTGTTCTCGGACGGCTCGCAGGAGGCAGTCCGCTATGTGCAAAAGGGATTCTTCCAACCGGGCTCCCGGCGGACGCCGCGAGCGCTCATCAAGCGGACGGTCGCACGGGTTCAAGCGCTCGGAGACCGCGACCAGCTCGACCCGCTGCTCGATCTGCTGCGCGACGGCGAGAAGCAAGCGCTGTTCGTGTTCTCCGAGAACGAGCCTCTCCACGAGGAGCTCGAGCGTCAGGGGCGTCTGCCTGGCAACGAGCGCTGGCCGAACGTCAAGCTCGAGCTGATACCAGGCCGCGATCACATCCTGCGCCCGCACTACTCGCAGGAGCGCGCCCACGAGGCGCTCGATCGGGCGCTTGACCGCGAGCTGTCGCGAGGGCCCGGCGGGTGAGCGCCGGTGACCGTAAGGGGTCCGCCGTCGGCATGCGCCCGTCCGCGAGCGGCATGGGGCCCTCGGTGAGGGCGCTCGAGCGCATATGCCGGAAGCGCTCGGTCGTGCTCGGCTATCACGGCGTGGCGAGCTCGAGGCTGCGCGACGACCTCAGCCTGCTTCAGGTCTCGCCGTCGCGCTTTCGCCGGCATGTCGAGCTGCTGCTCGCCGCGGGCTTCAGCTTCGTCACGCTGGCGGACCTGGCTCGGCGGGCCGGCGGCGGAGCTCCTGAGCCGGGGCTCGCCGCCGTGACGTTCGACGACGGCATGCGCAACAACCACACGACCGCGCTGCCGATCCTCCAGGAATATGGAGTCCCGGCGACCGTCTACGTGACGATCGGGTTCATCGGAGGTGTGAGCCCATGGATCGGCCCGGGGGGAGACGGGGCGATGATGGACGAGCCCGAACTACGCGAGCTGGCGGCCGCGGGCTGGGAGCTGGGCGCGCACACGATGACGCACCCCGACCTCTCGGCACTCGACCATGACGCCTGCCTGAGGGAGATCGAAGACAGCCGCGTGGAGCTCGAACGCATCGCCGGCGTGCGCGTGGAGACGTTCGCCTACCCCTTCGGCCGCTACGGGCCGGCTGCGCTCGCCGCCGCTCGGGACGCCGCCGTGATCGCCGCCGTCACGACCGGGTCGGGGAGCTGGGAGCCATACGAGATCACACGCGCGATGATCGGCGCGATCGACCCGCTTCCGGTCATCCTGCTCAAGCTCACCGATCGCTACGAGCCGTTGCTGCAGAGCCCGCCCGCACGCCTGGCCCGAAGCGCCAGCAAGCGGTTGCGCGAGTCATTTCGCTCGCGCCGCCACAGCGGCGAGCCGTCCGGCTGATCGACTCAGCCCTTCTAGGGCGAGTCGGCCGTCGCGCGCGTCCGCACCGCGCCGGCGCGCGCTGCGCCGTAGAGCTCCAGGTAGAGGTCCTCAAGCTGGCGCACGACGACGTCGAGGTCGTAGTTGGCGCGCTGGCGCTCATAGGCGGCCTGACCGAGCCGCGTTGCCAGATCACGATCCTCCAGCAGCCGCTGCATCGCCGCGGCGAGCTCACGCGGATCTTCGGGTGAGACGAGCAGGCCCTGCACGCCGTCCTCGATCAGCTCGGGCACGCCGCCGACCGCCGTGGCAACGATCGGAGCGGCGCCCGCCATGTACTCGAGGATCGCGAGCGGCATGCCCTCGTATTTGGAGGAGAGGACCGCGATGTCGAGAGCGCGCACGACGTCTGCGATGTCCTCGCGGCGACCTGCGAGCCGGACCTCGCCGGCGACACCGAGCTCGTCGATCAGCGCCCTCAGCGTGCCCTCCTCAGGGCCGTGGCCGAAGATCAGGCAGCAGAACGGGCGGGAATAGCTCTCCTTGAGCACTGCGATCGCGCGGATCAGATCGTCGTAGCCCTTCTGCGGATAGAGCCGGCCGACGGCGCCTATCAGTCCGACCTCGGGGGGCACGCCGAGGTCGCCTCTCACCGAGAGCCCGTTCTCGGAGGGGGTCGGTATTCCGTTGGGGAGGACCCTGATGCACTCCGCCGGGATCCGCTCGACCTCGATCATCTGCTGGCGGTCGCGCTCGGAGACGGCCAGGACGACGTCGCTGCCGCGGGCGACGACGTTTCGGTCGAGGAACCTGCGAACGGGCATCCCCTCGAACGACCACGTGTGCTCGTGGCTCACGATCACCGGGGTGCGTGCGAGACGCCCGATCACGGTCCCCGGCACGCTCGCGCGCGGCATGTGCGCGTGGATCACACCGATCGACTCGCGCCGCAGTAGCTTGTACAGGCGCGCCCACGCCACATTCGACAGGAACGACTCACATTCGAGCCTCAGAACATCGACTCCGAGCTGTTCGAGTTCGTGCAGATCGGCTTCGTTAACCGCGCGCCGGTCCTCCGGGGGCGCATTCACCACACACAGGTAGCGCCTGAAGCACGCCGGATCCAGGCGCTTGGCGAACTCGAAGGCGACGCGCTCGGCCCCGCCGTAGCACGTCCCGACGTAAAGACCGAGCGTGAGAACGCCGATTCGAGCATCGTGACCGTTCGTGCGAGCCATGCCGCCGGGATGATAGGTGCAGGCGGACGCGCCGACCGCGGGAGTCGCGGCCGCCGAGCGGGTGCGGCGAGGCGGCCGGAGCCGGGTGGCTCGCGAGCATGAGCCGGATAGTGCAGCTCTACCAGCCGACGGGCGGCGGCGTCGGCCGCCACGTCAGGGACCTCGCCGAATGCCTGTCCGCGCGGGGACATGAGATCGTCCTGTGCGGACCGTCGGCTCCGGAGGGAATGTCGGGGCTGCCGCCAGGTGTGAGGCACCTGCCGCTCGACCTCGGTCGGGCGGTCTCGCCTGCAGCCGACCTCACGGCCCTCAAGCGGCTGGCTGGCATCCTGCGCTTGCTGAAGCCCGACCTGCTCCACGCCCACAGCTCGAAGGCCGGCGCCGTCGGGCGCATGGCCAGGCTGTCGCGGCCCCGCACGCCGGTCCTCTACACGCCGCACGGATACGCGTTCGCGGGATGGTTCTCGAGCTCACGTGAACGGCTCGCCTACCGCGAGATCGAGCGGGCGCTCGCTCCGCTCGCCAGCCGCGTGGTGTGCGTGTGCGAGGCCGAGGCGAGGTTGGGAGGCTCCGTCGGCTTAAGGAGCCGCGTTAGGGTCATTTACAACGGGATCGACGTCGTCGATCCGGGCCCGGCCGATCCGCGAATGGTCGAGCTGGGTGGCTCCGGCCCGGTCATCTGCGTTCTCACGCAGCTGCGCCCGGGCAAGGGAATCGAGACCCTGATCGACGCGACCCCGGCGCTGCTCTCCCACCACCGCAACCTGCAGGTCGCGATCTGGGGCGAGGGGCCCGAGCGCGAGTCGCTGCTGGCTCGGGCACGCGACGCGGGCGTGGGCGGGGCGGTCCACTTCCTCGGCCGGAGCTCCGACCCCCTCGCGGCGCTGCGGGGGGCCGACGTGTTCGTGCATCCCTCTCTTGCCGAGGCCTTCCCCTACGCGATCCTCGAGGCGATGGCCGCAGGCGCTGCGATCGTGGCGAGCGACGTTGGCGGAGTCGGCGAGGCGCTGGTCCACGGAGAGAGCGGGCTGCTCGTGCCGGCCGGCAGCGTCCCTGCACTCGGACAGGCGCTGATCGGCCTGCTCGATGACCCGCAGCGACGGGCGGCGATGGGTAACTCGGCACGCCTGCGGGTAGAGCGTCACTTCACGCGCGAGGCGATGATCGATCGCCTAGTCGGCGTCTATCATGAGGTTGCCCTGCAGGAATGACCGAGCGCTACCCGTCCGGATGCTCCCATTGCGACGCGACATCCACTTCCAGAATGCCTCTCGCGCCCGACCGGGCGTGGCTCTCAGGGCAGCTGAGCTAAGGCTCCGTAGCTGGCCGGCCGACATAGAGATATGCAATTCCGCGACTTCGTAGACATCGTCTGGAGGCGCCGTCTCGTCGTGGCTGTCGTCTTCGGACTATGCGTCGTCGCTGCAGCCGCCTACGCGTACTCGAAGCCGAAGCGCTACCAGTCGACCGCGACGATCGCTTTCACGCCCAACCCCGCCAAGGGTCAGAACTTCCTTCCATCCGAAAACCTCGCGGCTCTGCTCGCGACGTACGCCGAAGTCGCGAAGTCTCGACAAACGCGCCTCGCCGCCGGCGGGATCCTCGGTCGCAAGGTCCCCGGCACGGTCAGCACGTCGACGGGCGCGAGCGGCGGCATCCTGCAGATCAGCGGCACCGACACGAGTCCGCGCGGAGCCGAGGAGACCGCGAGAGCGATCACACAGGCGTTCGTACATTCGCTTGAAGGCAACGGGCTGCTCGTTGCCAACGTCATCAACCCGCCGATCGAATCGTTCACGCCGCTCCAGCCGCGACCGCCGCTCATCATCTCCGTGGCGGCCCTGCTGGGGCTGATAGCCGGTGTGCTCTACGCGCTGCTGCTCGATCGCTTCCGCAACAGCGTCGAGGATCCCGTCGAGCTGACGCAGCTGACGGGGCTTCCCGTCATCGGTCGGCTGCCGCGTGAGCGCACGCTCGCCAAGGGGCAGGCGCAGCTGATCTGGAACGCCCCTGGGCACGAATTCGTGCGGGAGGCGTTTCGCGCCCTGCGCGCGAACGTCGAGCTGCTCACCGACGAGCAGCCGAGCACGATCCAGGTCACCAGCGCCGGCGCCGGTCATGGCAAGTCGACCGTCGTGGCGAACCTCGCGGTCGCCCTCGGGCAGATCGGGATCAAGATCACGATCGTCGACGCCGACCTGCGCAATCCGCGCCAGCATGAGATCTTCGGGCTTGACAACAAGGTCGGGCTATCCACGGCGCTGCTGCTGCCCGACAGCGAGCTCTCGCCCCAGCCGACGACCTTCACGAACGTATCGGTGCTCACTAGCGGGCTGATTCCCGCCAACGCTCCGGACATACTGCATGTCCGCCTGCGCGCCGTCCTGCGCGAGCTGCGCGAGGAAGGGGGCATCGTGCTGATCGACTCGCCACCGGTGCTGCCGGTGAGCGACGCGCCGCTGATCGCGCGCTACGTCGACGGGGTCCTGGTCGTCGTCGCGGTGGACCGCACGAGGACGACGACGGTGTCCTCCGTCGTCGAGAAGCTTCGCTTCGCACAGGCAAACCCGCTCGGGCTCGTGCTGAACTTCGCCGAACGCGACGACGAGGCGTTCGGCGGCTACGGCTACGGGCAGTCGTTCATCCCACAGCCCGGCTCGATTCTCCACGGGTGAGGCCGTGAGCGCTGCGATTCTGCAGCGGGACATGCGGGCCATTGCGGGCGCGGCCCTGCTCGGGCTAGCGATGGGAGCCATAGCCGCGCGCATCCCGCTGGTCGCGGTTGGGTTGATCGCGGCGGCCGTCGGCATCGTGATCGTCACCACTCGAGCCGACCTCGTGCTGCTCGCGATGGTTGCCGCGCTGCCGTGGGAGAACAAGCTCCACTACCCGAGCGCCGAATTCTCCACGGTCAAGGGCATCGGAGCGCTCGTGCTGCTCGCATACGTGTTGAGCATGGTCCGAAACCGTCGCGCAAGCATCCAGCTGCCTGGGCTGATGGGCGTCGTCGCGGCCCTCCTGGTGTGGGTCGCGGTCTCGTTCGTGACCGCCCCCGACCCTTCGGAAAGCACCACCACGCTCGTTCGGTGGGTGCTCCTCGTCACGTTCTTCTTCCTCATCATCCAGCTCGTCGACGGGCGCCAGGAGATCCGGCGCGCGATGCGCTGGTTCGCCACCGCGGTCACCGCCGCGGCCGTTTACGCGCTGGTTCTGTTCGTCGGCCATCACGGCAAGGACTTCCGCGCCGCCGGCCCGCTGCAGGACCCGAACGACTTCGCCTACCTGCTCGCCTGCGCTCTTCCGATCGTCAGCTACCTGATCGGAGCCGACAGGCGCAGGCGGCTGCTGTGGAGCATCTCGTTCGTCGCCATCGCCGGCGCGATGCTCGCCACGCTCTCGCGCGGCGCGCTCGTGGGGCTCGGGGCGCTGGTGGTGTGGGGAATCGTCACCCGCCGCATCCCGCTCTGGGTGGTCACCGGCGGACTCGTCAGCGCGCTCGTGGTGGTTGCGCTCGCCTTCACCCTGTGGAAACCGCTGATCGACGTCGCGCTGCATCAGAAGGGCCACGTGGCGCACAGCAACACGGAATCGCGCGAAGTCTTCTGGGGTGCCGCGATCAAGCTCGGTGAGCGACGGCCGCTGACCGGCGTGGGACCTGGACGCTTTCCTACCGAGGCAACGCCGCTGTTGAGCAACAACGTCGGAGGCGCGCTGGAACACCCGGTGACGCACAACACCTACCTCGAGATCCTCGCCGAGGAGGGGCTCCCGGCGCTGATGCTGGTCCTCGCCTATCTGCTGGGCGCCTGGCTGCTGCTGCGGAAAGTGGGGCAGCGCGCGTCGCTCGATCTGGATCGCGATCTGCAGCGGATCACGACGGCGCTGCAGGCGTCGCTGATCATCGCGGTCGTCTCCGCCTTCTTCCTGAGCGAGGAACTGACCTCGCCGTTCTGGCTGATCGGAGGGCTCGCCGTGGTGCTCGCCCGCAACTCGGCCGAGCAGCGATCCGAGGAGCTCGAGGTATCCGAAGCGCCACGCGGACTGGGACGCGCGATTCCGGCGACGCCTCGGTGAGGGTCGTCCTCGTCACATCGATCGACCGTGGAGGGCCGATCGAGCAGGCGTTGCTGCTCGCACGGGGCCTCGCCCGCATGGGGGCGTCCGTGCTCGTCACCTGTGCCAACGCCGAGCTCGCGGAGCGGTTCGCGACGGACGGCGTGCGCGCGGAGGTGGCTCCATTGCGCCATCAGGCCGACGCGCTCGGCGCGGCGCGCGTGTCGCAGCTGGCGCGCGGCGCGGACGTGGTGCACGCCCACGACCGGCGGTCGGGCCTGTGGACCCGGATCGGCCCGCGACCCTCTCGAGGAGGAGTTCGCGTCTACACGACCCACGGGCTGCCGGAGCCCTACCTGCCTCCGCCGGCCGGCCCCGCGCGGCCGGGGCTACGCGCGACGCTGCTCTACCGTGGCCTCGACGCCGCCCTCAGCGCCCGCTGTGACGCGATCGTCGTCCCCTCGCAGGCGATCGCCCAGGCGCTGATCACGCGGGTGGGCTACCCAAGGCGAAAGATTGTCGTGGTGCCCAACGGCATCGAGCCCACGGCACAGCCGCCCGGCAGGGGCGAGCTGATCGGCACGCTCTCGCTGCTCGAGCCCGTCAAGGGACTCGAGGTCTTCCTGCAAGCTGCCGCGTACCTGGCCGAGCGCCATCCGGACTGGCGCTTCGCCTGCTACGGGTCGGGCTCGCAGGCGGAGCCGCTGAAAGCGTGCGCACATGAGCTCGGCCTGGGTGAGCGCATCCGATGGCCGGGGTTCGTTCCGGCGGACGAGGCGCTCCGGACTCTGGGCGTGTTCGTCATCTGCTCCTACGTGGAGAATGCGCCGCTGGCGCTGCTCGAGGCGATGGCCGGCGGCGTGCCGGTGGTCGCGAGCTCCGTCGGGGGGATCCCGGAGATCGTCGACGAGCGTGTCGCGCGGATGGTCCCGCCCGGGGACCCGCACGCGCTCGCCAGCGCCATCGAGCTGACCCGTGCGGACAGCGCCGAGACGGCACTGCGCACGCGCGCGGCGAGGCAACGCGTCGAGGAGCGCTTCACCGCGGAGCGCAACGCGCGCACGCTCTCAGAGCTCTACGCGCGCCTGCTCGCCGCCAAGGGCAGCCGCACCGCGTGACTGCTGCCCGGCCTGGACCGGTGGACCGCGCACACGATGCGCATGTGCCTGGCATGCCGACGCTGAGCGACGACGCTGACGCGCCGGCATCGCATCCGTGCCCGCCATGCCCGGCGATGGTGATGTGACGCCTTCGCGCCGGGCGAGCCCGTCACGGCCTGAAAGCGTGAGGCCATCAGCATCAGGCCCGAGCCCAGCGACGCCGCCCGCGCCAAAGGACCCGCGGCCGCCGTGCTCGCCGCTGCGCCCGTGAGGACCAGAGCGCCGTGCGGCCCCACGGTGGCCGCCGTCGCGTTGGCGAGACCGTCGCCCGAGTACGTTCCGGCGAAGTTGACCGACACGGGCGTGGCCGTCGGATTGACGACCACCAGCCCGTTGGTGAAGTAGCGCTCCCATGCGCCGTTGCCGACGGCAGCCGGGCTCGAGCTCGGCGACCCGAGTTCGACTTCGTAGTCGCTCAGCCAGGTTTCTTCGCCGAGGTGCCCGTTCGAGGCCTGGAACAGCGTGTGACCGTTGCCCGCGAGCAGCGCGGAGGCCCACCCGTAGCGCGCCCCCTGGGCGTCGCTCGGTTCCGCCTGCGTGATCGCGATGAAGTGCTTGCCCATCGCCTCGGTCGTGGCGATCTCGCCAACCTGTGCTTCCCATTCGTGGCTGCCCCGGTATCCCTGACCGGCGGACTTCGACCACTTGACGAACATCTCGTCCATTCCACCGCTCACGAACGGGAGCCATTCCTTGACGACCGCCGGATATTCGCTCCAGGACCCCATGTTCGGGATCGCCAGCTTGCCCGCCGCCTGGATCGCCGGACCGACGGATTCGAGCATCGAGCGCACGGCCTTCTGGTAGGCGGCGTCGGTCGGGTACTGCGCGACCCTCGAGGAGGGATTGAAGTGGTAGCGGTTGGTCGTGTTCGTGTCGTCCATCATCACGCCGTCCCACGGGCCGCTGCGCAGCAGGCGGATCACGTTGGCCGCCCACAGACGCTGGTATTCGGGGTTGCCGACGTCGGCGGCCCAAAGCCACTTGAAGTCTTCGAACGCGAGTCGTTCCCCGCTTGAGCCCTTCAGGAACCAGTCTGGGTGCGCGGCGTCCGCTTCGGCGTAGTTGACGCCACTCGAGCTGAGCCCGTTCGGTCCGACGCCCTGGGTCATGGCGCCCAGGTTCTGGTAGACGAGGACCTTGAGGTTGGGGTTCGCCGCCTTCAGTTCGGCGGCCTTCGCGCCTTCCCATGCCTGCAGGTCGATGTAGGAGTTACGACGCGCCGAGAGGGCCGGGTTCGCGAATGCGGCTGGCGTGGTGGTCGCCGAGTCGTAGTGCCCGACAGTTTCGGCGGAGCCCACGCACGGGGAGACGAGAACCCATACGCAGGAGAGCATCACAAGCACGGCTCGCATCGATGATCGCATGTCGGATGGCCTTTCGTTCCAGTGCCGGGCGACGCCCGACCGGGTCCACTCGCCGGCACTGCTGGCCTCCATGCCTGTGCGCCCGGGCCTCCACCCGTCCGGCAACACTTCCTCCATCGGAGGCGGCCGCGAGCGGCGACAGTCCTGCAAGATTCGTTGGACGGCTGTACGGGCATGGCCTGGCCGTCCAGCCGGAAAGCTCGTTCTGCCGGCGTTCTTGCCGGCGTTATGTGTCCTTGCGCGCTCGCTTGCGGCCCCGCACGGGAGATCCGAGGCGGCGGATATAGTGGCCGCGAGGCGCGCGGAACCCGGAGACCCGAGCCAGGCCTATCCCCAACAGCTAGCTCGCCGATGCCGAGACTCCCCACCCAAAGCTCCAGTCAGGGCGTCTCGGTCGTGATCCCCACGAAGGATCGCGCCAGGCTGCTCGAGCAGACGCTGCGCAGCGTTGGCCAGCAGACTCTGCCCCCGAGCGAGGTGATCGTCGCCGACGACGGCTCGACCGACGATACCGAGGCGGTGATCCGGGCCGCGGGCGCACGCCATGTGCGCAACACGGGGAGCGGATGGGGTCCATCGGCGGCGCGCAACGCGGGCCTGTCGGCTGCCTCGTGCGCGGCCGTCTCGTTCATCGACTCCGATGACCTGCTGCACCCACGTGCCCTTGAGCGTCTCTACGGCGCGCTCCGCTCCCAGCCGGGAGCGCCGTTTGCGTTCGGCCACGCGCTGGTGGCAAGGCGCGGCGCAGCCGGCTGGAGCGCGGAGGGGGTGATCAGGCCCGGTCCCGGCGAGCGCGAGGACTACCTCTGCAGCCTGTTCGTCCGCAACTCGGTGCCCTCGGGGGGAGCGCTTGTCGATCGCGAGATCGCGCTCGATCTCGGCGGCTTCGACACGCGGATGGTGTTCGCGGAGGATCACGCCTTCTGGCTGTCGCTGGCGCGTCGTGGGGAGCCCGCATACGTGCCGGAGATCGTCTGCATCCATCGCCGCCACGGCGGCAACCGCTGGACCCCGGCGATGTCTCCCGCCGACGAGCAGCTGATCGACGTGGTCGCCGAGGTCGACGATCGCCTCAGCGAGTGCCTGCCCCGGCGCCGCGGTGTCCAGCTGTGTGAGGTGTCGATCGACGCGCTGCACAAACGCAGCCCACGGCAGCTCCTCGCCGGCGTCTCACGCCTGCTGTTGGGAAACCCGCACCGGGTGCAGATACTTCGGGCAGCCGCGTGGCACTTTCGGATGCGCCGGAGAGGACCGGGCGTGGATGGAGCGCCGCTCGAGGAGGATGTGGCGTTGCGTGACTGGCTTGCGACCTACTAGCCACCGGGTCGCCGGAGCACCGAGGGCCTCCCACTCCACGATCGGCGGGGGATCCCGCTGAGCGACCACGCCGAACCCACCGATCGGCAACCGCCTGGGCTCGCCGGGGTCGTCCTGCGCGGCGTGAGCTTCGCAGGGGCGGGCTACGGCGCGAGCCAGGTGCTGACGTTCGCGACGTACCTCGCCCTGGCCAAGCTGATCACTCCAGCGGCGTTCGGGATCTTCGCCGCAGGCTCAATCGTCGCCGGAGTGGGAACGATCGTCGGCGAGTCCGGCATGCTCGCGGCACTGATCCACCGACCGGACAAGCTCGACGAGGCGTTCAACTCGGCGCTCCTGGCGACGGCCGCCGGCGGGATCCTGCTCACGATCGTGGGAGTGGCGACGGCGCCTCTCGTCGGCCTCTACTTTCACAGCCACACCGCGCGTGACGTGGCCGGGGTGATGGCTGCCACGATGTTCCTGCGCCTGATCGCGTTGGTCCCCGACGCCCACCTGCAGCGTCGCTTCTCCTTCTTCCGGCGCGTCATCATCGACCCGCTGAGCGTGCTCGCCTTCGCCGCCGGAGCCGTGACCGCGGGCGCCTACGGTCTGGGCGTCTGGTCGCTCGTCATCGGCACATATGCGGCGGCCCTCGTGAACGTCGTGGCCGCATGGGCGCTGGCCGGCTGGCGACCCCACCCCAGTCGGGCTTCGTTCGCGATGTGGAGGGAGCTCGCGCGCTACGGCCGATCCGTCGTCGGCGCCGAGTTCATCCGGCGAGTGACGATGGAAATCCCCGTCGTGCTGCTCGGACGCTTCTCCGGTGCGGGAGCGCTGGGCCAGTTCACGTACTCCTTTCGCGTCGCGACCCAGCCGCTGAGGGCGCTCGTGAACGTCGGCGGCTATGTGCTCCTGCCTGCGTTCTCGCGAATCGCGACAGACAGGGAGAGGTTCCAGATGGCGGTGCTGCGGGCACTCCGCTGGGTGTCCGCGACGAGCTTCCCCGTAGGCCTGCTGCTCGTGCCCCTCGGCACGCCCGCGGTGGTGCTGCTGTTCGGCGCGAGGTGGCGAGATGCGGGCTATGGCGCGATGGCGCTCGCCGGCTACTGCGCCGCGCTGTCGCTGGATTCGCTGGCGAGCGAGGCGTGGAAGGCGTATGGCCGCCCCGACATGCTCCCGCGCATGCACGGCCTCTCGCTCGTTCTGACGACCATCTGCGTGGGAGCACTGGTGCCATTCGGCCTCGTCGGCGTCACCATCGGGATGTCGGTGAGCGCCGTCGGTGTCGCGGCCTACGCGATATGGGGAATGGCCCAGGCGCTCGACATGTCTCTGACCCGGATGCAGCGCGAGATCTGGCCAGCGGCCTTCGCCTCCGTCGCGATGGGCGGCGGGCTGTTCCTGCTCGAGCACTTCGCCGTCAGAGCCGATCGGCACGGGACGGCGCTCGGCCTGGTGCTGATCGCGGCGCAGGCGGCCCTCGGAGCCGTCGTGTATCTCGGACTGCTGGCGCTCCTCGCCCCTGCGACGACGCGCGAACTAGCGAGCGGGGTCAGGGGCCTCGCCGGGCGCTTGGCCGCCCGCTGAGGTCCCGCCGGCCGGCCCTTCCGCTCGGCTGCCGGCCCCCGGCGTCGGTGCACCCGGGCCGCCGCGAACAACCCGCAGATAGCGTTCGCCCATTCTCACCGGGTGCAGGTGCTCGTCGAAGTAGCGCGCCGCCGCCGCTTCGATCGGAAGCCGCCTGCTGTCGTCGCGGGCGTATTCGGCGCACAGGTCGCCCAGGTCGCTGAGGTCCTCCTCGCAGTAGACGATCTCGACCCCGTCGCGCAGCTTCACCGGCATTTCGGCCGTGTGCCTGGCGGCGATGATGAAACAGCCCATCGCGAGGCCCTCCACGAGGCGGCAGCAGAACGGCCCCTGGCCTGGCAGGTCGACGCACACGCCGGCACTTGCCATTTCGCGCAGGTAGCGGGTGTGGTGTGTCCGGCGCGTGCCGCCTGAGTAGTCGAAGCGTCCGTCCGAGCGCAGCCGCTCGATCGCCGCTTCGCGCACCGGGCCGCCGAACCTCAGCCCGTAGCGCCCGAAGACCTCGGACGTCGGTCGCGTCCCGCGCCGCAGAGCCCGCAGCCGGCACCAGTGGGCGTAGAGAAAGGGTTTGTCGGTTATGTAGCCCCCCGGGCTCACGTTGGCGAACTCGGGATAGCCGCCGCGCTGGTACTGGAACTTGAAGTACGTGTCGACCTCGGCCGCGCATTCGGCGTTGACATGCGTGAAGTCGTAGTAGTCGAGCGCGACGCGCCGGGGTCCCTCGCCATGATCGACTTCGATCATCACGATTCCCTTGTGGGCCTGCGGGATCTCTGCGGTATCGACGGAGACGACGGCCTTAAACCCCTCCCTGATCGGCTGCACGAAGAAGGCCGCGACCGGGTGCTCGTAGCGAGCGGGCCACCGGACGACCGTCGGCGGGTCCCCGGTCTGCTGCCTGCTCGGGCTCGGGCACGTGTCTTGGCGGCGCCAGCGCGCGTTGCCGGCCACGGCCGTCCACGTATGCGGATCGGCTGCGAGCCGCAGATGGCGAGCCAGCCTGCCGCTCCCTAGGCCGATCCGGGGCACCTCATACGGGGAGTGTCGGCGACCGGATCATGTTGTGCGGATTATCAGCACCGAGCACGGCGCGTGATGAGAGACCTTGTTCGGCACCGAGCCGAGCAGGAACCGCTTGGCTCCCGTCATGCCCTTGTTGCCGACGACGATCAGGTCTGCCTCCTGCTCTTCGGCGACATCCAGGATCGCATCGGCCGGATCGCCCTGGCGCGCGTAGGTCTCGGCCGTCACGCCCGCCTCGCTTGCCACCGCCGCGGCCGCCTCGAGGGTGGCGTCCACGTCCTCACGAGGATTTATGGCCCATTGCAGGTCCTCGGGCGCCTGGCGCCTTTCCTGGGCCAGGCGCTGGGCCGGCACGGGCTCATACGCACTCACCAGCTCGATCTTCGCCCCCACAGCGCGGGCCAGGTCAACGGCCTGTCGCACCGCCTGCGCGGCCGTATCGGAGCCGTCGGTGCCCACCACGATCGATTTGAACATGATCCTCCCTTGCCGGCTTTGCGTGGCCTGAGCGTGGCTGGGCTACTGCGGCCAGCCGGCGCGGATCATATCCTCCTGCCTCCACCAGCGCCGGGGTGCTCGCCTATCGTTCGGCGCTGTGATCGACCTGCATTGCCATGTGCTCCCCGGCATCGACGACGGCCCTGCGACGATCGAGGGCGCGATGGCGATGGCGCGTGCCGCCGCGGGCGGTGGCACCCGCGTGATGGTCGCGACGCCCCACGTCAGCTCGCGCTATCGAAACGACGCCCAGACGATCCGCCGGCTCGTCGGCGAGCTGAACCCACGCCTGCAGGCGGAGGGCGTGTCGATCGAGGTACGGCCCGGCGCAGAGGTCGCGATCACCCATGTCGGAGAGCTCGACCGTTCAGAGCTCTCCGTCCTCGGCCTCGGCGGCGGCCCCTGGCTGCTCATGGAGCCTCCATTCCAACGGAGCTTCACCCGGCTGGGGCCGATCCTGCTCGACCTGCAGCGGCGCGGGCACCGCATCGTCCTCGCACATCCGGAGCGCTGTCCGGTCTTTCACCGCGAGCCGGAGCTCCTGGAAACACTGGTCGACGCCGGAGCCCTGACCTCGATCACGGCCGGCTCGCTCGTCGGGGCCTTCGGGCGCCAGGTGCGCCGCTTCGCGCTCGAGCTCGTTCGTGCGGACATGGTTCACAACGTCGCCTCCGACGCACACGACGACAGGGACCGCGCCCCCGGGATCGCGACGGAGCTCGAGCGAGCGGGACTCGCGCCGCTCGCCGACTGGCTCACTCGCGAAGTGCCGAGCGCGATCCTCGAAGGCTCCGAGATCCCGTCCCGGCCGCAGGCAAGCGCCCCGGGTGGCGCGCAGGCGCGCAGGCGCTGGTGGAGCGGCCTCCGATAGGCGCGCTCACGCGAGCTTGGTGATGGCCACGACCATTCCGACCAGGACGAACACGATGATGGCGATCTGCATCCAGATCCAGGTCGGCGACATGACTGACAACAGCGTACCTCCAGCGATTTCGACGGGCCGTCCAGGGCTTCGCAGGCGGCGTGCGCGAGCTCGGATCGCACCCCTCCTACCGCTTGCCAGCGGCGCAGGGCGGAAGGCGGGCGTCTATGCTGCGCGGATGGCTGGATGCCTCAGGGGGCCGGCAGGATGCCTTGCCCGATCGATCGCATTGTTCGCAGTTGGGCTTACGCTGACGTGCTGCTTCGCGAGCGCGGGCAACGCGCAGGCCCCGACAGCCGGACGTGCATCATCCACCCCGCCGCTCGGCGGGGTCAACGTCGCGAGCCTCGGCAACATGGCCGACGGACAGCACGCTCAGGCGGAGATCGCAGCCGCCGCGAAGCTCCACGCGAAGCTCGTCCGCGTCGAGGCGGCGTGGTCCACGTTCGAGCCGTCCGACACGAAGATCGACGCTACCGCGCTGGCCGGCATGGACCGGCTCCTCGCCGCGGCCTCGGCGGCCGGCATCCGTGTGATCGTGCTCGTCGACAGCACTCCGTGCTGGGCCTCCTCGGCGCCCGCCTCGCTGCTGCACCGCTGCAACCCCCGCCGGGCTGGCCGTGCGAACGCGTGGCCTCCGCGCCACGCAGCCGACTACGCGAGCTTCGTGGCCTTCCTCGCCCAGCGCTACGGCACGCGGCTCGCGGCGATCGAAGTGTGGAACGAGCCGGACCAGATCAACGAGCTGTACTTCGCGGGGCCGCACAAGGCGGTGCGGTACGCGGCCATCCTCAAGGCGGCCTACCGGGCGATCAAGCAGGCCAACCCGCAGGTACCCGTCCTCGGCGGATCGCTCGTGGGCTCCAACGGCGTCTTTCTGCGGGCGCTCTACGCAGCCGGCATCAAGGGCTACTACGACGGGCTCGCCGTTCACTACTACACGCTCGTGCTCACGGCAATTCGCGAAATCCATGAAGCGCAGCTCCAGAACGGCGACGGCACTCCCCTATGGCTCGACGAGTTCGGCTGGAGCAGCTGCTATCCCAGGCACAGGATCGAGCAGGAACAGGCGTGCGTCACGCGCGGCACGCAGGCGCTCAACCTCGCGAACGTCCTGCATTCGTTGGCGCGCACGCCATACGTGGCGGCCGAGGTCGTCTACGACCTCCAGGACAACCACGCCGAACAGTTCGGACTGCTCACCAGCAGCGGCGCCCGCAAGCCGTCGTTCGCCGCCCTTTCGGACGCCCTCGCCTCACCCCTCGCCAACCCGAGCCAGGTAGCGCTCTCGCTGCGCACCGCCCGGGGCCAGACGATCGCCAGCGGCTCGGCCCCGGTGGGCGACATCATGCAGCTGGAAGCCTTCCAGGGCAGCGTCCTGCGCTACCGGGCCCTCTTTACGCTCGACCGCTTCAACCACTTCAGGCTGGCGCTGCCTGCGGTCCTGGGCAGCAGCGGCCTTCGAGTGCGCGTGTTCCAGCGGTGGGCCGGACCCGCCCGGGACGCCCAGGCGACGATCTGATCACTCGGCGTCGCGGAACATCGCGACGAGGGTGAGCGCCAGGATCTTGAGGTCCAGTCCGATCGACCAGTGGGCGATGTAGTAGTTGTCCCACTCCACACGTTCGGCGAGTGTGGTCGGACCGCGAAGGCCGTGGACCTGCGCCCAGCCTGTTATGCCCGACTTGACCCGGTGGCGTTCGCCGTA
>JAOPZM010000125.1 GCA_025964115.1 Solirubrobacterales bacterium
TCGAACAGGGTCAGGGGGCCGCGTCATGAACAGCCCCGAGACGCGGCCCGCTCAAAACATCGTGACCATGGAGCCGCTCGACGAAGCCGTCGACCACGTTCGGGGTCCCACGACTGGCCGTCTGATCCTCGAGTACGGCGACTACGAGTGCCCGTACTCGCGCCTGGCGCTGCGAGAGATCGAACAGGTCGAGCACCAGCTCGGAGAGGGTGTCCGTTTCGCCTTCCGGCACTTCCCCCTGACCGAGATCCACCCGCACGCACTGGCAGCGTCGGCCGCCGCGGAGGCGGCTTCACTGCAGGATCAGTTCTGGAGCATCCATGCGCTGCTGTTCCACCGCCAGCACGCACTCGAGGACGATGACCTGCGCCGGTATGCGGCAGAGCTCGCGCTCGACGTCGAGCAGTTTGATAGCGACCGGGCCAGCGACGGCGTGCTCGCACGCGTTCGCCGCGACGTGGACAGCGGGGTCGCATCGGGCGAGGTGCGCGGAACGCCTACCCTGTTCATCGACGGCGTGGTACATCTGGGCCCTTACGACGCGGCTAGCCTGCTGAAGGCGCTCACGAGTTGAGCGCGAATCGCTCTGGGGCGGGCCGATGAGCACGCCTGTCGAGGAACGCGCCTTTCCCGTTCTCAGTCCCGCGCAGCTCGCGGAGGTGGCCTCGTTCGGCACCGAGCAACCGGTCGCCGCCGGACAGTCGCTGTTCGAGGCTGGCGAGGCCTCCTACCAGCTGTTCGTCGTCCTCGAGGGTGAGGTCGAGATCGTTCCACCCGAGGGCGCCGAGGCGGCGCCGATCGCCGTCTATGGCCCGGGCGGCTTCGTGGGTGAGCTGAACCTGCTGACCGGCCAGCGACGCTTCCTGACCGCCCGCGTAACCCGGGCCGGACGGGTGCTCGTTGTCGAGCAGGAGGAGTTCCGCAGGCTCATGAGCCTGCGGCCCGAGCTCGCCGAAACGATCTTCGCTGCGCTCGTGGCCCGGCGTGAGATCCTCAGGTCCGGAGAGGGCGCGCAGGCCATCCGCATCATCGGCTCTCGATACTCGCCCGAGGCGACGGCACTGCGCGGATTCGCCGAGCACTCGCGGCTCGTGCACGCGTGGGTCGACGTCGAGGACGCCGAGGACGCCGATGCGCTGCTCGCGAGCATGGGCCTGACCCGGCGCGACATTCCCGCTGTGATCACCGCGACCGAGACCATGCGCCGCCCCTCGCCCGCGACGTTCGCCGAGCATCTCGGGCTGACGTTCCAGCCCACGCCCGGCTACATCTTCGACCTGGTCGTGGTGGGCAGTGGCCCGGCCGGGCTCGCCGCGGCGGTCTACGGCGCGTCGGAGGGTCTGCGGACCGTATCCCTGGATGCCGTCGCGATCGGCGGCCAGGCGGGAGCGAGCTCGCGGATCGAGAACTACGCGGGATTCCCCAACGGCATCTCCGGCGGGGACCTCGCGGCGAGAGCTGCCGTCCAGGCGATGCGCCTCGGGGCTCGCCTCAACGCCCCGTGCGACGTCGTGGGCCTGCGAGCCGAGACGGGGTTCCATGCGGTCGTCCTCGGAGACGGCAGTGAGATCCCGACCAGATCGGTGATCGTCGCCTCGGGGGCCCGCTACCGCCGCCTCGACGTCGATGACCTGGAGCGCTTCGAGGGCGCCGGCGTCTACTACGCGGCGACCGACCTCGAGGCCCGCGCGTGCGACGGGACGTCGGTCCTGGTGATCGGTGGCGGCAACTCGGCCGGCCAGGCGGCGATCTACCTCGCCCAGCACAGCTGCAGGGTCACGCTCGCCATCCGCCGCGACGATCTCACGCAGACCATGTCTCAGTACCTGATCGAGCGGATCGAGGCCGACCCGAGAATCGATCTCCTCACGGGCGTCGAAGTCGAGAGGCTGGCCGGTGGGGGCCATCTCGAGCAGGTGACGCTCAGGCACACGGCGACGGGCCAGCAGCAGACGATTCCCAGCTCAGGGCTGTTCTGCTTCATCGGCGCGACCCCGGCCACCGGCTGGCTGGGGCCCGACGTGCTGCTCGACCGACGCGGATTCGTGCTCACCGATCGCCAGCTGCCGGAATCCCTGACTGGCGCGTCTGATCCTCTGCCGTTCGAGACGTCTGCCCCCGGCGTGTTCGCCGCCGGAGACGTCCGCCACGGCTCCCTGAAGCGAGTCGCTGCCGCGGTGGGCGAGGGATCCAGCGCCGTACGATCCGTCCACGAACGCCTCGCCACCGACGCTTAGGACCACGACGCGACCGTTTCGACGCCTGCGGCCTGCGCGCCGACCTCTGTCGGGCGCCGGCGCTCAGCCGTCGATATGCGCGTCGAGCGGAAGCTCGTCGACGTCGTGGCGCGTGTCTTTGACCCAGCGCACCACGCACCCGAGCGTGAGGATGCCGCCGATGATGCTCAGCACGATGAAGGTCGTGACCCCGACCAGCGCAAGCGTGATTCCCACCCCCGTGAGGACCGGAAGGATCGACGGCCCGGGAAGATGGACCTCCTCGCCCGCGGGCGGGACCTCTGGGTCGAGAGAGCTCACGAGACGTAGATCGCGGCGACGAGGAAGGTGAGGCCGAACATGAGCATGCAGATCGCGCCGACGATCAGCCCCGTGCGGATGTTCTTGCGCGCCAGGCGTCGGGTCATCATGGGCGGCGGCGCATTCTATAGATGGACATCGGCCACCATCGCGCAGAACAGCAGCGCCAGATAGGCGAGCGAGAAGAGGTACAGGCGCAGCGCCGAGGCGCGGTCCGCGCGGCGGTAGAGGCGCACAGCCCCGGCGACGAACAGCACCCCGAGCGTCAGCGAGCAGACGAGGTAGATCGCACCGAAGCCGCCGGCGCAGAAGGGCAGTTGCGTGACCGCGTAGAGCAGCACGGCGTAGAGCAGGATCTGCCGGCGCGTCTCCGCCTCGCCGCGAACGACCGGGAGCATCGGCACGCCGACCTTCTCGTACTCGCCCTTCATCAGCAGCGAGAGTGCCCAGAAGTGGGGCGGGGTCCAGAAGAACACGATGAAGAACAGGATCACCGCCGTGCCGCTGACAGAGCCCGTGACGGCCGCCCATCCGACGAGCGGGGGCACCGCGCCGGCGGCGCCCCCGATCACGATGTTCTGTGGCGTGCGCCGCTTGAGCCAGACCGTGTACACGAACACGTAGCCAAGGAAGCCCGCGAACGAGAGCCCTGCCGCCAGCGGGTTGACGGCCAGCGTCAGCTCGAGCAGCGACAGCGCGGCGAGCGTGCAGCCGAAGGCGAGCGCCGCGCGTGGGGAGACCCGTCCGGACGGGACGGGGCGGTTGGCGGTGCGCGCCATCTGCAGGTCGATGTCGCGGTCGAACCAGTGGTTGACGGCGCCCGCACCGCCGGCCGAGAGGTAGCCGCCGAGGCAGGTCAGCGCCACCAGCGCCGGCGAGGGATCACCGGCGACGTACATCGTCGCGATCGTCGTCAACAGCAGCAGCGATTGGACCTTGGGCTTGGTCAGCTCGACGTAGTCGCTCAGAATCTGCCGCGCGCCCGTGCCGCCGTGATCACTGGTCAGGCCGCCCGGCGCCTTGAGCGCGGGTGCTGCGCCTGTGGGCGGCGCGGCGCTCATCTACACGCCCACCTGCGTCGCACCAGAGGGGACCGTGGCAGTGCCCGTCGCGTCCGCGCCGGTGGTGCGCCGCTGGACCTCACGACGGATGTCCTTCATCGGCTCGGCCGAGCGCACGACCGGAATCACGTCGAAGTTGTTCTGCGGCGGCGGCGACGGCGTGAACCACTCGAGCGTGTTGCCCTTCCAGGGGTCTGGGCCGGCGACGACGCCGACCTTCACGCTGCGGGCGACGTTGACGATCGTGACGAGCACCCCGAGGCCGAGTATGAAGGAGCCGACCGTCGAGATCAGGTTGTAGAGATGCAGGTTTCCCACGTTGTCGTACTCGTATATCCGGCGCGGCATGCCGTCAAGCCCGATGACGTGCTGGATCAGAAAGGTGGTCAGGAAGCCGACAAACATCAGCACGAAGCTGAGCCTGCCGAGTCCTTCGCTGAGCATGCGCCCTGTCATCTTCGGGAACCAGTAATAGATCGCTGCGAAGATCGTGAAGACCGAGCCGCCCATCAGCACGAAATGCAGATGAGCGACCACGAAGTAGGTTTCGTTCAGCTGCCAGTCTACGGGGAAGGTGGCGAGGAAAACGCCCGAGATGCCGCCGATCAAGAACAGCGCTATGAAGCCGGCGCAGAACAGCAGCGGCGTCTTGAATTCGATCGTGCCACGCCACAGCGTGGCGATCCAGTTGAGGATCTTCACGCCCGTCGGAACCGCGATGAAGTACGAGCTCAACATCACGAACACCAGGATCGCCTCGGGTATCGGGGCGGTGAACATGTGGTGCGCCCACGTGAGGAAGCCGAGGAACGCGATCGCGACCGTCGCCGCGGCGATCGCCTTGTATCCGAAGATCGGCTTGCGCGCGAACACCGGCAGGATCTCCGAGACGATCCCGAAGCCCGGCAGGACCATGATGTAGACCTCTGGGTGTCCGAAGAACCAGAACAGGTTCTGCCACAGCAGCGGCGATCCGCCGTTGGCCGGATCGTAGAAGTGGGTGCCGAAGTGCCGGTCGGTGAGCAGCAGCGTCACGGCCGCGGCGATCACGGGCATAGCGAAGATGATCAGCACCGAATACGTCAGGATCGCCCAGATGAACAGCGGCAGGCGGCCCCAGCTCATCCCCCGCGCCCGCATGTTCGCGATCGTCGCGTAGAAGTTGATCGCGCCGAGGATCGAGGAGAGTCCCGTCAGGTGGATCAGGTAGATCCATGCGTCCTGCCCGCCGCTGGGCGAGAAGTTCGCGTTCGACAGCGGCGCATAGCTCGTCCACCCGGCTTCGGGCGGGTTGAAGAAGATCGAGGCGTAGAAAACCACCCCGCCGGCCAGCAGCAGCCAGAAGGAGAGCGCGTTCAGGCGCGGGAAGGCCATGTCGCGGGCGCCGATCATCAGCGGCAGGAAGTAGTTCGCGAGCCCCGCGAACATCGGCACCACGAACAGGAAGACCATCGTCGTGCCGTGCATCGTGAACAGCTGGTTGTAGACGGCCGGCGTGACGAGCGTGTTGTTCGGCGCGCCGAGCTGCAGGCGCATCATCAACGCCTCGACTCCGCCCAGGCAGAAGAAGACGAACGTCGTGACCATGTACATGATCCCGATCCGCTTGTGGTCGGTCGTCGTGATCCAGCTCGTCCAGCCGCTCGCCTGGCGCTGGGCGCGGCTGGCACTCACCTGGGGGATCGGGGCTACGTACGTGGCCATCTGCTCAGCTGGTCTCCTGGTCCTAGGGGTTTTCGACCTGTCCTGCGCCGGTCTGGCCGTTCAGCTTGGCCCGCGCCGCCTGGGCTGCGGCGTTTGCTTCTGAGATCTCCCGCTTCTGTTTCGCGAGCCATTCATCGAACTGGGCCGGCGGAACGGCCCTCACCGTGGCGAGCATGCGAGCGTGCCCGCGCCCACAGAGGACGGCGCACTGTCCGCGGTAGATGCCCGGCTTGGGGATCTTGAACCACGTGTAGTTGTGGTAGCCCGGCACCGCCTGGAACTTCCCGCCGAGTTCCGGGATCCACCACGAGTGGACCACGTCCGAGGCAACGATGTCGAGCGTCACGGTCGTGTTCGTCGGGACGACCATCGCCTCATATGAGTAGGGCGCGCCCAGGCCGTCCGGTTCGTTCGCCCCCGGGTAGACGTACTGCCAGATGAACTGGCGGCCGATCACCGTGATGTTCAGCGCTTTGCCGTTGGGCGGCAGCTTGCGCTCGGAGCTCGCGTAGAGGACGCGGCCACTGCCGGCCAGCTGGTCGCCGTTCGGGCCCGAGTTGGGGGGGTTCTGGATCGCGGGCAGCTTCACGAACGTGATCACGGCGAGCGCGATCAGGATCACGGCCGCGCCAACGGTCCAGCCGACCTCCAGGCGCGTATTGCCGCGGATCTGCGCCGGGACGGCGCCCCGCCGCTTGCGGAACCTCACGAGCGCGTACACGAGCGCCCCCTCGACGGCCACGAACACGACCAGGGCCACGACGAGGACGATCTTGTAGAGGCTGTCGATTTCGTTCGCGTTCGGCGAGCCCCCCGACAGCGGGGTGAAGAACGCGAGCGTGGTGGAGAGGAGGTGGCCCAAGGCGGCGGGGATTCTATTCAGCCCCGGACGGAAGGCGCTTGACGACCCGTGCCGGCGGGCCCCGCTAGCTTCCCGAGAAGCGCGCCGGGCGCTTTTCGACGAACGCCATCGCACCCTCGACGAAGTCCTCGCTGCCGGCCATCTCCTGCTGGATGCCGGCCTCCAGCTCGAGCTGCTCCTCCATGCGCGAGTACAGCCAGCTGTTCAGCTGGCGCTTGGTCCCGGCGTAGGATCGCGTCGGCCCGGCCGCGAGGCGTGCGGCGAGCGCCGCCGTCTCCTCGTGCAGGCTCTCATCGGCCACCACGCGGTTGATCAGCCCCCACTCGAGGGCGCGCGTCGCGGGCAGCCGCTCGCCGAGCATCGACAGCTCCGTCGCCCGCGCCATGCCGATGCGGGTCGGCACGAAGAGCGAGGAGCCACCGTCGGGGACGAGGCCGATGTTGACGAACGCGAGCAGGAAGTAGGCGCTCTCGGCGGCGATGATCAGGTCGCTGCACAGCGCGAGCGAGCAGCCGATGCCGACCGCGGGGCCGTTGACCGCGGCGATCACGGGCTTCGGCATCTCACGCACAGCCCGCATGACCGGGTGGTAGCGCTCGGTCAGGGTCTTGTAGACGTCGGGGCGTCCGTCGGCTGTCACGTCACCGCCGCTGATGTCCTTCAGGTCCGCACCGGAGGAGAAGGCGCGGCCGGCTCCGGTCAGGACCACGGCGCGCACGGCATCGTCCTCGGTGGCCCCGCGCAGGGCCGCGACCAGGTCGGCGCCAAGCTGTGCGTTCCACGCGTTCAGCGCATCGGGCCGGTTCAGCTCGATCGTGGCCGCGCCGTCGTCGACGCGAACGTTGACGGTCTCGAGCTCGATGTTCGCCGCGCTCATGGGTCTCCTCTCATCCTGCGTGTGCGTACACGGGCCGGCCGCGACGCTCGCGACGCGGGTCGGGCGCGCTTGATCCTATGGTGTAGGGATGAAACGTCCCGTGATCGGCATGTGCACCGCGCTGGAGCGGGCGCGTTGGAGCGCATGGGACCAATCCGCGGTGCTGCTGCCGCACAACTACGTCCAGGCCGTGCAGCGAGCCGGGGGCCTCGCGGTGATGATCCCTCCGGACTCCGAGCTCGTTGATGACGCCTCGCAGCTGCTCGATCTGATCGACGGCCTGATGCTCGCGGGAGGCGCCGACATCGACCCCTCCTCCTACGCGCAGGAGCCTCATCCCGAGACCGTTGACACGGTGCCCGAGCGGGACCTCTTCGAAATCGCGCTGACGCGCGCCGCGATCGAGCGCGACATGCCCGTGCTCGGCATCTGCAGGGGGATGCAGCTGATCAACGTGGCCTGCGGCGGGACGCTCGTGCAGCACCTGCCCGAGCGCCTCGGCCACCAGGACCACCGCCGCGTTCTCGGGTCCTTCGATGGCGCGGACCATGACGTCGCCCTGAACGCCGGCTCGCTTGCGGCGCGCGCGGCGGGAGAGACCGCGCACGCGACCAAGTCCCATCACCACCAGGGAGTCGACCGGCTGGGGGAGGGCCTGCAGGTCAGCGGCGTGTCGAGCCTCGACGACCTGCCCGAGGCGGTCGAGCTCGCAGACCGGCGCTTCGTGCTCGGGGTCCAGTGGCACCCGGAGGCCGACCCCGCGAGCAACGTGATCGCAGCCTTCGTGGACGCGGCCAGGGGCTCCCCACAGTCCCGGCCGGCCGTCTCGGGCGGCGAGGATGGCAGCGCTCGGCCACAGCCGCAGGCGGCCGCGGCGCCCTAGCGGCCGCGTTGGCGCGGCCGGCAGCCCTCGCCGGCGCGCATATAC
>JAOPZM010000158.1 GCA_025964115.1 Solirubrobacterales bacterium
GAACTGGAGGCTGCTCGACGGGGTACAGGAGCGGGCGCGGGGCTAGGCTCGGCCAGCCAGCCAGCGCCTCAGGGCAGCGAGGAGACGGGATGCCCGCACAGCCGCCAGGAGAAGAGGATCGCCGCCACCGAGGTGGCGAGGTTGAGGCTGGAGACGCCCGGGCGCATGGGGATGCTGATGCTCCCGTCGGCCCGGGCGGTCAGCTCGCGGCTGAGGCCGTGGCGCTCGGTGCCGAACGCGAGGAGCGCCCGCGGTGGCAGCGCGAGCGGATCGAGGGGCTCGCCGTCGGGGTCGACGGCGAGCACGGGGCGGTCGGTGCGCTCGAGTTCCTCCAGCGTCTGCAGCCGCGACACGGGCAAGGCGAAGTGCAGTCCCGCGGCGCCGCGCAATGCATCCGGATGCCACGGGTCGTGGGTGCCGGTCGTCAACACTCCGGCCACGTCGGCAGCAGCGGCGACGCGCACGCATGCGCCCATGTTGCCGAGGTCCCGTGGGTCCTCGAGCAGTACCACCGGCAGCGCACGCGGGTCGGCCAGCACGTCCCGGGGCTCGATCGCCGGGCGCTCGGCAAGGGCGATCACGCCGGTCGCCGGCGCGAGCGGGGCGAGCTGCTCGAAGACCGCCGGCTCCACGTGGCGCCCAAGCGCGCGCAGGCGCAGCGCAAGGTCCGGAGCGAGCAGCTCGGCGAGGCGGTCCAGCTCCCGCAGATCGGTGGACGCGACCTCGATCACGTTCGCGCCGAAGCGAAGCGCGTGCTTCAGCGGGTGGAACCCTTCGAGCACTGCCAGTGAGCGATCGCGCCGCGCACGTCCGAAGCGCGGGATGAGCGACCCGTCTTGCACACAGCGATGATCGCACGCGCCGGCGATCGCCCGACCCCCGCTCCCGGCCGGAGGGTTGGCACACTGCACGTCGGGGGTAGATGAGTACGCGTAGAGTGCCGCGCAGATGAAATTCGAGGGCATCCACCACATCACGGCGATCACCGCAGACGCCCCGGGGAACGTCGAGTTCTACACCGGGACGCTCGGGCTGCGCATGGTGAAGAAGTCCGTGAACCAGGACGACCCGACCGTGTACCACCTGTTCTACGGTGACGAGGCGGGCTCCCCCGGGGCCGACCTCACCTTCTTCGAGTACCCCGGCGCGGCACCCGGAAAGGCCGGCGCCGGAATGGTGCATCGGATCGTGTGGCGCGTTGCCTCGCAGGAGGCGCTGGACTTCTGGCATGAGCGGTTGTCGGCCCGGGGAGGCCCCTCCGAGCTGACCGACTACAGCCTGCTGCTCGCCGACCCCGAGGGCCTCGAACACGAGCTCGTGGTCTCGGCTGCCGAGGATGAGCCGCTGTCGGCCCACTCGCCGGAGATCCCCGGCGAGTACGCGCTGCAGGGCTTCGAGGGCGTCCGCGCCTACAGCAACGCACCGGCCCTCAGCGAGGACCTGCTCGGGGAGACGCTCGGGTTCAAGAGGGTCCAGGGCGAGCTCTGGGAGGTCCGCGGGGATCGCCGCGGAAGCTTCTATGCCTACGATCCGGCCCCGCCCGAGATCAACCGCAGCCAGGGCGCCGGCACCGTGCACCACGTCGCCTTCGGGGCGAACATGGATGACCTGGAGGCTTGGCGTCTGCGCGTGGCCACGGCGGGCGCCAGGCCGACGCCGGTGATCGATCGTTTCTACTTCCGCTCGGTCTACTTCCGGGAGCCCAGCGGCGTGCTCTTCGAGATGGCCACGATCGGTCCGGGATTCGCCGTGGATGAGGACGAGCAGCATCTCGGCGAGCGGCTTTCGCTGCCACCCGACTTCGAGCCGCTGCGCGCGCAGCTGGAGAACACGCTGACGCCACTGCCCTATCCGCCTTCGTGGCGGTTGGCCGCCTCCGGTTAGCCACCCCACCCATCTAGGCGCCCGCGCCGTTTGACGGCGTCGGGCGCCGTTTGAGCTGCTCGCCGGTGCCCGCCGGCCCGTCCAGATGGGCGAGGCTGCGGCTCAGGTCTTGACATCAAGGCCCGATAAGTAATTCATGAAGGGCGAGGTGGATCAGGGCATAGTCGACCAGTCGGCCGTGGGCATGCGCGTGGCCACGTTCTCAGCCGGCATCTGGCTCACGTACGTCGTATGCGTGACCAGCGCGATCTATGTCGTCCTGACCTGGGAACGTCCGCACCGGGTCTTGCTGCTGGGGGCGTTCGGCGCCGGGACGTTGGGGGGCGTCATCGCCGCGCAGCTCCCTCGCGAGCGGATCGTGCGAAGCCGCTTCAGGGAGGTGTTCTTCTTCGGCTGGAGCCTCCTCGACCTGGGTCTGATCGTGCTGGCCACCTGGGCGGACGGCGGCACCGGAAGCCCCGTCGCGCTGACCTTCTTCATCCCGGTCGTGTTCGCAGCCATGTCCTATCCGCTCGGCTCCGTCCTCGCCGTCGCCGGCCTCAGCGTCGCCAGCTACCTCATGCTCGCCGTCACGGCCGGGGGTGCAGGGTGGGCCTACGAGGCCCTGTTCGCGGTGATGCTCGCTTGCACGGGTTCCATGAGCGCCTGGCAGGCGCGCAACCACGACCACCAGCGGGCGGCCCTGATGGACGTCTCTCGCGCCGACCCGCTCACGGGGTGCCTGAACCGGCGCGGCTTCGAGGAGCGTGCGGTGGCGGAGATCAGCGCAGCGACGCGGCGCGCTGGCCAGGGCGCCGTGCTGGTGCTCGACATAGATCACTTCAAGCCGGTGAACGACCGCTTCGGGCACGCGGCTGGAGATGAGCTGCTGCGGTGGGTCGTTGAGACGATCAGGGAAACCGTCAGGCCCAACGACGCGATCGGGCGGATCGGCGGCGACGAGTTCGCCGTCCTCTTCGCAGACATCGCTCCGACCGACGCGCTCGACAGCGCGGCGCGCGTAACCGCGGCCCTCAACGAGCGGGCCCCCTGTTCGCTGGGAATGGCGAGCTTCCCGATGGACGGAGTCGAGCTGGAGGAGCTGATGCGCCTTGCCGACGTGCGGCTGTATGCCTCACGCCACGGGCGCCCGGACCGCGACGTCACCGGGCCGACCGAGAGGCTGAGCTGGGCTGCGACGCTCGCGCACGCGGTCGACATGCGGATGAACGCCGCGCACGAGCATTCGCGCGCGGTAGCCGACCTTGCGGTGTCGATCGCCACCGAGCTGGGCTGGCAGCCGGACATGCTCGGCATGCTGCGCATGGCCGCGATGCTGCACGACATCGGCAAGGTCACGGTTCCCGACGAGATCCTCTGCAAGCCCGGCCGGTTGACGGCCGAGGAGTTCGAGCACATGAAGGGACACAGCGTCGCGGGAGCCGAGCTCGTCTCCCGCATCGAGGGCCTCGACGTGATCGCTGCCTGGATTCGTCACTCGCACGAGAGCTTCGACGGGTCGGGCTATCCCGACGGCCTGCGCGGCGAGGCGATCCCGCAGGCCTCGCGGATCATGCTCGTCGCGGACGCGTTCGACGCGATCACCAGCACGCGTCCCTACCGCGAGGCGCTGTCCTCCGAGCACGCGTGCGAGGAGCTCAAACGCCATGCCGGCAGCCAGTTCGACCCGGCCTGCGTGCAGGCCCTGCTCGACCACCTCGGCGCGAGGTCTGTGAGCGAGCCCCCGAGCGTCACCGCCGCCGCAGGCCGCCAGCCTGCGGCCGTCCGCGTCACCGCTGCCTAGCCTAGGCCGCGCCCAGTCGGCGTGAGCGGGGCGAGCGGTGGGCGAGCACCGCACCCCAGTCGGCGTCTTCGATCCGCCCCGGGTGCGTGTCGCGGATGAACTCACGCAGCAGTGCCGACAGGCCGTCCGGGTCCTCGAGGTGCGGAAAGTGCGCCGCACGCGGCAGCGTCTTGAAGGTGCTGTTGGGCGTCGCCTGGTGCGCGAGACGACCGTGCTCGATCGGGATCGTGTTGTCGCGCTCGCCCCACACGATCAGCGTCGGCATCGACTCGAGCAGGTACAGCCGGTCGGTGGCGGCGACACGCTGGCCGTGCACGTCGATCACCGAGCGAAGCGTGTGCAGGAAGGCTCCCTGGGCTTCTGCGTTCTCCAGCGGACGCAGTGCGCGAGCGATCGCCTGCAGATACACGCCCGTCGAGCTGCCGCGGTCGCGCAGGCGGCTGCCGGCGCTCCACAGCGCGCCGACCAGCCGAGGATGGATCGTCAGCGAGAGCAGCGCCGACATCCCGGGCAGCGCAGCGGTGCGCAGCAGCGGGCTGACCTCGCGGCCGAGCCCGCCGCTCGAGACGAGCACCAGGCGCTCCACCCGCTGAGGGAACTGGTAGAAGAACTGCATCGCGACGCCGCCGCCGAGCGAGTGCCCGACGATCGTCGCGCGGTCTATCCCGATGGCCGACAGGAGGTCGCGGATGCTCGCGGCGTGCGCCCCCAGTGAGTAGTCGCCGCGTGGCGCCGCCGAGTCTCCGTGCCCGATCAGGTCGGGCGCGACGACCGTGTACTCGTTGGCCAGGCTCAGGGCCACCGACCGCCAGTGGCTCGACGAGTTGAGCATCCCGTGGATCAGCACGACCGGCGGCCCGCTGCCGGCGATCCGGTAGATCACGCGGCGCCCGTGCAGCTCTATCTGCCACTCGTCGAACGCGGGGGAGAGAGACGGCAGTGGCACAGGGCTGCCGGCGCCCTCCAGCCGTTCGGCGCGATCGCGTTTGCCCGTACTGGATGTCAGCGCGGCACCTCTTCGGGGACCCTAGCAAAGGGTCATGCTCCGCCTGCCGTGCTGCGGCTCATCACGACTCCGATTCGTCCAATGCGAGCGGCCCGAGCGGCGCGCATGCCGGTCCGCGATGGAGCAGCCCGTATGCCCAGATTGTCCAGAAAGGACATTTGTGCGTGTCTGTCCCGCCAATTAGACTCGTGACAGATGGTCTCCTCGAGCGGTACGTCGGTTGCTGTGCCCAGCCCGCGCCCTTCGACTGCTGAGAGAGCCGCCGAGGGTCCGGCGGTCCGCCTGAACGAGGTGCGGAAGGTGTACGGCGACGTGGTCGCGGTCGATCGACTGTCGCTCGAGGTCGTGGCGGGAGAGTTCTTCACGATGCTCGGACCGTCCGGTTCGGGGAAGACCACGACGCTGCGCGTGATCGCCGGCTTCGAGCTACCCGATTCGGGCACGGTCGAGCTCCACGGGTCTGACGTCACGCGCAGCCCGCCGTATGAGCGCCCCGTCAACACGGTCTTCCAGGACTACGCGCTGTTCCCGCATATGAACGTGCTCGACAACGTCGCCTACGGCCTGCGCGTCAAGGGCATCGGCAAGCGCGAGCGCCGGCAGCGCGCCTCCGAGGCGCTCGAGATGGTCCGCCTGCCGGGTGTCGAGGGGCGCCGCCCGATACAGCTCTCGGGTGGTCAGCGCCAGCGTGTCGCACTAGCACGCGCGATCGTCAACCGGCCGCGCGTGCTGCTGCTCGATGAGCCCCTGGGGGCCCTCGACCTGAAGCTCCGCCAGGCGATGCAGCTCGAGCTTAAGTCGATCCAGCGCGAGCTCAGCGAGCGCATCACCTTCGTCTACGTCACCCACGACCAGGACGCGGCGCTCACGATGAGCGACCGCATCGCCGTCTTCTCCGACGGCCGGCTCGAGCAGGTCGGCACGCCCGGCGAGATCTACGAGAGCCCCGTAAACGAGTTCGTCGCGGGATTCGTCGGCACATCCAACCTGATCCAGCGCGACGGCCGCTGCTACACCGTGCGTCCGGAGAAGATTCGCCTGCTCGGCGAGGCGGAGGCCGACTCAGCGGACGCTGCAGGCATCGTGCGCGAGGTGGCGTATCTAGGCTCGGTGACCCGCTATGTGGTCGAGCTCGAGAGCGGCGAGACGCTGGTCGTGGTGCGACAGAACCTTGATATGTCCGCGTCGAGCGCCATGCAGCAGCGAGGGCGCCGCGTCCGGCTTGCCTGGCGCGAAGAGGACGAGTCCGAGCTTGACATCAATAAACAGGAGGAGAGGAACCCATGAGGCTTGCGAAGATCGACTGGGCGCTGGCGGCGGTCCTGGGGGCGATTACGATCGGCGTGGCCGCCTGTGGCTCGAGCAGCTCATCATCGAGCGGCCTGCCGACGAAAATCGGAAACGGCGAGGGCCAGCTGAACCTCGTCGCATGGGAAGGCTATGCACAGCCCGAATGGGTGAAGCCCTTCGAAGCGGCCACCGGCTGCCAGGTGCACGCCAAGTACGCCGGGTCCTCCGACGAAATGGTCACTCTGATGCGGCAGGGAGGGGGAAGCACCTATGACATGGTCTCGGCCTCCGGCGACGCGAGCCTGCGACTGATCAGCGGCGGCAACGTGGCGGCGATGAACGTGAACCTCGTCCCGGAATGGACGAACTTCATCCCCCAGCTGCAGTCGCCCGGCCACAACACGGTGAAGGGCGTCCATTACGGCATCTCGCTGCAGTGGGGACCGAACACGCTGCTCTACAACGCGAAATCGGTGAAACCCGCTCCGACGAGCTGGGAATCGATCTACAACCCCAAGTACAAAGGGTCTGTCACGGTTCCGGCCAACCCGATCCAGATCGCCGATGCGGCGCTCTACCTCTCGAAGTCGCAGCCGAGCCTCGGCATCAGCGACCCCTACGAGCTGACCGAAGCACAGCTGGAAGCTGCCGTGAAGCTCCTCAAACAGCAGCGGCCGCTCGTGAAGAAGTACTGGACCGCGGCGGCGGACGAGGTCGAACTGTTCAAGAACGGCGATGCCGTGATCGGTGCCGCTTGGCCCCTGCAGACGAACAACCTGCAGGCGGACAAAGTCCCGGTGAGCGAACTCATCCCGGCCGAGGGTGCGACCGGCTGGGCAGATACGTGGATGCTGGCGGCGCACGCCAAACACCCGAACTGCGCCTACAAATGGGTGAACTGGGTCTCCACGCCCAAGGTTCAGGCCGAACAGGCGATCTCCTTCGGCGAGACGCCGGCGAACACGAAGGCCTGCCCGTTCATGGAACAGATCAAGAAGGGCTCGTGCGCGAAGTACCACGCGAACGCGCCAAGCGCCTACTTCGAAAGCATCAAGTTCTGGAAGACGCCGGTGAAAGACTGCGGCAACGGGAAGACCGACTGCACCGATTACAGCGTCTGGCAGAAAAAGTGGACCGAAATAACCGCCTAGCGCCCGAGGAAGGGACTCGGCGACCGGCGTCGCGTTGAACAGGACTGCTCGCACCCGCGTGTCGGCGGCTCTCTTCCGCCGGCCGTGGCTGCGGGCCGGTCTGCTCCTGTCCGGGCCGACCGCTTGGTTCGTGTTGATCTACCTGGGGGCGCTGTTCCTGCTGTTCCTGTCGGCGCTGTGGAGCGTCGACTCGTTCAGCGGGAAGATCGTCCACAGCTGGACCTTCGCCAACTTCGAAACGCTCTTCAAAGTCTCCGCCTACCGGACGATCGCGCTGCGGACGGTCGGCATCGCGGCGGCGGTGACCGTCACCGACATCCTGCTCGCCGTGCCATTCGCATTCTTCGCGGCTCGGATCGCCTCGAGGCGGCTGCAGGCGGCGCTGTTCGTGGCGGTGCTGATCCCGCTCTGGTCGAGCTACCTCGTCCGCGTGTTCGCGTGGCGGCTGATCCTCGCCAAAGACGGGATCCTCAACTGGTTCGTCGGCAATGTCGGGCTGGGATCGCTGAACATCGGCTACTCCAACTGGGCGATGTGGATCGTCTTCAGCTACATCTGGCTGCCGTTCATGATCCTCCCGGTTTGGGCGGCGATCGAACGCGTGCCGGACTCGTTCATCGAGGCCTCGGCCGACCTGGGGGCGCGTGGCTGGCGAAGCTTCCGCCTGGTCCTGCTGCCGTTGATCCTGCCCGGAATCCTCGCGGGATCGATCTTCACGTTCTCGCTCACCCTGGGCGACTTCATCACGCCGACCCTGGTCGGCGGTGCGGGCTCGACGTTCATCGGCAACGTCGTCTACCAGGAAGTGGGTATCTCCAACAACGTGCCGTTCGCCGCGGCGTTCGCGACGGTGCCGCTGGTGATCATGGGCATCTACCTGCTGATCGCACGCCGGCTGGGAGCATTCGAAGCGCTGTGATCGGAGCGAGCCGATGGAGCCGGGTGGCGTTCGCGGCGTGGGCGGTGCTGATCATGCTGTTCCTGTTCTTCCCGATCGTGATCATCATGCTGTACGCGTTCAACCCCTCCAACGTGCAGAGCTGGCCGCTCTCCGGCCTCTCGACGCGGTGGTTCTCCTCCACGTGGCACAACACCGAAGTCCGCCAGGCGCTGTGGCTGTCGGTGCGCGCCGGCTTGCTCGCCACCGCAATCGCGATGATCCTCGGGACGATGGCCGCGTTCGCGGTCGACCGCTTCCGCTTCTTCGGACGCGAAGCGGTCTCGCTGGTCCTCGTGCTCCCGATCGCGCTTCCGGGGATCATCACCGGGATGGCGCTGAACTCGTTCATCAGCTTCAACAGCCTGACGTTCTCGCTGCTCACGATCGTGATCGGCCACGCCACCTTCTGCATCGTCACCGTCTACAACAACGTTCTCGCACGGCTGCGGCGCACCCAGTCCTCGCTGATGGAGGCCTCCATGGATCTCGGTGCCGACGGCTGGCAGACGTTCCGCTTCGTGACGCTGCCGATGATCGCAACGGCCCTGGTCGCCGGTGGCCTGCTCGCGTTCGCGCTGTCGTTCGATGAGATCGTCGTCACGACGTTCACGGCCGGCGCGCAGAACACGCTTCCGATCTGGGTCTTCGCGCACATCCGCAACGGTCAGCAGCTCCCGCAGGTCAACGTCGTGGTCCTGTTCGTGATTCTCGTCAGCCTGATCCCGGTGGCGCTCGCGCAGCGCCTCACCCGCGACACGGGCATGCTGCGATCGGGCGCGCGCACCCCGGCCGCGGGCGCCGCACCCGCGATCGGCGCGGGCAGCGCCCCCTGAGCCGCGCGCATTCTCCTAGGGCTGCGAGGGCTGCGCCTCGGCCGTCGCGATCATCGGACCCCACTCCTCGCTGCGCCGGAACACGCCCACCGTGTAGTAGACCGACCATGCCAGCAGCGCGATCAGGCCGGGCGCGTCGGTGAGCGCCACGACGAGCACGTAGCTGTTGGTGCCGAGGGTGAGCAGCGCCGTCAAGCGCACGAGCGCCCGGACGAGGAAGTAGACGCCCCAGACGGTCGTGACCCTACCCATCACATGCCGGTAGCTCTGCGAGTCGCGAACCTCGTGGGGAAAGGAGTAGATGTCGCTGGCGAACCACGACGCGAACGGGCGAGCGCTCGCCAGCGATCCCAGCACCGCGCAGCCGAGCACGGTGTCGATGCCGATCTCGGTCGCCAGGTAGGCGGTGGCGCTGCCCGAGGTGAGCCCGACGGTGGCGCGGATGGCGACGAGCACGAGCGCCAGGCGGACCACCGCGGCCGGCCGCCCCTGACGGCGCTCGTAGGCGAACAGCGAGACGCCGAACAGCACGGCGGCGCCGATCCCGGCGCCCAGCCCGATGAGCTTCCAGCCTGCGAAGAAGATCGCGAGCGGCCCGAACCCGTCGCGCACGAGCCGCGGCCCCGAGCGGCGCAAGACGGCCCCCACCCCGAGCGGCTCGGGAAGCTGGACCTCAGCGGGCGAAGTTGCCACCGAGGCGCACTCTACGGCACGTGCACCTCGCGCAGCGCTCCGCTCTCGGGGTCGAATATGAAGCCCCGGATGTGCTCGCGGGCGGGCAGCTCGCGGCTGGAGCGCAGGCGCGCGAGATTCTGCCGGAGCGCCGTCTCGAGGTCGTCGAACGCGCCGAGCCGCCAGGTGGGAAGGACGCCGTCGGCCGCGAGCGCCTGCGCGAACTCATCCTCCGAGGCTCCGTGGAGGCCGCATCCCTCGTGCATGACGACCACGATTTCCTCGGTTCCGAGCAGGCGTTGGGAGGCGCTGAGCGAGCGGATCGCGTCGTCGGTGGCCAGCCCCCCGGCGTTGCGGATGATGTGCGCGTCGCCGCGCTCCAGGCCGAGCATCGGGAACAGGTCGATGCGGGTGTCCATGCATGCCAGCACGGCCACCTTCCGGCGCGGCCGCGGGCTCAGGCCAGGCGCGGCGAGCTCCGGCGCACGCGTGCGGGCGACGCGCAGCATGTCATCGGCGTTTGCCATCGGCGGTGGGCTCACGGCAGGCCCTCGAGTCCCTCGTCCAGCTCGACCTCGAGGGAGTTCAGGGCGAAGGCGACCATGTGGTAGTGGCCGACGAGCATCGTGAGCTCGATCAGCGCCCGCTCGTCGTGATCCTCGGAGAGCTGCGCCCAGGTGTGGGCCGAGATCTTCGCGTCGCGGTGCAGCTCGTCGGCGGCGCGCAGGAGGGTCGCGTCTGCGGCGCTCCAGCCGTCGGCCTCCGGTCCCTGTGCGACGCGGAGGATCTCCTCGCGATCCATCTGGAGCGCTTCTGAGACCCGCACGTGCTGACCCCACTCGTATGGCGAGGAGCAGTTGTAGCCCGTCCGCAGGATCAGGATCTCGCGCTCGCGCGCCGGTAGCACGCCGCGCCCCAGCAGGAAGCCGCCGAACGGCAGCCATTTGCGCATGAGCTGCGGGTGACGGGCTAGGGTCGAGAAGATGTTGTTGTCGCCGAGCCGCCCCTGCAATCCGGGCGTACGCGCCTGCAGGGCCGGTGCGGTCGTCTCGTCCCACTCCGATTCGGGCAGCGGAGGGATGCGCGGCATGGTCAGCTCCTGACCGGCATCGCGGTCTCAGCGCCGCGCCGCGGGCTCACGCGGGTGCTCGAACAATCGGCCACTCACCATGGCCGCAGCGCCGGCAGCGCATATGGGTAGAGGATGCGTACGACGCACACGGGCATCGGCGGAGTTTACGAAAGCCGAGAGCCGGGAATCCGCTGAGCAATGCCGATCGACCTCGTCGGGCCCGATTTGGAGGTCTCCCTGCATCTCGACGAGTTCGCGCCCCGGGCGGCGCGCTTCCACGTCACGCACGTCGACAACCCCTCACCGGACCTGCGCGACGCCATCGCGCTGCTGACGAGCGAGCTCGTCTCACGCGCGGTGCAGCACTGCGGGTCGGACTCCAGCGAGTCCCTGGAGCTGCGCGCATGGATGCCGGCCGACATCGTGCGCGTCGAGCTGCGGGCGCCGCACGCCCTACTCGAGGTCTCACAGGACACCGAAGGCACCCAGTACGACCTCGTGCTGCTCGACCAGGTGGCCGACCGCTGGTCGATCGACGATGCGGAGCCGTCCGCGTGCATGTGGTTCGAGATCGACCGCCAGCTGCAGCCGGATCGAGAGCGCTCCGGCGACTGAGAGGCGCGTGGTTTTTCCAGGTCGGCTCCCGTTTCGCCACGCCGGCGAGGCGGGGCGAGCGGGCCCACGAGCTCCCGAGCCTCGGGCCTAGGCGGCCTCGGGGACCTCGAGAAGTCCGTCGAGAGCCCGGTAGACCGCGGGGTGCACCGACATCCCGCAGTGGCTCGAGTTCACCTCGACGTGACGGGCGTGCGGGTCCAGGCACGCGCGCCAGTCGACGATCGCATCGCTGCGCGAGTGGACGGCGATCGCCCGGACCGCGTCCGGCAGTGGGGCGGTCAGGTCCTCTCGGAAGCTGGCGCAGCAGGCGCCGTCCTGGCAGCTGCTCGAGAAGACCCCCGGGAGCCCGAGATCACCGAGCCGCGCCAGCAAGCGCACCGTCTGCAGAACCGACGGCGCGACCGCCAGCGAATCGCGAACCGGCGAGCCCAGCATCACCACGGTCGAGACGATCTCCGGGTTTCGCACGGCGAGGACGCGAGCGAGCGCGCCGCCACGGCTCTGGCCGATGAGCACCACCGGCTCGGCGCATGCCGACGCGAATGCCCGCAGGTGCGCCTGCAGGCGGGTCACGCCGCGCTCCGCGCAGTCGACGTTGACTCGCATCCCGCTGCTCGACACCCGATGTCCCCGACGCTCGAGCCAGGATCTCAGCACCGTGAGCGACGAGTCGCCCGCCATCAGGCCCGGGATCAGGAAGGCCGGCTGCGCATCCGCGCGCCGACGCGGCGAGCGGAGCTCGGGGTCCGACAGCAGACGCAGCAGCTCATGGCTGTAGCGCAGCTCGCCCCACAGGGGCGCGCGCGAGACCGCGGCGGTGGTCCGCTCCCTCATCGAGACATAGAGTACGTGCGATGGAACTCGCCAACAGACACGTCGTTGTCACGGGCGCCGCGGGCGGCATCGGACGGGCGCTCGTAAGGCGGTTCGCCGCCCAGGGCGCGCGTGGTGTAGTCGCCGCGGACCGCGACCTCGATGGAGCCCGGTCGATCGCCGCAGAGGTGGACGGGCTCGCCGTGCAGCTCGACGCCGGCAGCGAGGACAGCGTGCGCGCGCTCGTCGCCGAGGCGGCTGCGGCCTACGGGCCGATCGACGTCTTCCACTCCAACGCCGGCGTTCCTGGAGCGATGGGCGGCCCCGAGGCCGAGGATCAGGCGTGGGACGAGGCCTGGCGGGTCAACGTGATGGCGCATGTGTGGGCGGCCCGCGCGCTGCTGCCCGAGATGGTGGAGCGCGGGGAGGGCTACCTGATCAACACGGCGTCCGCCGCCGGCCTGCTCACACAGGTCTCCTCGCTCGTCTACAGCGTCACCAAGCACGCGGCCGTATCGCTCGCCGAGTGGCTCGCGATCGAGTACGGCGACGCTGGCGTGCGCGTGTCGTGCGTCTGCCCACAGGGCGTTCGCACGCCGATGCTCGACCTCGCGATGGACGATCCGGCGGCAGCCGCGGCGCTCACGGCCGGGGGGCTGATCGAACCGGAGGACGTCGCCGATGCGGTGGTCGCCGGGATCCGCGAGGAGCGCCTGCTGATCCTCCCGCACGAGAACGTCTCCGGGTTCCTGGCTCTGAAGGGCTCAGATCCCGAGCGCTGGCTCAAGGGCATGCGGCGCCTGGTGCGGGATGCTCGTTCGCAGAGCGCGAGCGGCTAGCGGCGGCCCAGCGCGGGCTGGCCGCTCAGCGTGGCGCCGTTTTCGTGAGTTCGACGACCTGCTGGAAGGTCGGGCGATTCTGGAACGGGAAGGGCGGTACGGAGATCCCGCTCGCGCCGACCCAGCGGTTCATGTCGAAGCAGCTCGCCTGTGCGTTTTCAGTGCAGGGCCCCTGGCCGTAGATCTGCTGCGGCGTCACCGAGAGCGCTTCCGTGAGGGAGGCCTGTAGCGCCTGCTGGCACGTCGTCAGCGAGCCGCCTCCGCAGTAGATCTGCGAGTAGGGGGCTTTCGGCGTCGTCCCCTGGCCGTTGGCGGCCAGCAGGTCGCGTAGGTCCTTGCTGACCTGTCCGTACCAGCCGTCGGCGAAGTCCGGCGCAGACGGCTGGGAGCCGGGGTAGGGACCGCCGAACGGCAGCATGCTCTGCACGGCGCTGAAGGCTTCGTTGCCGAGCGCCGAGTGGAAGTCGGCTTCGAGCAGTTTGGGCCACCACGCGTCCATGATCGTGATCGCGTCGTTGTGCTGGTAGGCCCCGGGGCTCGAGATGTCTTTGTTGGTCAGGTCGCGGCGGTGCCCGCCGTCTGCGCTCCAGCTGTCGAGCTTGGCGATCGCTTCCTGCAGCTGGGGACTGCTGGGCGTACCGAGGACCTGCTTGATGATCGGCCACAGCTGGACCATGCGGATGTCCTGGGTGGCGGCTTCGTCCATCGCCGTGACGAGCTGCTCAATGCCCATCTTCTTACCGCCCGCGATGTCAGCTTCGATGAAGTTCCTGATCAGCTGCATGCGGTAGACCGAGCCGTAGGCATAGTGGTCGTCGGCGGATGACCAGCGCGGCGCCTGCTTGTTGTTCCACGAGACGAGGAACGCCGGGTCGATCGCGTTCGGATGCGCTTCGAACGGAAGCACGTTGAGCGTGTGCAGTTTCGGTTCATAGCCCTGCCAGTCGAATTCACCCGTGCCCAGGATCGGGAAGTCGGGGGAGGTCCCGAATGCGCGCTGAGGGTATGCGCCCGACTGGTAGTAGGCGATGTGTTTGGCGTCGACGTAGGCCCAGTTGAACGCGAAGTTGATCTTCGATGCGGCCTGCTCGAACTGCTGCGGGCTTGTCACGAACGCTGGTTCGTTCAGGTTCGAGAAGCCGAGCGCGGAGTCCGCCTCGTGGAAGTACGTCGTACGGGCGCTCGCGAACGCGACCTTCTTGCCGCCGACCATGCCGCGCGAGTAGACGATGCCGTGAACGGTGCGGTAGGCGGTGAGCTTTTCGGCCCCGGGCGGCGTTTTGTCAGAGGCGTTCGGGGTCCACGCGTTGGTCTGTTCGAGCTTTTCCATCGCCAGGCACTGGCCCTTGTAGAGGTAGTGGAATTCGTCCTGGCAGAGGACCTCGGCGAACGTGTCGACGTTGTCGGAGGTGGCGGTCGTCGCGCTCCACGCGTAGTCGCGACCGTGCCCAAGCTCGACATAGAGGTTGACGCCTGGGAAGGACGCACCGCGCGCGTCGATCCCCGGCCCGTGGAGGTCCTCCTCCATGAGGATCTCGGGGGTGTAGTAGCCCACCTGCGGCCCCATCACGGCGATCGCGTGCCCGTTCGTCGAGTGCTTGGCGTTCACGAGCTCCCAGTTGGAGGCGTGCGGTGGGCCCGCGAGCGCTGTGCGCAGGAGCTGCGAGCCGATCGAGCCGTCGTTGGGGATCGCCTGCGGCGCCGGCGTGTGCGTCACTTCGGAGCCGGTCGCCGACGCGCTCGGCGGTTTGGAGGCCGCGGTCCCTTCCACAGGTTCGCCGTCGTTCACGAAGCTGACCGACCCGGAGTCGGGCATCGCGAGGCCGGTTTTCGAGAACGGCGAGGTCGTCTCGTAGGGGAACGACTTCGAGACGGTGGTCGGCGCCTCGGGGTCGTTGTGCTCGCGGAAGTCGCTCCACTTCGCCCTGCCGGCTTTTGTCCCGAACTGCTTTTCGAAGGCCTCGAGCGCAAGCGCCGAGCGCACCTCCGAGCCCCCGCCCTTGCCGAAGATGCCGCCGATGAGCGACGCCTCCGCGATCACGTCGGTGGCTTTCCACATAGCCGGCGTCTTGCCGATGCCGGCGTACTCGGCAGGCATCTTGTTCGGGTTCACGAGGGCTTCGGTGATGTAGGCATTGATGCCGGCGACGAATTCGTTGACGTCGGCGACGACCTTTGCGCCTTCTGCCCCATACAGCGTGGGAGCGTTTTCGAGCTGCGACTGCAGGTCCGCTTCGGTGTAGGGCGCGATCAGGTACTGGGCGCGGTCCATCGCCCGGTTGCCTTCCGCGCCGCCCGCGAAGGAGGACAGTTCCGCGCGCGCCGCGTGGCGCAGGATGTCGATCAGGAACAGGCGGTCAGCCGCCGCGGCGTAGCCCGCGCCGAACATCACGCCGCCCCGCGTGGTGCCATAGACGTGCGGCACGCCGAAGGAGCTGTCGCGCTGGATCGTGACGTCACTGCGCGGGCTTTCAGTCGAGGCCAGATCCCCTTCCTTGACGCCGAACGTCGCGTCCTTGTAGTAGCTGGGAATCTGTTCGCGGGTGAGCGTCGGCGATGCGTAGATCAGCCCCGCGTAGAGCGGAAGCTGGTCCTTGAAGTGAGGGGGGTAGGTGCCGTTGAGCTGGAACTCGGCGAGCTGGGCCCCGTTGTCGAGGCCGTTCTCCCCGGCGGGAAGCACGTTGCGAAAGCCGCCGGCGTCGTTCGTCCCGTATGGCTGCACGGCTGGTTCGGCCCTCGCGCTCGCCGCGAACGCCGAGATGAGAATCGTGGCGGCGAGCGCGATCGCTCCCCTGCGTAAGCCGAGCCGGTTCAACGGCGGCACTCCTGTCACTGCCTTCACTGCTGTCACCTCTCCCCGTGTCTCCGATGAACCGGCGCAGGCCGATGTACCCTCCGCTCGCCCGCCCTAAACACTTCCTCCCGCCCGCACCCGCGTGGCGGCGAGATCGGAGCCGGAGAGCCCCGTCGAGCGCCGCTTGAGGTTTATGAAACGCGCTTGGGGGGTATAGCTGCGGCGGAAATCGAGCGCCCGAATGGGCGCCACGGGCGTACAACGGGCGGCTCACATCCAGCGAAACGGGTTGACATCAAAGGGGGGCACGATGCTTCGTAGTCAAGCGACGGGTGTGCGCAGGAGGCGCGCTGCGATGCCGGTGATCGCTCTCGCGTGCTGCATCGTGGCCGCGGCGTTTGCAGGCGCCGCGCCGGCCTCGGCCAAGGTCCTCCGCGTCGGGAAATTCGCAGGCAAAAACGGTGGCTACAAAACCATCCAGGCCGCCGTGACGGCGGCCACACCGGGCGACTGGATCCTCATAGGCCCGGGCGACTACAAAGAAGCGGGCAACCAGACGGCCTCCGGGGCCCACGCAGGAGCCGGCGTGCTGGTCGAAAAGCCCGGGGTGCACATCCGCGGCATGGATCGCAACGGCGTCGTCATCGACGGCACGAAGCCGGGTACGCCGAAGTGCAGCGCGAGCGCCGCCGACCAGAACCTCGGGCCGCTCGACACCGAAGGCCACCCGACCGGGCGCAACGGACTCGAGGTGTTCAAGGCGGAAGGCGTGAGCGTCGAGAACCTGAGCGCCTGCAACTTCCTCACGGGCAGCGGCGGCGGCGGCAACGAGCTGTGGTTCAACGGCGGCGATGGCAGCGGCAAACAGGCACTTGGCTCATGGCGGGGCGCCTTCCTCTCGGCAACCTCGACCTACTTCGAAGGCAACACCAAGCCCTTCGTCTCCTACGGGATCTTCACGTCAAACACCTTCGGCCCTGGTCTGTTCACGCAGGTCTACGCGAACAACAGCGCCGATTCCGCCTTCTACATCGGCGCATGTCCCGACTGCAACTCGATTCTCGACCACGCCCATGCCGAGAACAGCGACCTCGGCTACTCGGGCACGAACTCCGGCGGGCATCTGATCATTCAGAACTCCGAGTTCGACAACAACCAGTCGGGCTTCGTCACCAACAGCCAGAACAACGATGACGCGCCCTCGCCACAGGACGGCGCGTGCCCCAAAGGTGGAACGGGGCCCACCGGTACGCACTCGTGCTGGCTGTTCACCAAAAACTCCGTCCACGACAACAACAACCCGAACGTCCCCACGACGGGCTCCGCTGAAGCGGGCCCAGTCGGGAGCGGCGTCGTCATCGCCGGCGGCCGCAACGACACCGTGAGCGGCAACCACGTCTACAACAACGGCGCGTGGGGCATTCTCCTCGTGCCCTATCCGGCGACCGAAGAACCGCCCCCGGTCGCCAACTGCAACGGCGGAGTGGGGACGACCTTCGAAGGCAAAGCCGTGTGCTACTTCGATGACTGGGGCAACGAAGTAGCCAACAACACCCTGACGAACAACGGCTTCTTCGCCAACCAGAGCAACGTCGACCTCGCCGAGATCTCGAACCTTGAGAACCCTGGCAACTGCTGGCACGGCAACACCGACACCTCGGGCACCGTTACCAGCGAACCGAAATCCATCCAGAGCCCGCCGCACAGCGAATGCGGGATACCGGACGCTGGAGAATCGCTCGCCAGCTCGCTCGGGGCTCAGGTGGCATGCGACACCGGGTTCTTCGGGGAATGCCCGAAAACCGTCGTGGCGAACTACCCGAAACGGGAAAAAGTCGTGCTGCAGACGCTGCCCTCGCAGACGACGATGCCCGACCCGTGCCTGGGCGTGCCGCGCAATACCTGGTGTCCGAGCAACAAGGTCAAACAGGCGCCGTACCCGGTGCCGGGATCGCCGGTGGAATGATCAGCCGGTCAGCGCGAGCTCTCGAGTAGCAGCTCGGTCATAGCGCGGACGCGCTGGGCCGTGTCGTGATCGCCGCGGCTCGCCGCGACGATCGCACCCATCAGCACGATCTGCAACTGATGCCCGGTCTCCTGCGGATCGGCCGCGCCGGCCTGCTGTGAGGCGGCCTCGAAAATGGCCCGGATCACCTTAAGGTGCCGATCCGCCTCTCGATGCGACACGGGCCCGTCGACAGCCACGCGTGGAGAGTAGCCTCAAAGCCGATCGGTCTGAATAGGTCGAATGACCGATTCTCCGTAGGCCGAATGACCGATTCTCCGTCAGCTCGACCTCTCGAGCAGAAGCTCGGCGAACACGCGCGCGCGGCGAGCGGCCTCGGGATCGCCGCGACCCGCCGAGACGATCGCACCCATCATCAGGATCTGCATCTGATAGCTCATCTCCTCCGGGTCCCGAGCGCCCGCCAGCTCCGCGTAACGCGTGAGTTTCTCCCGGATCACGCCGAGATGGCGCGCGGCGGCACGGTGGATCGCGCTGTCGGGCTCGCGGATCTCGAGCAACGTTTTGATGAACGAGCAGCCCTCGAAGTCGTCGCGGTGAAACCACTCGTCAAGCGCGTCGAACACGGCAAGCATGCGTTCCTGGGGCCTCCGGGCGATTCGCTCCGTCTCGGCTTCCAGCCATTCCCGCGTCCAGCGCTGTTCGCGTAGATCGAGGAAGGCGAGGATGAGGTCCTCCTTGGAGGCGAAGTGCCGGTAGAGCGTCGCCTTCGCGATCTTCGCCTCGGCGATGATCCTGTCGATGCCCACGGCGCGGACCCCGTCGCGCGAGAACAAGTCGTAGGCCGTCTCGAGTATCCGCTCGCGCGCGGTGCGCGGCGGCTGAGCGACCCCCACCCCCACTTCCCGGGAAGCCATGTGGTGGACAGTAGTTAGACAGGCTTGTATAGTCAACGAGACAGACCTGTATGTCCGAGCGACGCGACTCTCCCCGGCACACGGGCAAAACGGGCCAGGCTCACGCTGCGGCCCCGAGGGCACGAGAGGACGCGGAACGTGGACTCGACGTGTTGCTCGCGATTTCCGACTGTCTGAGGTCGTGGGCGTCGTTCAAATCCGGCACCGAACGGTTGCTGCGCGAGCTCGCCGACCCGCTGGGACAGACGGCGGGAGCGCTCTGGCTGCCGGATGGCGACGCGCTCGTCGCACGCGCGGTGTGGACCTCCGAGGACCTGCAGCGCACAGGCCTCGAGGAGATGCTCCGACCGGTGCGTCTGATGCGCGGCGCCGGCCTCCCGGGCCATGCCTGGATGCACGCCGAGCCCGTATCTGCGAGCTCGACCGTGAGTGCGGGTACGCACGCGATCGGCGGGCTACGCGGGACGCTTGGGCTTCCCGCCCTGGCGGGTGGGGACGTGGTGTGCGTGGTCGAGCTGTATTCGGCGTCCGCACCTGACTTCAGCCCGGGAATCATGCAGGTGCTCGGCACCGTGGCGCACGATCTGGGCGCGTTCTTCGCGCGCCGGCGCGGCGAGCTGGGCATGTCCTCGCTGACCGCGCGCGAGGTCGAGGTGCTGACCCTCGCGGCGCACGGCCTTCTGGTGGGCAGCATCGGCGAGCGGCTGACGATCAGCCGCGGCACGGTCAAGTCCCACCTCGAGCACATCTACGCCAAGCTCGGGGTGGTGAACCGCACGGCGGCTGTCGCACAGGCGCTGCGCAGCGGGCTGATCGAGTAGGTGGGGCAAGTACTGGAGCCCTACAACCACAACGCGGACGGCCAACACGCGGCCTTCCTGTATCACCCGTCGCAGGTTTCGCAGTAGTGCGATCGCGACGCTAGGCGTTGCGCCCCATCTGCGCACGCCGCGCGGGGCTGATGCGGATCACATCTGAGGCCAGATGGCAGCGCTCCAGAGCGGCGATGAACCAGCCGCCGGGATCTATCTGCCAGCTGTCCAGGCCGTGACGCGCGGAGGTGGGAAACGCGTGGTGGTTGTTGTGCCAGGCCTCGCCGAAGGCCAGCGGCGCAAGCCAGGCGAGGTTGCGGGACTGGTCGCCGGTGGAGAACGGCCGCCGCCCGAAGAAGTGACACAGCGAGTTGATGCTGAAGGTGACGTGATGCAGGAAGAGCACGCGCACGGCGCCGCCCCACAGAAGTCCGGTGAGCCCACCCACGAGCGAGCCGGTAAGCGCCACGCCGAGGCCGAACGGGACGGCGAGCCCGACAAGGACCCACAGCGGGAAGGTGCGGCTGATCGCGCGCAGGTCGCGATCGGAGATCAGGTCCTTGGCATAGCGGGCCGGATTGGCCATGTCCTTGCCCCGGAACATCCAGCCGACGTGCGCGTGCACCAGTCCGCGAAGCGCGCCGCGCCACCCTGGCGCATCCTCGAGGTGCGGGCTGTGCGGGTCGCCGGAGTGATCGGAGAAGCGATGGTGCTTGCGGTGGGTGGCCACCCACTCGATCACGGGGCCCTCGACGGCCATTGAGCCGAGCACCGCCAGCAGCGCTCTCAGCGTGCGCGAGGTCTTGAAGCTGCGGTGGGTGAAGAGCCGGTGGTAGCCGACCGTGATGCCGAGCCCTGTGAGCGTGTACGTGATGGCGAGCACGACCAGGTCCTGCCAGTGCAGGGTGCCGCCCCACGCCATCCATCCTCCCAAGGCGAGCGCCGCCACGGGAATGCCTACCACCATCGTGCGCACGACCCGCTCGGAGGTCTCGTGCTCGATAGGGATCACCTCCGCGACGGGGCTGCGGTGTGACTCGACTGGCTGGTTCATCTGGGCCTCCTGCCAACTCCCTGCGCTGCGCGGGGCGGCGCCGGGCTTGCATCTCGTTGATCGAAACGGGCCTGAGTCTCTGAAGTGGGCCCGCTTTGGAAGGAGTCCAGTCCGGCGGCTAGGTCTACGCTCGCTGCGGTCGGCTGGTGTGCAGCCGTTCCCGTTGAACGGTAGCGGGTAGGCCGGGTGACCGAGCCACGCAGGCGGCTCGGTCGACGAACGTTACGCCGCGCGCAGCTCGGCGAGGCCGTCGGCGATGCTCTTCACCGGCGCGTAGCCGAGCTGCTCGCGGGCCTTGTCGATCCGGATCGTGCACTCCTGGCTCGTCACCCAGTACGTGAAGCGTGTGAGCGGCGGCCGACCCGGGAGGGGGAGGACGCGCCAGCTCGCCTCTCCCGCGCTCGCGAGCGCGGACCCGGCCCACGCGGGAATGCTCCGTGATGGAGCCGCCACGCCCTGCGAGGCCAGCAGCTCGCTCACGAACTCGCGGAATACGACCGGCTCGCCGTCGGTGACGAAGTAGACGTTGCCGGGACGTCCGCGGGTGGCGCCGAGCATCAGGCCCTCGACGGTGTTGTCCACGTGCGTCGTCGAGCTCCGGTGGCGCCCGCCGCCGATCCACGCGAAGCGCCCACTGCGAACCATCTCGACCATCACCGGCAGGAGCGTGGTGTCGCCGACGCCCCATACGAAGCGTGGACGGACGACGACCGTCTCGAAGCGCTCTCCGTTGGCCGCCAGCACCGCCTGCTCGGCGCGCGCCTTCGTGGCGCTGTACAGAGCCGGCGAGTCGGGTCGCAGCGGGGCGGTCTCGTCGACGTCGACGAGCGGCTCGCCTGCGAGCAGCACGGCCTCGGTGCTGACGTGCACGAACCGCCGGACGCCCGCCTCGGCGCAGGCTCGCAGCGCGTTCCGCGTGCCGTCGACGTTCCCGCGCTCGAACTCCTCGCGCCTTCCCCAGTCTCCGAGTGTCGCGGCCGCGTGAAACGCCATCTCGCAGCCCTGCGCCCCGGCGCGCATCGCCGCCGTGTCGGCGAGGTCGCCCTCGACGGGCTCGGCGCCGCGCCCACGAACGCGTTCGGCCGCCGACGGCGAGCGGGCGAGCGCCCGCACCTCGTGACCATCCGCGCGCAACCGCTCGATCAGCCGTCCGCCGATGAAGCCCGAGCCTCCGGTGACGAATGCGCTGGCCATCGTGGCAGCACCCTAGCCCAGCTGCCAGTCAGCCGCGGAGTCTCTCGCTACGCGGCCGCCGGCTGTCGCGACGGGCTCGCACCAGCCGCGGCCTCGAAGGGCTCCGCGAGAGCGCGGCCGTGGCGGATGAGGTCGGCCGCACGCTCGGCTATAGCAATCGTCGGCGCGTTGGTGTTCCCGCGCGGGACGACGGGCATCACCGAAGCGTCGACCACGCGCAGGCTCTCCAGGCCGTTGACGCGCAGCTGGGAGTCGAGGACGGCATCCGCGTCGTCGCCCATCCGGCATGTGCCGACCGGGTGGTAGATCGCGAAGGTGGTGCGCGCTATGTGTGCTCGCAGGGCATCGTCCGTATCGCCGTCGGGCGTGTTGAAGGGCTCGGCGCAGTAGGGCCGCATCGCGGCCTGGCCGCAGATGTCGAGCGTGAGCCGCAGAGCCGCGATCATCCGCTGCATGTCGTCGCCGGCCGTGTAGAACTCGTTGCGGACGAGCGGCTTGGCCGTAGGATCGCTCGAAGCTAGGCGCACCGATCCCCGGCTCTGCGGAGTGAGCAGGCACGGCGAGACCCACACCCCGTGGCCCTCGGGGTCGCTCATGCCGTCATCGACGATGTGCACGGGTGCGAGGTGGAACTGCACGTCGGGCGCCGAGGCGCCCGGTCCGACACGGGCGAAGCCGCCGGCCTCGGCGAGGTTGGACGCGAACGGCCCCGTGCGCGTCGCTTCGTACTCCTCGAGCGCCGCCGGCTCGAGCGCGAGCAGCAGGCTCTCCTCCTCCGGCGTCGTCCACACCAGTTGCGCCGCCGCATGCTCGGAGAGGTTCTCCCCGACCGCGGGCTGGTCGAGCAGCACCTCCACTTCCCGCAGCGTCAGGTGTTCGGCGGGACCGATGCCCGAGAGCATCAGCAGCTGCGGCGAGTTGTAGGCCCCGCCGCACAAGATGACCTCGCGCTGCGCCCTGAACTCCTGTGGCTGGCCGAGCTGGCTCGCCTGCACTCCGACCGCTCTGGTTCCCTCGAAGAGGACCCGTTCGGCGAGCATGTACGGCATCACGGTGAGGTTCGGGCGTTCCATCGCGGGATGCAGGTAGGCGACGGCCGCGCTCGCGCGCATCCCCTCGCGCTGGGTCACCTGGTAGAGCCCGACGCCGTCCTGCTCGTCGCCGTTGAAGTCGTCGTTGCGCGCCAGGCCCGCCTCGACGCCGGCGTCGACGAAGGCGCTCGCCATGACGTTGCGCGAGCGGCTTTCGCTCACGGGCAGCGGACCGCCCACGCCATGCCACCGCGAGGCGCCGCGCTCGTTATCCTCGGCCTTGATGAAGTAGGGCAGCAGGTCCGCCGAGGACCAGCCAGACAGGCCCCAGTCGTCATAGTCGCGCCGGTTTCCGCGGATGTAGACCATTGCGTTGACCGACGAGGAGCCGCCCAGCACCTTGCCGCGGGGAAGCTGTATTCGGCGGCCGTTGCATTCGCGCTCGGGCGCTGAGTGGTAGTCCCAGTCGACGTCCGTGCCGGCCAGCTTCAGATAGCCGAGCGGGACGTGGACGTTCTCCTTCGTGTCCGGTGGCCCCGCCTCGAGCAGCAGGACCTGCACGTCGGGGTCTTCACTCAGGCGGCTGGCGAGCACGCAGCCCGCGGATCCTGCGCCCACGATCACGTAATCGAACATAGTCCGCTCCCCTCGTCGCCGCTCTGCGTCGAGCCGCCTACGATACCGGACGCGTTTCGGCTTGACGCGACCCCTCGAACAGCGCTTTCGCCCGTGCCACCACGAGCTCCGGCAGCTCCTCCGCGATGAAGTGCCCGGAGTCCTCGCGAAGCTCGACGTCCATCTCCTCCGCGTGCGACCGCCACTGGCCGAGCGCCCTGTGGTCGATGGCCAGGTCGCGGGTTCCGTGCAGCATCAGCGTCGGGACCGTGAGCCGCCGGCCGCGGAACTGGCCGCCGAGGAACCTAGGCAGCTCGCGGAGCAGGAACGTGCGATACAGGTGGACCGATGCGTCGGCGCGCGCACGAGCCCGCAGCGGAGCGGTGAACGCCTCGAGCTCCTCGTCGGTCCACGCCTGGTGCACGGCGCCCGCGGTGATCAGCCTGCGCACGAAGGACGTGCGGCGGATCAGCGCCTGGCCGAGAACCGGTGTTGCGAGCGCGACCTGATACCAAAGGCGAGCGATCACCGGGATCGCTCGCGGCGAGGGTGGATCGGGCCAGGGCGTGTAGATGTTGAGCGCCAGATAGTGGGCGAAGCGCTCTGGATGCTCGAGACAGAGGATGAAGCCGATCCACGCGCCCCAGTCGTGCGCGATCAGATCGACACGCTCGAGCTCGAGCGCATCCAGCAGCCCGATGACGTCCTGTGCGAGCGTGGCCTTGTCGTAGGCGCCGGGCGGAGCGTCGCTCCAGCCAAAGCCGCGCAGGTCCGGGCAGATCACACGGTGCTCGCCGGCCAGCTCGGGCGCCACCCTCCGCCACGCGTACCAGTGCTGGGGCCAGCCGTGAAGCAGCAGGATGGGCGGTCCCGAGCCGGCTTCGGCGACGTGCATGGCAACTCCGCCGACGTCGACCATGCGATGGGTCATGCCCTTGACGTCCGGCATCTCGATCTGGTCCGGCTTCATGGAGAGCCTCCTCGGGTGTCCGCCGGGCAGCCGCATGCCGGATGCCTTTGCGGCGGAGCGTGCGAAGAAGATTCTGCCGGTTCGGGACCGGTAGCGGCCGGCGGTCCCGCGTACGCACTCCCCTGACTGCCCGCCCAGGCCGTGACTAGGCTGTGTCTGCGATGCACGTGAGCTCCTATGCACAGATAGAGCCGTTCGTCACGCTCGACGGCTCGGAGATTCGCGAGTGGGCGGGGCCGGTCTCGGCGCCGGCGCAGAACCAGAGTCTCGCCGAGGCCACGATCCCGGTCGGAGGTGCGACCGCGGAGCACTATCACCGCCGCACCGAGGAGCTCTACCTCGTCAGCGCTGGGAAGGGCCGGCTCCTCGTCGATGGCGCGGAGCGGATCATCGCCGAGGGTGACTGCGCCCTCATCCCACCCGGCGCGCGTCACAAGGTCTTCAATCTCGGCAGCATCCCGCTACGGATCGTGTGTGCCTGCTCACCGCCCTACTCCGACGAGGACACGACTCTGACGGAGTGAGCGTCGCGCTCGTGTAGGGGTCCGCTCAGCCGGTCTGCACGCGGTCGCCGGCAGATGAGGTCAGCTGGTAGGCGCCCGGCGCGATGCGAGCGGTCCTGCGCCGGTAGGTGCTCCAGAGCCACGGCCACTGGCTGGCGTCATTGCCGTTCTCGTCGACGTACCAGTTCGTGCAGCCGGTGTGCCAGACGGTGCCGGCCAGCGCCGCCCTGAGCTGGCGATCGAACGCCTCGGCCGCGTGGCGTCGAACCTCGATCCGCCGTGCGTTCGCCCGCTGCAGCTCGTCGAGGGCCGCGATCACGTGATTGACACCGGCCTCGATCGTGTAGATCACCGAGCCGGTTCCGCCGTTGGTGTTGGGTCCGTAGAGCAGGAACATGTTCGGGAAGCCGGGGACCGACATGCCCAGGTAGGCGTGCGGCACCTGCCCCCACTCCTCCGTGAGCGTCCGGCCGCGCGCTCCGACGATCTCCATCGGCGCGACGAAGCCGT
>JAOPZM010000188.1 GCA_025964115.1 Solirubrobacterales bacterium
TGACCGCGAAGGCCGTGGACCTGCGCCCAGCCCGTTATGCCCGACTTGACCCGGTGGCGATCGCCGTAGCGGGCGATGTCCTGCCTGAACAGCTCCACGAACTCGGGTCGCTCCGGGCGCGGACCTACCAGGCTCATCTCCCCTCTGATCACGTTGAACAGCTGGGGCAGCTCGTCGAGCGAGAAGCGCCGCAGCAGCCGACCGATGCGTGTGCGTCGATCGTCGCCCTCGACACCGCCGGGGGCGGTGTCGCCGTTGAGCAGGAAGTCGAGCGCGGTGACATCTTCATCGCTGGGGGGGTGCTGAGTGGGGTCCAGACGCATCGAGCGGAACTTGTAGAGGTCGAAGACAGTTCCGTCTCGTCCCACGCGGCGCTGCCTGAACAGCACCGGTCCGGGTGAGCTCAGGCGCACGGCGAGCGCAACCCAGAGGATCACCGGCGAGATGACGACCAGCAGTCCCATCGCCAGGACGCGGTCGATCGCGTGCTTGGCGGCGAACTGGACGCCCTTCGGGTCGACGGCGCAGAAGCTCATGAGGGGCAGGCCGCCCACCGTGTCGTATCGCACGCGGTCGTTGATCGTGTCGAACATCCGCGGCACGACCGATACCTCGACCCCAAGCTCCTGGCAGTGCTGGATCAGGCGGCTGACGCGTGCGTCGGTCGCAGAGGAGAAGGCGACGATCAGGCTCTTCACGCCCGTCCTGTCGACCGTCTCGTCGAGATCCTCGACGCTGCCCAGCACCGGCAGCGGCCGCCCGCCGACCTCGGCGACAGACGGAGGATCCTCGTCGAGGAAGCCGATCGGCGTCAGGCCGTACTCGGGATGGTTCTCCAGCCGGCGCGCGACCTGCGCGCCGACCATGCCCGCGCCCAGGATCAGAACCGGCTTGCCGACGAGACGGCTGGCCCTCGCCCAGCGCTGCGTGAGCGCCAGCAGCACACGGCCCAGGCATACGGCGACGAGCGCGAACAGCCAAGCGCGTATACCCTCCCATTGCGGGGGCGCATGGCCGTTGACGTAGAGGCCGAACATCGACACCGCCATCGCCGCGACCGAGACCGCCGCCACCACCGGCACGACACCGTCGAGGACGAGCGCACGCAGGCGGGGCCGGTAGAGGCCGCGCAGGTAGAACAGCAACGTCACGATCAGCGGCAGCAGCAGCAGCGGCGCGCGCAACGGTGGCGGGTTCATCGCCCGGGAGAGACCACCCATCGCCACGATCACGGCGGCGTACAGCAGCGCCAGATCGACGAACGGGCGCGCGATCACCCAGCCCGAACCCTCGAGAGCCCACTGCAGCGGCCCCCGGAAGCTCGCCCTGCGCAGCGCCTCGGGCGCCGGTGCGCCGTGTGCCAGTTCGCTCCGGAGGGGGAGCGTGGTCGAGGTCTGTTGGGTTACGTGCGTGTTTTCCATGACGCGGGCGGACCCTGTCTCGGTGACCGGTACGCCAGTGACCGACCCGATCCCCTCATGTAGTCGGGTCATGGGTCCAATCCCTTTAGCTGCCCGCATGCCGACGCGTCCAGCTCGCCTTGGCCAGTCCTCTGGTGAGCAGGCCGGTGAACATCAGCGCCGCGAACACGAGGAGCGCGACGAGAAAGGCAGAGTCGGAGAGCCCGAGCACCCCGGAACCTCCCGCTGCGGCCCGCGCGACCGCGAGGGCTGAGGCCGATCGGTTGGCGTTACCGGCGCCGGATGCCCCTGCACCGCGGCTGGCGGACCGGTCTGCGCGACCGGCGCCCGTGCGCCTACGCGTGCCGGAGCTCGAGCCGCCTGCGCCGCCGGACGAGCTGGCCGGCCCGGCGAGCGCGACACCGCTCCCCGTCGAGCCGCCACCACCGTTCGAGGGTCCGTTCAGCAGCGTCGAGCCCAGGATCGCCTGGGTGCCCTGTCCCGGGCCGCCGTACCCGCTCAGCAACGGGCTCGCAGCCGGCGCTGATGCCGGCGCAAAGGCCCCACATGCCAGGCCCAGCACGACTATCGGGATGATCTTGCGATGAGTTTTCATGCTTCCTTGCCCTGCGTTCGGCTTCCTCGGGCTCGAGCAACGCCTCTACCACGACCGTGTGGCAGCCTTGCCCGGACCTCCCCCCGATGGCAATACGTGACCCCAAAGCGGCTGAGCTCAACGAATTGACGAGGACCTTTGGCACAAGCTATCGAAGCTTGGCGGCCCTGTCGAGGAAAATTGCCCCTATGAGTGAGATGAATCGGAAAATTCACGACAGCTGACGAGCTTTGAGAAGAATCGAGCGGTTGAGCTCTTCTACGCTTACCCGCCGACCCTGCCGAACAACCAGCAGGGATTGACGGGCGAGCGGGTCGCGGGGGTTCAGGCGCACCGCCGCCTCCAGCAGCCGCAGCGCCTCGGCGCGCCGACCTGTCGTCGAGGCGATCGCCCCGCGCTCGAGCGTCGCGTAGGCATCTCCAGTGGAGCGCCTGAGGGCGAGGGAGAACTGTCGGTCTGCATACGCGAGTTCGCCGTAGCGAACGGCGATGCTGCCGGCGACCAGATAGGCCGTATCGCTGAGCGGATTCAGTCGCGCCGCTTCCTCGAGTCGCGCGTAGGCTCCCGCCGGGTTCGTCGGCCATACCCGCGCCGCGCCTTCGATCTCCCTCTGGCTCAGCCACGGCACGGCCAGCGACGCGGTCGCAGCGAGCGCCACGAGCACACCGGCCGCGATCGGAGCTCCTCGACGCACGGCCGCTGCGCGCCTCGACCGGGCCGGCGTGACCCGGGCGGGCGCCGCCGCTGCAGGTGGCGCGTTGGCGGGCGCCAGCGCACAGGCGATGCCGAGCATCGCGAAGGCCGGCGCGCCGAGGCCGGCGAACTCCCAGAACCAGTCGAACGATCCGTGCACCACCCAGTAGCCGAAGCCGCCGAGCGCCGCCAGGGCGACATCGGCGGCGAGCGGATCGAGGCCGCGGCCCGGGGCGGCCCTGCAGGCGCGGATGCCGGCGAGCAGGGCCGCTCCAAGGCCGACGAGCGCGAGCAGCGCGCCGACCACGCCCGTCTGGCTCAGCGTTCGCAGCTCGACGCTGTGCGGATAGTGGGGCGTCTCATCGCTTCGGCCATGGGCGAGGTACTGAGCTTGGAAGTTGTCGACGCCGATGCCGAGCAGCGGATGGGCGGCGAATTCGTCGAGCGCCACCCGGTAGAAGTCGTAGCGGTTGCTGCCAAGCCCGCTGACGAGCCGGCTGCCCGTCGTGCCGCTCGCCCCATAGCCTCCCTTGAAGCTCCTCCAGCCATGTACGATCCGCGTTATGGGGTTGCCAGCGGCGACGAGGCCGGCGGCGAGCACCGCAACGAGCGTCGCGACCGCCAGCGCCGTCACGCCCCGGCGAACCTTCGCGGCGGAGCTCGGCGCGAGCCGAGCACGGCTCTCGATCGCCGCCGCGGCGGCGACGAGCACGCCAGCGGCAAGCGCCGCCGCGAAGCTCGCGGCGATCGCATGGTGGAGCGTCGAGGCGATGACTTCCCCGTTGGGGCGCCGGTCATCGCCGACGTGCAGCACGGAAGGCGCCGCGGCGAGGATCGCCAGGCCCACCGGGAGGAGCACGGAGAACGTGCGCAGGCGCCGTGGCAGTAGCGCGAGCACGAGCACGGCCATCACCGGCGTCGCGTACAGCGAGCCCCGGCTCTGGCTGAGCAGCGCGACCTCGGCCAGCAGCACCGCTCCCCCCGCGAGCACGCCGCGAAGGCCCCAGGGCAGCCGCTCGCTGCGCGCGAGCAGCACCGCCGGCCAGAAGGCCATCAGCCACTGCGCGGCGTTCGCGTTGGGGTAGCCGCTCGGGTACACCAGCCGCCCGCTCGGCACAAGGCGCTGGAGCTCCGCGGCCGAGGCTGCGTCGAGGTGCAGCGCGACGTAGACGGCCAGCCCGATCATCATCAGCGACCAGGCTCCGAGCAGGAGCGCGGCACTCGCGCCGCGCTGGCGCCAGGCGGCGAAGAGTGCGAAGACCGCCAGGTAGAGCAGCGTGCGGTTGGCGCCTTCCCACGCATCGCCCGGCACTCGCGCCCAGAGAATCGAGAGGAAGCTGAGCGCCGTGTACGCGGCCAGGCAGGCGATCGCGATCCGGACGGGCACGGGCATCTCGCCGGCACGCGCGCCAACGATGCCGAAGGCGATCGCGAGCAGCGCCAGCAGGATCAGCCCACCGGGTCCCCACTGCGTGACGGGGTAGCCCGCCTGATCGGTCGCCCAGGCTATGAAGAGGCCCATCGCCGCCAGCGCAGGCACCGTCGCCGGGGCCTCACGCAGAGGCCCCATGAGCTTCCTCGCCATCGCGGTCACAATAATCGTCGCGATGGTCGACTCAGCCGAGCTCGAGCGCTTCTACGACAAGGCGTACTCCAAGACCCCCGCGGAGGCCGCCCTCTACGCCCGCTGGCGAGCTCTCGGCGCTCGCGGCAAGGCCGACCACGTGATCGCGCTGTGCGGGCGGACAGGACGCAGGCCCTCCAGCACGCTGGAGGTGGGCTGCGGCGACGGCGCCCTGCTGTGCGAGCTTCACCGCCGCGGCTTCGGGGGACGGCTCTGCGGGCTCGAGATCACGCAGGCAGCCGTCTCGATCGCAAGAGAGCGTCCCGAGCTCGAGTCCGTCGAGCTCTACGACGGCCTTCACCTCCCGCACCCCGACCGGGCCTTCGAGCTCGGCATCCTCTCCCACGTCCTCGAGCACGTGCCCGATCCGGCGGCCTTGCTCGCCGAGGTGGCGCGCGCCTGTGACGCGGTCCTTGTAGAGGTGCCGCTGGAGGCGAACCTGTCGGCCCGGCGGGCGGCCAAGCGCCAGCACGCCGCCGAGGTGGGCCATGTGCAGCGGCTCGACCGCAGCGCCGTGCATGGGATCATCGCGCGGGGCGGGCTGACGGTTGCCTGCGAGCTCGAGGATCCGCTGCCCGCCGCGGTGCACCGCTTCTTCGCCTCAAGCGGCTCGGCGCGCGCCGCTGCGAGCGCGAAGTGGGCGCTACGTGCCGGCGTTCACAGCGTCGCGCCGGCGCTCGCGCGGCGTGCCTTCACGCTCCACTACGCGTGCCTGTGCCTGCCGGCCGAGTAGCGCCAGCGAGCAGCAGCGAGAGCACACGGCCCATCAGATCGTCCGGCACGGCGTCCGGATCGGCGAGCTTCTGGCGGGCGATGCCGTCGGCGAGGGCGTCGATCGCGATCGCGAGCTGCTCCGCCGGAATGTCGAGCTCGAGATCGAACTCGCGCACGCCGTCTGCGATCAGCCTCGTGAGCAGCTCCCGCACCTGCGCGAAGCGCGCTGCGACCTTCGGCCGCACGCCCGCGTCGCGCACGCCGTAGGCCCAGAACTCCATGAACAGCAGCAGCACCTCGGGCTCGCGCTCGATCATCGTCATCCACTGGCGCGCGCCGCCGGTGGCTCGCTCCGACACCGACGCGCGCGCACCCACGGCGTCCGCGATCTCGCGCGCGTGCTCGTCGATCTCGCGGTCCATCAGGACGAGGAAGAGATCCTCCTTGCCGTCGAAGTTCGAATACAGCGCTCCCGTCGAGAATCCCGCCTCCGAGGCGATCTCCTCGACCGATGCCCCGTGAAAGCCGTGGCGCGCGAACACCCGGCGCGCAGCGAGCAGCAGCCGCTCGCGCGTGTTGGCCTTGCTCTGCTCGCGGGTCAGCCGTGCCGTCTCCATCGCCTAATCCTACTTGACAGAGCGACCGCTATTGCGATAACGTCCATTATCAACTTTGCCGAGGAGATAGGAGCACCAGGATGGCGAGCGCAACGAGCAACCCCGCACCGACAGACTCCTCAAGCATCGGGAGCCTCCCCTCCGATGCGATCTCCTACGAGGATCTCTACGCCCGCTGGGAGCGCGGTAACTGGAGCGCCACGGAGCTCGACTTCAGCGAGGACGCCCGTCAATGGCGGGAGGACTTCACCGACTTCGAGCGCCAGGCGGCGGTATGGAACTACTGCCTGTTCTTCTGGGGCGAGGACGCCGTCGCCGACAACCTCTCCCCGTACATCGACGCAGCGCCGCTGGAGGAGCAGAAGTACTTCCTCACGACCCAGCAGGTCGACGAGGCGCGCCACGCGGTCTTCTTCAAGCGCTTCATGCAGGAGGTCTGCGGCATCGGCAGCGGCTCGATGGCGAGCGGCCTGGACTCGATCAAGCCGAGCCTGACGCCCGGCTTTCGCAAGATCTTCGATCGCCTGGACCGCATGGCCGACGAACTGCGCGCCGACCGCTCGCCCGCCAAACTCGCAGCCGCGGTCGCCCTCTACCACGTCGTCATCGAGGCGTCTCTCGCACAGCCGGGGCAGCACTTCATCTGCGGCTACCTCGAGGAGCGGGACCAGCTGCCCGCCTTCCGCGAGGGCATGAGGAACATCGCCGCCGACGAGCAGCGCCACATCGGCTTCGGCGTCAAGCTGCTGGCCGACCTGAACCGCGAAGACCCAGTGGGGGTGCCGAAGGCGGTCGCTCGGATCCTGCGCGACGTGACCCGCTACACGGCCCAGGTGCTGATGCCCCCCGGCTGGGACGAACGCTACATCACGGTGTTCGGCGCGACCTACGACGAGGTCGGCGTCGAAGGCCTGACCTCGATGACGACCAAGCTGCGTTCGGCGGGATTGGCGCTGGAGACGCTTCCCGGCCCCCCGCTGCTGCCGCCGGGGCTCTCCCCGCTGGAGATCTCACAGCGCGGCCGGGCCCTCGCCAAGGCAGGTGTGATCGGCGTGCGCGAGGGCCCATCGATGCGGGACCCCGAGACGGTCGCGATGCTGTTCGACACGATCGGGCGGCAGGTGAACCCGAACCACGGTCTCAGGCGAGCGACGACGTTCCAGTGGGAGTTCACCGACCCAGACGTCTCCACCTGGCATCTGACCGTCAACAATGGCACCAGCTTCGTGGAGCAGGGCGAGGCGCCGAAGCCGGACCTCCGCCTGCGGATGTCCTACCAGGACTGGGTGGACATCGTCGGCGAACGCCTCGACCCGCTGCGCGCCGTCGCAACCGGGCGGCTGCGGCCGCGCGGCAACCCGCTGGCGCTCGCACGCCTGGGCAAGGTCTTTCCGCGCGAGTGAGCTGTGCGACCGGCCTGTCCGGCGTTCAGCGGGCTACCGACGGGCCGGGGGGTGGCCCGCCCCGCTTAGGATGAGACGAAGCAAGCGGGATATGTCGGCAGCCCGCTCAAAGCCGGCGACAGACAGGTCTGTCTGTATAGCAGCTGCGCCATGAGCCGGTCGCGGTCCCGGCATCAGCCGGGGCCGAACTCACGCTGAGCGGCGCTCGACGTCGATCGCGCGGCGGCGTGCCGGGCGACCGCCGCCACAGGTGCCGAGGCGCCCGGCCGGCCGTCCTGCTCGGGACCGAACTCCCTGATGGGCGCGGCCGGCGAGGCGGCCGGCGCGACCGCAAGCCGCGGAACCGACGATGGGAGCCCCTTCGGCCATGTGTGCCCGCCCCTCGGCACCGATCCCCCGGCGAGCGTCGAGGAATCCAGCCGCGCGGCGCTGGTGGACCCGCGGGGATGAACGCCCGCCCGGCCGTGGTGGGGTCCCGCGGTGAGCGCCACGCAGCCCACGCCCACCCCGAGGGCGAGCAGGCAGCCGGCGGCCAGCTTGGCGCCAAATGAGCCGCCGGCGAGCATC
>JAOPZM010000192.1 GCA_025964115.1 Solirubrobacterales bacterium
ACACCTGGGTCGTCTCGCCCCGAATCTACGACAAACGCACCGACACGCACGTCTGCTGCGACACGGGCGGCGGGCCGTTTGCGCGCCAGTGGTGTACCGCGAAGGCGGGGCTCGTCGACTTCGGCTACGCCAAGGCCACCGGTCACTCGATCCAGATGGTGCTGCCGCGCTCGCCGAACATGCCCGAGATGGAACTCGAGTGGCACGTGCCCGAGAAGTCCAACGCGATCGAGCGCGACCGCGCACGGACCTACCACCAGGCCTACAGCGCCTTGATCGCCCTGCACTGCCTGGAGCGGGCGATGAAGGAGGTCCAGGCCGGCCGGACCAAGAGCTGGAACAAATTCACGGTCCCCGACAGCGCGGTGAGCTGCGGCTTCCACGAGGCCGCCCGCGGAGTGCTGTCTCACCACATGGTGATCCGCGACGGCAAGATCGCCAACTATCAGCCCTATCCGCCGACGCCCTGGAACGCCAGCCCGCGTGATTCGTTTGGGACGCCCGGACCCTACGAGGACGCCGTACAGAACACGCCGATCTTCGAGGAGAACGGCCCGGAGAACTTCAAGGGAATCGACATCATGCGTGCCGTCCGCTCGTTCGATCCCTGCCTGCCCTGCGGCGTACACATGTACAACGGGGGCGGCAAGGTTCGCAAGGTGATCCACACGCCGACGGCGCTGGCCTAGGTCCTCGACATGTCCGCCACGGCGCTCAGCGAAGGGCACGACGAGCTTCTCCTGCGCGTGCAGGAGCTACAGGCGAAGCTCGACTCGGCCGGAGATCCCGCCACGCGCGATCTCGCTGAGGAATTGGTGTCTGCGGTCGTGCAGATGTACGGCGCCGGCTTGGAGCGGATCGTCGGCTCACTGCTCGATAGCGGCGAGGAGGGGGTGCGCCTCGCCGCCGCACTAGCAGAGGAGGAACTGGTCGCGGCACTGTTGCTGATCCACGACCTGCATCCCGTGCCGCTGGCGCGGCGCGTGGAGGGCGCCCTCGAGCAGGTGCGCCCCTACATGGAATCCCACGGTGGCGACGTCGAGCTTCTTTCGCTCGAAGAGGGGGTCGCGCGGATCAGCCTGCGAGGCAGTTGCTCGGACTGCGCCGCGTCGGCGGTGACGCTCGAGCTCGCGATCAAGCAGGCACTGGAGGAGGCGGCCCCCGATCTCGAGGGCCTCGAGGTGGAGGGCATGGCGCCCGCTCCCATGGGCCCCTCGTTGCCATTGGCCGACGGAGGCTCGATGGAGGCTCCGCGCGGCGGCGGCGTCGAATTGCCGATGGTGATGTCGCCCTCCCCCGCGAGGACCGACGCGCGAGCTTCGACGCCTTCGTGGTTCGAGGTCGATCATCTCGACCTGGTACCCGTCGGAGCGCTGGTGGGCGCCAAGGTCGGCGACGCTGCGCTTGTTGTCGCGAATGTCGACGGCACGCTTTTGGCGTATGCGAACACGTGCGCGGACTGCGGCGGTCCGCTGGATGGCGGCGAGCTGCAGGCCGGCACGCTCGCCTGCCCGCAATGCTCGAGAACGTTCTTCCTGCCTCGCGCAGGGCGCTCGATGGATGACGAGCGCCTGCAGCTCGAGCCGGTCCCGCTGCTGCGCGAGCAGGGTCACGTGAAGGTGGCCTTGACACTGTGAGCGCAAACGGCGGCGAACCTGGCCATAGTGCTCCCGATCGGGTCCTCGACGGCGAGCGTCCCGTCGGGCGCCGGCCGATCGCCGACGCGGTCGCCGCGAGGCGGCGCGCCCAGCTCGTCGCCGGCCTGCGTGGCTTTGCCCGGCCGACCGCTGGCGATCGGGGTGTGGCCGTCGGCGGAGAGGTGAACGGGGGAGCCGAGTCCAGCACCAGCCCGGCGTCGGCAACCGACGCGTGGTGCGATCTCTGCAAAACGACCATCCCCGAGGACCACCGCCACCTCCTGAACCTCGTCGAGCGCAGGATCGAGTGCGTATGCGAGAGTTGCTGGGCGCTGCGCTCCGGCGACGCCGAGTACCGGCCGACAGGCGGACGGACGCTGTGGCTCGGAGACCTCGAGGTGCCGGAGGAGGTATGGGCGAGCTTTCAGATTCCAATCGGGCTCGCTTTCTTCATGGACTCGAGCGTCGCCGGCTGCGTCGTAGCCCTGTACCCGAGCCCTGGGGGCGCGACCGAGAGCGAGCTGCACTTCTCCTCCTGGAGTCGCATGGTCGAGCTCAATCCGATCCTGTCCGGTCTCGAGCCCGACATCGAGGGACTGATCGTGAACCGGCTGTCCGACCCGCCGGCCTACGCAATTGCGCCGATCGACCGCTGCTACGCCCTCACCGGGACGATCAAGCTGAACTGGGAGGGGATCTCCGGAGGGCCCGGGGCGCGCCAAGCGGTGTCCAGTTTCTTCGACGATTTGCGCGCCAAGGCGGTGGTTACATGAGCGTGCAGCCCGACGTGCTCGGGGCGCAGGCGCCCGGCATCGCGGAGCCTGCGTCGACGGGACCCGAGCCAGAGTTCGAGGTTCTGGGAGCTCGCCCGTTGCGCCATGCAGCCGCACCGATGCTGATCCTCGATCTGCGGGTCTCGGAGCCGAGCGGGCGCCAGGTGTACATGATCGGGCTCACGATCCAGCTGATGATCGAGCCGGCCCGACGCGCCTACGACGATGCGACGCGTGAGCGCCTCGTCGGGCTGTTCGGCGCGCCCGAGCGCTGGGCGGTCACCACCCACAGCCTCGTGTGGGCGCAGCTCGATGTGGTCGTCCCGGCGTTTACCGGGTCGACCACGGTGACGGTGCCGATCGCCTGCAACTATGACCTGGAGGTAGCCGCCGCCAAGTATCTCCACTCGCTCCCCGACGGTGAGGTGCCGCTGGCGCTGCATTTCAACGGCATGGTCTACTACCCCAACGAGCAGGGGGGGCTGCAGATGGTGCTCGTCCCCTGGTCGTGCTCGGTCGACTACCGCATGCCGGTATCGATCTGGGGTGAGACGATCGAGCATTACTACCCGAACACGGGCTGGGTGGCGCTGCGCTCGGAGACTTTGCTTTCGCTCGAGCACGAGCGTGTCGCCCGTGGCCTGCCCACGTATGACGCCTGCGTCCAGCGGCTGCTCGGCGAGGCGCACGATGCCTGACCCTCTCGAGCAACTGCTCGATTCGCTGCTGTACGAGGGATACGCACTCTATCCGTACACGCCCGAAGCCGCCAAGAACGCGACACCGACGCCGTTCGGCATCGTCTACCCGCCGACATATGCTGCCGGGCTGGCCAGCACCTTCGAGCATCTGGAGCTGCGCTGTGTGCTCGAGGCGCCGGGCGACGCGCGGATCAGTGCCGAGGTGAGGTTCCTCGCGGCAACCGGGGAGCGCCACGAGGCGGTCGCGCATCGCCTGGAGCTCACGGACACGAGCGTGGGCGCGCTCGAGGGGTCATCCCCGGGGGCCGGCCACTCGCTTGCGCGCGAGGCAGAGGTCGGCGTGCGGGACGTCGGGCAGCTGCTGATCACGCTCAGTCTGCACGCACATGAGCTCCACGCCGGCGTCCATGAAGTCGCTTTCGCTATCGCGAATCGGACGCCGTGCTCGCACGGCATCGACCGCGCGAGCGCGCTCACGCGGTCGATGCTCTCGACTCATCCGATCCTGCGCGTGTCCGGCGGGCGCTTCATCTCACCGCTCGAGCGGCCGTGTGCGAGTGTCAACACCTTCGCGGTTCTGGCGAGCGACACCGACGACGCCGTGATCGGAGCCGCGATCGTGCTCCCCGATCATCCGCAGATCGCGCCCGAGAGTCGCGGCGGACTATTCGACTCCACCGAGATCGAGGAGGCGCTGCTGCTGCACGTCAAGGCGCTCAGCCCCGCCGAGCGCGCGGAGATCGAACGGGAGGATCCAGTCGTGCACGAGATGGTCGCGCGGGCCGCCGCCGCCACGCCGCAGGAGATCCTCGCGCTGCACGGACGCGTCACGATGCGCGACCCCGCAAGCGCCGACGTTCGCAGCCCGGTGACGGAGACCCCTCCCGAGGAGCCCCCGGACCTCGTCGATCCGACGGCCGGCGAGGAGCACGCCGATGTCGACGGCGTGCATTTCCACCGAAGCGGCAAGGTGAGAATCCGCCCGGGCCCGCACGCGGACCTGCATGCCCGCATGCTCGACGGACGCATCGCGACGATCGAGCGCATCATGATCGACTACGACGGGAAGGTGCACCTCGGGGTCACGATCGACGGCGATCCGGGCCAGGAGCTCTTGCGCGACAGCGGCCGCTTCCTGTTCTTCTTCGCGCCCGAGGTTGAGGCGCTTCAGTGACCAACACTCGAGTCAGGAGGATCGCATGAGCCCTGAGCGCGAACCGCGGATTCTCGTCGCCGGAGTGGGAAATGCCTGGCAGCGCGACGATGGCTTCGGCGGGGAGCTCGCAAGGAGGCTGGAGAGGCTGGAGCTGCCCAGGGGCATCGCGGTGATGGACGCGGGCACTGGCGGCCTCGACCTGGCCTACGAGGTGATGCGCGGCTACGACGCGCTCGTGGTCCTCGACGCGAGCCGGCAGGGAGGCGAGCCCGGCACGCTGTACGTGATGGAGGTGCCGGAGGACTCCGTCGAGGGCAAGATCGACGACGGCGAAGCGATCAACCCCCACGGCATGGATCCGCAGACCGTCCTGCGCTTCGTCCGTTCGATCGGTGCGTGGCCCGGCAAGGTCGTGGTCATCGCCTGCGAGCCGGCGGTCGTCGATGAGATGGGTTTCGGGCTTTCGACGGATGTGCGCTCCGCGCTCGAGCGGGCCGTCGCTTTGGTGCTCGAGACCGCACTCGAGCTTCGCGCCAGCGCCACCCTGGCACCCGCGGAGTAGCGCGGTGCACGAGCTGTCGCTGAGCGGCGCGGTGCTCAACACGGTCGTCAAGCACGCCGGCGACCGTCGCGTCAGCCTGGTCAGTCTGCGTGTCGGGCGTCTGCGCCAGGTCGTTCCCGACACGCTCGAGTTCTACTTCGAGTTCGTCGCGCGCGGCACCCTCTGCGAGGGCGCCCGGCTCGAGCTCGAGGTCGTCGAGGCGAGCCTGCGTTGCGAGGAGTGCGAGCTCGAGTGGGAGATCGAGATCCCGGCCTTCCGCTGCCCGACGTGCGGGGGCGCCGAGGTCGCGGTCGCGACCGGAAACGAGTTCGAAGTCGAGTCCATCGAGGTAGAGGAGGCGGCATGCATCGCACAAAAGTGAGGATCGTCGAGGACGCCCTGGACGCGAACAACACGATCGCCCAGGCCAATCGGGCGGACTTCGACCGCGCCGGCGTAACGGTCGTGAACTTCATGAGCGCGCCGGGAGCCGGCAAGACGTCGCTGCTCGAGCGAGTGGTGGGCGATGTGCCGCAGGTGCGCGTCGGAGTCCTCGAGGGCGACGTGCAGGGGTCGATGGACGCCGAGCGCTTGGCCGGCCTGCACGTGCCGGTCACGCAGCTGAACACCGATCCGAGCTTTGGCGGCGAGTGCCATCTCGACGCCAACATGGTGCGCTCGGCGTTGCCCGAGCTCCCGCTACAGGAGATCGACATGCTGGTGATCGAGAACGTGGGCAACCTCGTCTGTCCGGCAGAGTTCAAGGTCGGCGAGGACGTGCGCGTGATGGTCTCCTCGGTCACCGAGGGCGAGGACAAGCCGCTGAAGTACCCGCTGATGTTCCGGACCTGTGATCTGGTCCTCGTTAACAAGATCGACCTGCTGCCGCATCTGGACTACGACCTCGACCGGTTCCTCTACAACGTGGACCAGGTGAACCCCGCCGCCGAGCGGCTGCTGGTCAGCGCCCGCACTGGAGCGGGAATTGACGCGTGGCGCGACTGGCTGTCCGACGTCGCCGCTCGCTCGCGCGAGGGAGCGATTGCTTGACTCCAACCGCAACTCACGGCGCGCTCGCTGCGCACCTCGACGAGCTGCTTGCGCGGCGTACGGAGGCCAACGGCCAATTCTTCGTGCAGGAGGCCGAGAGACTCGCGCGCCTCTGTCACCGGATGGCCGAGCGCTTCGCACGGGGAGGTAGGCTGCTTGCGCTCGGCGCCTCGCCGGCGGCGCGCTCGGACGCGCGCCATGTCGCGGTCGAGTTCGTCCACCCCGTCATCGTCGGCAAGCGTGCGCTCCCCGCGCTCGGCCTGACCGCGGAGGGCGGCGAGCTGGCGCGCCAGCTGGAGCTGATCGCGCGCGAGGATGACATTGCGATCGCGTTCCCAGCCGAGGGAGACGACGCCCTGCAGACGGCGCGCGCAGTGGCGCTAGCACGTGAGCGCGGATGCCTGACTATCGCCTTCTCAGAGCTCGGCGCCGAATGGGAGTTCGAGGCACCGAGCGAGGATGGCTACGTCCGCCAGGAGCTCATCGAGACGCTCTATCACGTGCTGTGGGAGCTCGTGCATGTGTTTTTCGACCATCGCGGTCTGCTCGAGGGGCGCAGTGCTCGACGCGTGCACGACGCCGGCGCGTCGAGCTTTCTCTATCCGTTCCTGGCCGAGCACGAGCGTGAGCTGGAGCCCGTCATCGAGGACGTGCGTCGCTCGGTGCTGATGAAGGCCGAGGAGATCGGCGCGCTGCGGACTCAGACGCTCACCGACAATCGCGACGAGCTGCTGGACGCGGCCGGCGCGCTGCGCGCGAGCTTCGAGCAGGGGGGCAAGCTGCTGGCGCTCGGCAACGGTGGCTCGGCCACGGACGCGATGGATGTCGTTGCCGACTTCCGCGCCACGAGCGCGGCGGGCGGTGCACGTCCGGCGATCGACCTGACGGAGGACTCCGCAATCCTGACGGCGATCGCAAACGACATCGGAATCGACGCGATCTTCTCACGCCAGGTCATCGCCTATGGGCTGCCCGGCGATGCGCTGCTGGCGCTCTCCACCTCCGGCAATTCGCGCAATGTGATCGACACGCTTGGGCAGGCGCGGCGCCAGGGGCTGCTGACGATCGCGCTGGTCGGCTACGACGGGGGGCGCGTGGGATCAGAGAGGTTGGCCGACCATGTGGTGATCACCCGCTCCGAGCATATTCCTCGCATCCAGGAGGCCCAGGCCAGCGCCTACCACGCCCTGCGCGAGCTCGTCGAGCTTGCGCCGCGCGCAGAAGGTGCGGCGTGAGCGCTCGCGCACCCGCAGCTGACGAGACTACGTTGACCCGCCGGGCCCGCGCGCGGGTGGAGGGAACGGTGCAGGGGGTGGGGTTCCGCCCCTACGTGTACAGGCTGGCAGGCGAGCACGGGCTGACGGGCTTCGTCCTGAACGACTCCCATGGGGTGCTGCTGGAGGTGGAGGGGAGCGCGGGTGCGGTCGAGGAGTTCCTGGAGCGGCTCGCGCCGGATGCGCCGCCACTGGCCGTGATCGAGCGTGTCGCGGCCGAGGAGCGCGAGCTCCAGGGAGACACTGCCTTCGCGATCCTCGACAGCCCCCGCTCAGGGGTCATCGACGCGCCGGTCGCACCCGACAGCGCCACCTGCGCCGATTGCCTGCGCGAGCTGTTCGATCCCGAGGACCGCCGCTATCGCTACCCATTCATCAACTGCACCAACTGCGGCCCGCGCTTCACGATCGTCGGCGGGATCCCCTATGACCGCCCGTTCACCACGATGGCGAGCTTCACGATGTGCGCGCGCTGCCGCGCCGAGTATGAGGACCCGGCCGATCGTCGCTTCCATGCGCAGCCGAACGCCTGTCCCGAGTGCGTGCCGTCGGTGTCGCTGCTGCGCACGGAAGTAAAGCAGGAGCGTCTCGCACCCGCCGGCGATGTCGTGAGCGCGTCAGCTGAGCCTCTCACAGAGCGACAGATAGTCGCGGTCACCGG
>JAOPZM010000208.1 GCA_025964115.1 Solirubrobacterales bacterium
GCCGGCGGCTCGCCGGCGGGGATCTCGCCGGAGTCCTTCTTCTCGCGGACCTGGCCGAGGGCTACGGCGAGTCCGCCGATCAAAGAGTTCAGCGTGCGCACGAGGCCCGAGACGGGCGAGGCGACGACGCCGACGAGCTGGCCGTAGAGGACTTCGCGGGAGGGCAGTCTGGAGAGCGTGCGGATCTGCTCGACGTCGATCACCGCGCCGTCCATGAGGCCGCCCTTGACGGGCAGCAGCTGGATCGCGCGTCCGTAGTCGGCGAGCGCCTTGGCGGCCACGGCGATGTCGCCGCGCACGAAGGTGAGCGCGGTAGGGCCGTTGAGGTAGGCCTTCAGGTCCTCGGCCCCGACCTGGTCGGCTGCCCGCTCGGTGAGCGAGTTCTTGACGACCTTGAAGAGGGCGTCGGCCTGGCGCAGGTTGGAGCGCAGCTCCGCGGCCTGCGCAACCGAGATGCCTCGGTAGTCCACCGCGAAGATCGCGTGGGACTCGTCTATCTGGGTGGCGATCTCTGCGATCGCCGTTGCCTTCTGCTCTCGGTTCATGGGGCTCCTGTCCCGGTCTTACGCTCGCGACCGATCGAAGATCGGCCAGCGCGTCTGCCGGGGGTCTCTGGTGGCCTGTGGGAAGTTCGTGCGCTAGGCAGCGATGGTAGCTGCGGGCGCCTCCCCGAGGATTTCACGTGTGCGGCTGGGGTCGACCTTGACGCTCGGCCCCATCGTCGTGGCGATGGCGATCGAGCGCAGGTAGCGGCCTTTCGCGGCCGACGGCTTCGCGCGGATCAGCTCTTCGATGACGGCCGCGTAGTTCTCGAGCAGCTTGCGGTCCTCGAAGCTCGCCTTGCCGATGACCATGTGCACGATGGCGGTGCGGTCGGTCCGGTACTCGACCTTGCCGGACTTCGATTCCTCGACGGCCTTGCCGACGTCCATCGTCACGGTGCCGACCTTCGGGTTGGGCATCTTGCCCGACGGTCCGAGGATGCGGCCGAGACGGCCGACAACGGACATCATGTCGGGCGTGGCGATCGCGACGTCGAAGTCGTCGAAGCCCTCCTCGATGCGCTTGGCCAGGTCCTCGCCGCCGACGGCGTCGGCGCCGGCCGCCTCGGCCTCGCCGACCTTCTCGCCCTGGGCGAAGACGATGATCTTCACGTCCTTGCCGAGGCCGTTGGGCAGGGCGATCGTGCCGCGCAGCTGCTCGTCGGCGTGACGGACGTTGAGGCCGGTGCGGACGTGGACCTCGACCGACTCGTCGAACTTCGCGCTGGCGAGGCCTTTCACGATGCCGACGGCCTCGGCGGGCTCGTACTCGCGCTCGTGATCGACCTTGGCGCGCAGCTCGAGATAGCGTTTCCCGTGCTTGCTCATGAGGCCACGTCCACGCCCATCGAGCGGGCCGTGCCGGCGATGATCTTCGCCGCCTGATCGACGTCGTGGGCGTTCAGGTCGGCGAGCTTGCGCTCGGCGATCTCGCGCAGCTGCGCCTGGGTGATCGTCCCGACCTTCGTGCGGTTGGGCTCGCCCGAGCCCTTGCCGATTTTGAGCGCCTGGCGGATGAGGACCGCCGCGGGCGGGGTCTTGGTGATGAACGTGAAGGAGCGGTCCTCGTAGACGGTGATCACGACGGGGATCACGGTGCCCGTTTCGGACTGGGTCTGCGCGTTGAAGGCCTTGCAGAACTCCATGATGTTGATCCCGTGCTGGCCCAGCGCAGGGCCGACCGGCGGGGCGGGGCTCGCCTGCCCCGCGTTCGCCTGCAGCTTGATGGTTGTCAGAACCTTCTTGGCCATGTCTAAAGCTTTTTCACCTGGTCGAAACCGACCTCGACGGGGGTCTCCCGTCCAAAGATAGATACCAGCACCTTGAGCCGGGCGGCGTCCTCGTTGATCTCGGAGATCTCGCCGGAGAAGTCAGAGAGCGGGCCGGAGACGACCTTGACGGACTCGCCGATCGAGAATTGGGCGCGCGTGCGGGTGGCCGTGGCGACCTCCTTGTGCAGCAGCCGGTCGACCTCTCCCTGGGTGAGCGGAACGGGCTCCTGTGAGGCGCCGACGAAGCCGGTCACGCCGGGGGTGCCCTTGACGACGCCCCAGGAGTCCTCGTTGAGCTCCATGTTCACGAGCACGTAGCCGGGCATCGTGCGCTTCTCGACGGTGACCTTCTGGTTGTCCTTCATCTCGGCGACCGCTTCGGTCGGCACGACGACGTTGCGGACGGCGCGCTGCTGTCCCAGGGACACGACCCGGTGCTCCAGGTTGTGCTTGACCTTGTTCTCGTGACCCGAGTATGTGTTGACGACGTACCAGCGAAACATTCAGCAGATTTCCCTCTAGAGATTCAGTGACGGATGAAGACGGTGGGCGACGGCGGTTCGGACGAGGCCTCTAGCCCAGGATGAGTTCGACGATTTCCTTTGCGACGAAGTCGGCTGCGCCGAGATAGGCGCCGGCGATGACGACGAAGCCGAGCACGACGGCCGTGGCCTGGGTGACCTGCCGTCGGTCAGGCCACTGTACGCGCTGCAGCTCGGCCCAGCTGGCTCGGAGGAAGCCGATGACGCGGTTGCCCCCGCGCAGCGGAGCCCCGGACGGGCGCTCGCCTGTCGCGACGGCGCCGCCGCTCGGGCCGCCGCCGTCTCCTCCGCCCGCGGGAGCGCCGGGGACCTGGAGTGCGTCGTCGGTGAGGTCGAGCTCGTCCTCGGCCTCAGGCTCGGGCGTGACGTCGGGAGTGGCGGCGACGCCGTCCGCTCCACGGACGAGCGCGGCGTCGAACTCGTCGACGTCGCCGGAGGCGTGGTCGAGCGCGCCGGGCACGTCCGCGCGCTCGATCGGCTGCGTCGGCTCGCGGCGGGCGTCCTGGCGCTCACGCCCCGCGACCGCGGCTCCCCGCCGTTCGCGGCGCTGCTTTGCACGTTTGCGGTCACGGGCCACGGCAGCGCTCCCGCGCTAACGGGTCTCCCGGTGGCTGGTGTGCTTGCGACACCAGCGGCAGTACTTGCGCAGGGTGATGCGATCGGGGTTGTTGCGCTTGCTCTTATTCGTCTGGTAGTTGCGGTGCTTGCACTCCTCGCAGGCGAGGGTGATAGCGATACGAACGTCTCCACGGGCCATTTTCAGAATCCCTGCGTTGTCGCGGACAGCGGCCTCGGGCGAAGAAAAACCCCGCCCAGGCGCGAGGTATAGGCCAGTCTAGCGCGCCTTGGGCGCATGCGGAGCGTCCGCGGCGAGGTGACGGTAACTTGACGCGGTGCGCCGATCCGAACACGGCCCCCGGGCGCTCCGGGCCGCCGCGCCGCTCGCCCTGCCCGCCGCCGTCTGCGTGCTCGCGATGGCGCTCGCAGGCTGCGGAGGCTCCTCCGGCCAGGCCCGTTCGAGCGCCGCCGCGGGCACCTCGGCCGCGATCGCGCATAGCGAAGGAGCAGGCACCGACGTGCCCGCCGCGCACGCCTCGCCGCCAGGCTTGGGCACGCCCGAGTCGAGCGCAGTCCGCAGCCTGATCGCGCTCGGCAGGCCGATCTACTGCGCCGCCCCCCACGGCAACGAGGTGGCGCTGACCTTCGACGACGGCCCCGGCCCCTACACGCGGCTGGTGATCAAGAAGCTCCACCTGCACCATGCCGACGCGACGTTCTTCGACGTCGGGCGCAACATCGATCTGGTCGCGCACGCCACGAGGCAGGAGCGGGCGCTCGGAGCGGTCGGCGACCACACCTTCACCCATCCCCTGCTGACGGCGCTTGCGCCAGCCGAAGCCGAACGCGAAATCGTGCGCACGCAGACGGCGCTCGCCCGCTCGACGGGCGGTCCGGTGTTCCTCTTCCGTCCCCCCTTCGGCGCTCACAACCCGACGATCGACGCGATCGTGCGCGACCACGGGATGCTGCAGATCCTCTGGACGGTCGACAGTGCCGACTCGCTGGGCGCCAACTACGCGCAGATCGAACGCAACGTGATCGGCGGGCTGCGCGGCGGGGCGATCATCCTCATGCACGAGAACCACGGGCAGACCGTGCGCGCGCTCCCGAACATCTTCGGGGCGCTGCTCAGCAAGCACCTGCGGGCGGTGAGCGTGGCGCAGCTGCTCACCGACGACCCGCCGAGCCCGGCCCAGGTGCGGGGCGGGGGCGCGGCGTGCGGGATCCACGGCCGAGCAGGGCTCAGCGGCGGCTAGCAGGGAGAGCGCCCGGGGCGGCGAACATCCCGCCATGCACCTACCTGAGCCGATCCCCCCGGTCGTCCACGACGAGAGCTTCGCCGGCGTGACCTACCACATCCGCGGCGAACTCGTGCCCGAGCTGCAGGTCGATCTCGGCGACGTGAGCGTGATGTTCGAGCACCACGTGCTGCTGTGGAAGGAAACGCAGGTGAACATCGAGCTGAAGAAACTGCCCGGCGCGATCAAGCGCAAGATCGCGGGCCTCGAGTTCTTCGTCACGAAGACGGCCGGCTCCGGCCGGATCGCCTTCTCGAGGGACTCGCCGGGGCAGTGCGTGCCGCTTCACCTGAGCCAGGGCGAGGGCCTCGACGTGCGCGAGCACCAGTTCATCGCGGCGACGGACAACCTCGACTACAGCTTCGAACGGATCAAAGGCGTGCAGAACATGCTGCTCGGCGGCTCGGGCTTCTTCATGGACAAGTTCCGCGCGACGAGCGGCGACGCGCTCGTCTGGCTGCACGGTCACGGGAACGTGTTCCTCGTGCAGCTGATGGAGGGCGAGCAGATCGACGTGGAGGCCGGCGGCTGGCTCTACAAGGACCCGACTGTCAAGCTCGAGGCGATCACGATGGGCCTGAAGACGGGCATCTTCGGCGGCGGCGGCAAGCTCACCTGGAACCGCTTCACCGGTCCCGGGCGCCTCGCGATCCAGACGCTGTTCATCGCCCCGCTCGAGGGCATCGGAAGCAGCGCCGAGGCGGCCGGAGCCGGCGGCATCGCCGGCGCGCTCATCAGCGGCCTCGCGAAAGGCTGAGTTCAGTTGGCCCGCTTGCGCGGGCTGGGCTGAGGCCTGCGCCACGCAAGGCCACGCGCGGCGAGGGCCATCTCGCGCGCGGCGTCACTCATAGAGGGCGACGGTCGCGAGGATCACGTAGATGGCGACGAGCGCCCAGCCCTCGAATTCGGCGGCCTCCCCGTCGCCCGTGACCTGCGCGACCGCCAGCGCGGTCAGCAGGAAGGCGCCGATGTAGATCGGGGCGAGTGAGAACGTGAGGGTGGTCGCCAGCGCGAAGGAGACCAGCACGAGCACCGGGAAGAGGAAGGCGGCGATCTGGGCGACGGAGTTCTTCACCACCGAGATCGCGAGATCCGAGCGACCCTTCCATGCGAGCACCAGGCCGGCGGTGTTCTCGACGGCGTTGCCGGCGATCGCCACGATTACGAGGCCCGCGAACGCCTGGGAGATGCCGAGCTGTTTGATCGCCGGGGCGAGCCCGTTGATGAACCAGTCAGAGACGAACGCCGACCCCGCCCCGGCGACTGCGAGCAGCGTCAGCGTCAGCGCGAGCGAGAGCCGCGGGCCGGTGGGGCTCCGGGCCTCGTCCAGCACTTCGACAGGCTCCTCGCCCGACTCCTCGAGGACGACCTGCTCCTCAACCCCCGGAAGCATGTCGGAGCGGACGTAGGGGACTACCCAGGCGAGGTAGACGACGAGCAGGCTGATCGCGCCGATGATCGAGATTTCATCGACATGGTGGCTGGCGGGATCCTGCGCGGCGAGGGAGAGGCCGAGCAGGACGATGATGAAGGCCGTGACTCCCAGCAGCGTCGCGGTGTCGCGCGGCAGGCGCTTTGAGAAGCGCATCACGCCGTCGGGCGCGCGGCGGGCGCCGACGACGATCACGAGGCCGAGGACGAGCAGGGCGTTCGCGAAGACCGAGCCGACGATCGCCGTCTGCGCGACGACGAGCTCGCCCTTCTGCAGCGCGAAGATCACGACGAACAGCTCGGGGAGGTTGCCGAGCGTCGACTGCATCAGCCCCGTCACGCCGGGACCGAAGCGCTCGCCCAGCTGCTCGGTGGCGAACGAGACGATCCACGCGAGGCCCGCGAGCGCGAGCGTGGCGAGGACGAAGCGGGGGACCGGGGCCCAGCCGCCGTAGTCGGCGATCCCGGCGAGCGCGGTGAGAAGCGCCACCAGCGCGAGCAGCGCCCGCTCCAGTGGGGTCAGGGCGGACATCCCTACCGGCGGCCCCCCACCGTGGTGCTCAGTGGCTCTCGAGTACCCGGTCGACGAGGCCGTACTCGACGGCCTGCTCGGCGGTGAAGAAGCGGTCGCGCTCCATGTCGTTGCGCACCTCTTCGGTCGGCCTGCCGGTGTGCTCGGAGTAGATCTCGTCGATGCGCGCGCGCACCTTGAGGATCTCGCGCGCGTGGATCTCGATGTCCGAGGACTGGCCTTCGAAGCCCGCGGAGGGCTGGTGGATGAGGATCCTGGAGTTGGGCAGCACCGCTCGCTTGCCCTGCGCGCCCGCGGCCAGCAGCAGCGATCCCATCGACATCGCGACGCCCACGCACATCGTGCTGATGTCGGGCTTGACGAACTGCATCGTGTCGTAGATCGCGAGGCCCGAGTAGATGCTGCCGCCAGGAGAGTTGATGTAGAGCGAGATGTCCTTTTCGGGATCCTCGCTCTCCAGATGCAGCAGCTGGGCCACGACGAGGTTGGCGACCTGGTCATCGATCGGGGTGCCCAGGAAGATGATCCGCTCGTTGAGCAGCCTCGAATAGATGTCGAACTCGCGCTCGCCGCGCGAGGTGCGCTCTATAACCATGGGGATCAGCGGCATGTCCCCCCACCCTATCGTCCGCGGCCGCTGCCTTCCGGTTCTGGCCGCGATCGCCGCCGCGATGCTGCTCACGGCGCTGCCCGCGCCGGCCTCGACGAGCCACGCCGGCTGGCCGGCATACCAGCACCTCGTGATGGACAAGGGCCCGGCGGGCAGGGCGAACGTGCTGAAGGGCAAGCCGAACCTGCACAACTGGCTGCTGGGCGGCTACGGCAACGACACGATCTGGGGCGGCAACGCCGGCGATGTGATCTGGGGCGACTACCACCCCTCCGGTTGGCCGGCGCGCCAGACGGCGGTGATCCATGCGGGCAACGGCAAGAACTTCATCTACTCAAACGACACGGTCAACTGGGTGTGGACGGGGACGAACCCGGCGACCGTCGTGCACGCCCACGAGGGCTCGGGCACGATCCACTGCCAGAACCCGCACATCATCGTGTTCACGAGCCATCACGCTCTCCCCCATTACAAGCTGGACGGCTGCCGGCGGATCAGCTTCTACTCGGTCGGCTACTGACGCACCGCGCCCGGTCGGCTACTGACGCACCGCGCCGTTTAGCGTGCGTTAACGCCCCACCGGCAGAGTGTTCAGCGCACTTGCGCAACTGTGCCGAGATGCCGGGTATTAGGTGAGGATGAACCGGAGCAAGACAAGGAAGCTCTTCGCGGGCGCAGCCGTCGTGGCGGTCATCGCCGGCGGCACGCTCGCCGCGGTGACGACCGGTCGCGGAGCCGCCCATGAAAACCGTGGCGGCCCGCTGGCGACCGCGTCGACGTATCTGGGCGTGCCCGTCACGCAGCTGCGCAGCGAGCTGCGGTCGGGCAAGTCCCTCGCCGAGATCGCCAACGCGACGAGCGGCAAGTCGAGCGCGGGCCTCGTGGCCGTGCTGCTGGCGGCCGGCAAGGAAAAGCTCGCAAAGGTGGAGGCCAACCTGTCCAAGCGGGTCGCGGCGCTCGTCAACAGGGTCGACGTCCCCGGCCCGCGGGCGGTGGCGGCGCGCTACCTGGGCCTGAAGCCCGCCGAGCTCGCGAGCGAGCTGCGCTCGGGTAAGACGCTGGCCCAGATCGCGGACGCAACGAGCGGCAAGTCCGCGGCCGGGCTGATCGACGTGATCGTCGCGGAGCGCAGGTCGGCGCTCGCCGCGCGGGTCGCGGCCGGCTCGCTGACGCAGGAACAGGCGAACTCCCGGCTGGCCCGCCTGAGGAGCCGGGTGACGGCCGCGGTCAACCGCGTGCGTGGGGCTCGCGCCGCCGCCAAGCGCCCCCGCTAGAGGTTGACGGAGCTCATCCCCGCCGGGTCGTAGCGCTCGCCCGCAGCGGCGGGGACCGCCTCGGCGATTCGCTCGACCTCCTCCTCGCTCAGCTCGACCTCGGCGGCGGCGAGGTTCTCTTCGAGGTAGGAGACGCGCTTGGTGCCGGGGATCGGGACGATGTGCTCCCAGCGGTGAAGCACCCACGCGAGCGCGAGCTGGCCCGGCGCGATGCCCTTCTCGTCGGCGAGCTCGCGGACGCGCTCGGCGAGCAGGAGGTTGTGCTTGAGGTTCTCGCCGGTGAAGCGCGGGCCATAGCGGCGGAAGTCGCCCTCGTCGAGCTCATCGGGGGAGGAGAAGCGCCCGGAGAGGAAGCCGCGCCCGAGCGGCGAGTAGGCGACGAGGCCGATGCCGAGCTCCTTGAGCGTGGGCAGGATCTCCCCCTCGACGGGCTCGCGGGTCCACAGCGAGTACTCGGTCTGCACGGCGGTCACCGGGTGCACGGCATGCGCGCGGCGGATCGTCTCGGCGCCCGCCTCCGAGAGGCCGATGTGGCGGACCTTGCCCTCGCGCACGAGGCCTGCCATCGCCTCGACGGTTTCCTCGATCGGGGTGTCGGGGTCGACGCGGTGCTGGTAGTAGAGGTCGATGTGGTCGGTTTTGAGGCGCTCCAGCGAGCCCTCGCAGGCGCTGCGGACGTACTCCGGAGTGCCGTTGACTTCCCGGCGCGGCGGGTCGCCGGCGATCCTGATGCCGAACTTCGTCGCCAGGAAGACCTCGTCGCGGCGCCCGGCGATCGCGCGGCCGACGAGTTCCTCGTTCGTGTGCGGCCCGTACATGTCGGATGTGTCGAGGAAGTCGCAGCCGAGCTCGAGCGCTCGGCGGATCGTGCGAAGCGATTCCTCTTCGTCGGCGGATCCGTAGAAGGCGGACATCCCCATGCAGCCGAGGCCGATCGCGGAGACCTCGGGACCGTCGGGTCCAAGGGTGCGTCTCTTCATGGCGCCGTTCCTTTCCTCTGACGGTGTTCCGGTGAGCGCGGGTTCATCCGTCGGCGAGCGGCCGGGCTCCCGCGCGCCTTCCGTGTATACCACCGTCGGCCGGCCCTTCCGGCAGGGATAATGTGGGCCCGTGTTCCCTGTGAACCTGCCCAACGCGCTGACGGTCGTGCGGATCATGCTGGTGCCCGTGCTGATCGTCGCGCTGCTCGGCAACACGCCCGGCGGTGACGTGCTGGCGGCGGTGGTCTTCGCGCTCGCCTCGCTGACGGACTTCATCGACGGCTACCTCGCGCGCGCACGTGACTCGATCACGACGTTCGGCAAGCTGATGGACCCACTGGCCGACAAGCTGCTGATCGTCGCGGCGCTGATCTCGCTCGTCTCGCTGCATCGACTCGCGCCGTGGGTGGCGATGGTGATCATCACGCGCGAGCTCGCCGTGACGGTGCTGCGCCTCGGCGCCACGCAGGCGGGCGTGGTGATGTCAGCCAGCTTCTTCGGCAAGGTGAAGACGTGCCTTCAGATCGCCGCGATCCTGTCGGTGATCGCGGTGCACGGCAACCCGGCGTGGGTGCAGGCGCTGCTCTACGTGACCGTGCTCGTCACGGTGCTCTCGGGCCTCGACTACTTCTTCGGGCTGCGCAAGCGGATCCAGCAGGCCGAGGGCGCGGCCGCGGGTGGGGGTCAGGCGGGCGGCTGAGGGCGGCCGCCGGCGTCGAGCCACTCCTCGAGGCTCGTCTGGTGCTCGGGCGGCGTGCCGGTCTCGATCTCGGCGCGAAGCTCGGAGAGCAGGCCGTGGCGCTCGGCCACGACGTTGTGCTGGTGGATCGTCTCGAGGTTCTCCTGGCAGGCTGATACGTAGCTCGCGCCGTCGAGCTGGGGGAAGCGGCTGACGACGCCGGCGATCATCTCGCGCACGCAGTCCTCGACGAAGCGTGGGCGGCGGTGGGCCTTCTCGACGACCTCGACCTCGTCGGAGCGCTTCATCAGCTCATAGATCTCCGACGACATGCTGCCCTCGGCGATCTCGAGCAGCGTGGTGGCATCTATCTCCTCGGTGCAGCCCTCGATGCAGCCGATGTGAAGCGTGGCCAGCCCGCGCTGGTTGTGGGTGGCGACCGGCACGTCCTCGAGCACGCGCTCGATCTGCTCCTCGGTGAAGCCGTCGGCGGCGAGCCGCTCGCGCGAGCGGGCGGCGACGAGCTCCTGCGCGCACGGGCAGGCTGTCATCCCGGTCGCGGAGACGCCGACGGTGCGGCGCGTCCCGTGCTCGTAGGCGACGGCACGGCCGTGCAGCGTGTAGATCTCCTGGGTCTGGACGCCCGACACGGGCGCGGGCTTGTGCTCTGGGTAGCGGGCGGCGATGGTCACTTCGGCGCGCTCGGCGCCCTGGCGGGAGCGAACGAGCTCGGCGATGTGCTGTGCGAGCGTCTCGGCGCGGAATGGCGACTCGCTGAGCACGACCTCGCCGATCGCCTCGTTGACGACCTCGTCGAAGCGCGACATGTGCGCACCCTTCTGATCGGGGTGCAGGTCGACGAAGCACTCGAGCCTCGCGAAGAAGAGCTCGTCGCGGATGCGGACGACCTTCTCGACGCCGGTCACGCCCACGCGTGAGAGGGCCACGCGTACACCCGGGACGCGTGCTTGTACGTCGTCGCCGGCACCCGCGGTGGGGGCCGGCGGATCGGTTAGCCGTGTCGCCTGCACCGCGACCAAGCGTAGCGTGAGACCGCGGGCCGCCACCGGGGCAGAGGCACACGCCGACTGCCCGACCGGGGATTCTGGTATCACTCCGCACTTGGTTCTGATGATGCCTCTGGGATATGGAGGCAGTCGGCTCGGGGAGTCGCATCGGGAGCAAGACGGAACTGGCAATGCCACGAACGCAACGCACAGGAGGCTTAGCGTAGGTCTGGGGAGGCCAAGGGCGCAGCAGCGCTTGCGGCGTGGAGTCGAAGGGTCCTGGGGGTTCCAAGTTGAGCGAGATTCTTGAGGGTCTGCTGGTAGCCACGGAGACACCCGTGGTGGAGATGGAGGAGTTGCAGGGAGTCATCGCCGAGGGCCAGGAGCGCGGGGTCCTCGCCGCGGCGACATTGGCAGCGGCGCTCGAGGACGTCGAGCTCTCGAGCCAGCAGGCGCAGGATCTGCTCAGCTACCTGGAGGAGCACGGCATCGAGGTGCTCGACTCGGTCGACGCAACCGCCGACCTGCACCCCGCCGCGGGCGCCGCCCGCGATGAGGACCCGGCGCACGGCGTCGAGCCGACCGCGACCTCAGACCGTTCGCTGGCGAGCGCCGACACCCGCGAGGAGGGCGAGGCGGACGCTGCAGAGGAGCTCCCCGACCGGCTCGAGGAGGCCAAGCGCGCGGAGATGGCGCTGGCCGTCGACCCGGGCCTTGACTCGCTGCGCCTCTACCTTCGCTCGATCGGGCGAGTGCCGCTGCTGAACGCCGTGGAGGAGGTGGCGCTGGCCAAGCGCATCGAGCGCGGCGACATGGCTGCCAAGCAGCACATGGTCGAGGCGAACCTGCGCCTGGTCGTGTCGATCGCGAAGGGCTACGTCGGGCGCGGCCTGACGCTGCTCGACCTGATCCAGGAGGGCTCGCTCGGGCTGATCCGGGCCGTCGAGAAGTTCGACTACCGGCGCGGCTACAAGTTCTCCACCTACGCGACCTGGTGGATCCGCCAGGCCGTGACGCGCTCGCTCGCCGACAAGGGCAGGACGATCCGCATCCCCGTGCACATGGTCGAGCGGCTGAACCGGCTGATCCACGCCGAACGCCGCCTGATCCAGGAGCTCGGGCGCGAACCACGCGTGGAGGAGCTCGCGGCTGAGCTCGAGTGCCCGGTTAGGGAGGTTCGCGACGTGATGCGCATGGCCCAGCAGCCGATCTCGCTTGAGAAACCGGTGGGCGAGGAGGACGACTCGGCGCTTGCCGACTTCGTCGAGGACGTGTCCGCCGAGTCGCCCTTCGAGATCGCCTCCGAAGCGCTGCGCCGTGAGAACATCACGCGCGTGCTCGCCTCCCTGCCGAGCCGTGAGCGCGAGGTGATCGAGATGCGCTACGGGATCGTCGGCGGCCGCGCACGCACGCTCGAGGAAGTGGGCCGCGCATTCAACATCACCCGCGAGCGCGTCCGCCAGATCGAGAACCGCACCCTGAAGAAGCTCCAGACGCTCCCTGAAGCCCAGCGGCTGCGCGAGGCCTCGTAGGCGTCAAGCCGTACCGCGGCGCCGAGCTGCGCGCGGTGAACGGGCGGCCGCGTGAAACCGCCGGAGAATTGCATCCCGGGCGGGACGTACGGTTTGGCAGATGGGACGCATATCGCCTCGGCGGCAAGGAGATCTCGGCGAGTTCTCGGCGATCGAGTGGCTCTGGTCGCAGGGCTATTCCGTCGCCTTGCCCGTCGGTCACAGCCCCGACCACGACCTGATCGCCGACGACGGCGAGGCGCTGCTGCGTGTTCAGGTCAAGACCACGACGCGCCACCGGAACCGGCGCTGGGAAGTCATGCTCTGTACCAAGGGCGGGAACCGCAGCTGGAATGGGGTCACAAGCTTGTTCAGCGCATCGCGCTGCGACCGGCTGTTCGTCCTGGTGGCCGACGGTCGGCGGTGGTTCATCCCAGCCGCCGCGATCCCAGGTGGAACCGGTGTGGCTCTCGGCGGCCCGAAATACGCCGAGTTCGAGGTTGAGCCGGGTCGCCCGCTGCCTTTCGCCGCGACACCCTGATCGCTATCCTCGACACGCTCGGCGGGGTTCCGGAGCGGTCAAACGGGCGCGGCTGTAAACCGCGTGGCTCTGCCTTCGCAGGTTCGAATCCTGCCCCCGCCATGTCCGATACCTGCGAAGCGTCGAGGGGAACCGGTCAACCGGCCGTCGGTCCGGGTACCGGATACGGCGGCGGTTTGACCGGGTTGCGCGGACACCACGTGTTGCGCGGCACGCCCAGACATGGGTTGGGCATCGTCGTCTGGGAGGGCAGGGGCTGCAGCACGACGTTGGTCTTCTTCGGGTATTTCGCCACGACGGTGCTCGGGCATTCTCCGAAGAAGCCCGTGTCGCAGGCCACCTGGGCCCCCAACGGGCTGGCGAGCGATTCGCCCGAGTCCGGAATCCCGCATTCGCTGTGCGGGGGGCTCTGGATGGCTTTCGGTTCGCTCGTTACGGCGCCCGCGGTGTTGACGTTGCCGTGCCAGCAGTTGCCCGGGTTCTCGAGGCTCGAGAGCTCGGCCAGGTCGACGTTGGCCTGGTTGCCGAAGAAGCCGTTGTTGGTGAGGGTGTTGTTGGCGACTTCGTTGCCCCAGTCGTCGAAGTAGCAGGCGGCTTTGCCCTGGAAGGTCGTGCCAACGCCGCCTTCGCAGTGTGCGACCGGGGGCGGTTCTTCGGTGGCGGGATACGGGGCCAGAAGCACACCCCATGCGCCGTTGTTGTAGATCTTGTTGCCGCTCACCGTGTCGTTGCGTCCCCCGGCGATGACCACGCCGCTGCCGGTCGGCGCCGGTTCCGCGGTGCCCGTGGTGGGCACGTTGGGGTTGTTGTTGTCATGGACCAGGTTTTTGGTGAACAGCCAGCACGAGTGGGTCCCGGTCGGCCCGGTGCCACCTTTCGGGCACGCGCCGTCCTGCGGTGAGGGGGCGTCGTCGTTGTTCTGGCTGTTGGTGACGAAGCCCGACATGTTGTTGTCGAATTCGGAGTTCTGGACGATCAGGTGGCCGCCCGAGTTCGTGCCCGAGTAGCCGAGATCGCTGTTCTGCGCGTGGGCGTGATCGAGGATCGTGTTGCAGTCCGGACACGCGCCGATGTAGAAGGCGGAGTCGGCCCCGTTGTTCGCGTACACCTGGGTGAACAGTCCCGGGCCGAAGGTGTTCGACGCGTAGATCCCATAGGACACGAAGGGCGATGTCTTGCCCGCGTAGTAGGTGCTCGTCGCGGACAGGTAGGCCCCCCTCCACGACCCGAGCTGCTGGGTCCCGCTGGCGGCGCCGCCGTCGAACCAGAGCTCATCGCCGCCGCCAC
>JAOPZM010000219.1 GCA_025964115.1 Solirubrobacterales bacterium
CAGAGCAGCTCGCGCTCGAGGATCGTCACGGTCCAGTCCGCCGGCAGGCGGGTGGGCGCGACGCCGGCCGGGATCTCGCTGGCGAGCAGGCAGTACTCGGGCGCCGGCCCGAGCACGAGCTGGCGGCGCCAGAGGCTCGCATGGCGACGGTCCATGCCGTCCCCGAGCAGCTCCCCGATGACGCCATCCTTCGATCCCGGTGGGTGCGCCACCCATACGGCGTGCGTGGCCTCGCCGATCGACTCGAGACCTGCGCATGGGCCGGGCTCCGAGCGCTCGCCCTCCACGAGGGCATAGAGCCCGCCGGCGCCTGCGCCGAGCAGCCGCGCCGCCTCGTCGTGGGCGGTCCGGTGGCCACGGCCCACGGCCGCCCCGTTGAGCACTCCGAGCGCGGCGTAGTCCTCGACGAGATACCAGTCCTCATAAGCCCGGTCTGCGCTCGGCGCGGGCGCCGTGCCCGCCGGGGCCAGCCATGGCAGGCGCGGTACCCGGAAGGCCGCCGAACCGCACAGGCCGACGGGCGGCGCGCGGTGCAGCGAGCGGTGGAAGCCCACCTGAGCCCGCTCGTATGCGGCGGCGTCCGAGCCCTCGAGCGGTCGGTGCCAGAAGAGGTAGGCGAGCACCGCTGCGCCGGTCCTCAGAACGAGGGCTTGATCCAGTCCATGTGCGAGCGAAGCTCGGAGCCGACGTGCTCGATCTGCGTGTCGGCCTGCTCGGCGCGCATGCGCAGGAAGTTCTCCTGACCCGCGCGGTTCTCGGCGATCCACTCGCGTGCGAAGTCGCCCGACTGGATCTCCTTGAGGATCTGCCTCATGCCGGCGCGGGTCTCGTCGGTGATCACGCGCTTGCCGCGTGTGTAGTCGCCGTACTCGGCCGTGTTGGAGATCGAGAAGCGCATGCCGGCGAGCCCCTTCTCGTACATCAGGTCGGCGATCAGCTTGAGCTCGTGCAGGCACTCGAAGTAGGCCATCTCCGGGTCATAGCCTGCCCCCACGAGCGTGTCGAAGCCGGCCTGCACGAGCTCTGAGGCTCCGCCGCAGAGCACGGCCTGCTCGCCGAAGAGGTCCGTCTCGGTCTCGTCCTTGAAGGTCGTTTCGAAGACGCCGCCGCGGGGGCAGCCGATGCCGCGCGCGTACGCGAGGGCGAGCGCCTGGGCGTTGCCGGTCGCGTCCTGCTCGATGGCGATCAGACCGGGCACTCCGCTGCCTTCGGTGAACTGGCGACGGACCAGATGGCCGGGGCCCTTCGGCGCGATCATGCCAACGTCGACGCCGGGCGGCGGCGTGACCTCTTTGTAGTGGATCGAGAAGCCGTGCCCAAAGAGGATCATGTTGCCCTCGGCGATCCCGTCGCGGATCTCCTGCTCCCAGATGTCGTGATGACGCTCGTCGGGGAGCAGGATCATCACGAGGTCGCCGCGGCTGGCGGCCTCGACGACGGGCAGCACCTCGAGGCCCTGCTCGCGGGCCTTGGCGACGGACGCGGAGTCCTCGCGCAGGCCGACCACGACGTTCACGCCGGAGTCCTTCAGGTTGAGCGCGTGCGCGTGTCCCTGGGAGCCGTAGCCGATGATGGCGACGGTCTTGCCGTCGAGGAGCGTCAGGTCTGCGTCGTCGTCGTAGATCATTGGACGGCAGGCTATCCAACTCGCGGCGCGGTGGGCGGACGGGCAGCGAGGCGCGAGCGCTCAGGCGCTCGCCGACGCGAGCAGCGTGCGCCCCGGTATCTGCAGCGTTCCGTCGGACATCGTGTACGCGACGAAGCGCTCCGCCAGCGAGGACTTGATGTCCTCGATCTCCGCCGCCGGGCGGTCGAGCACCGCATCATGGAACACCCGGGAGAGGTCGAGCGTCGAATCCCACAGCTCCTCGAAGCTCGCGTGGCTGCGCACCAGCTCGCGGTCCTCGACGCGCACCTCCGAGAAGCCGGAGCGCTCGAGCATCTCGGCCAGCTCCTGCCTGTCGGCCAGCGCGAACGGACCCGGCGCACCGGGCTGCGGCGCGGCGCCGAGGCCGCGTTCGCGCAGCTCCGTGGCCGGCAGCAGCGCCCACGGGTTGTGCTCGATCGAGTCCCACACGGCGAGCGCGGCTCCACCGCCCGGGCGCAGCACGCGCCGGGTCTCGCGCAGCGCCGTCGCGGGATCGGCCATCAGCATGTAGCCCCAGCGGCACAGCACCGCATCGACGCTGGCGACGGGCAGGTCGATCCATTCGGCGTTCAGCACCTGGAACTCGACGTTGCTCAATCCGAGAGCGGCGGCCCGTGCGCGTGCGCCCTCGAGCATCGCCTCGGCCTGGTCGGAGATGATCACGCCGCCCATCGGCGCGACCAGTTCGGCGGCGAGCATCCCGGTCTCGCCGAGCCCGGCGGCGAGCTCCAGCACACGCTGGCCCGGCTGCGGAGAGACCGCGTCGAGCATCCAGTGCGAGACGGGAGCGCCGAGCTCGCGCAGCATCTCCTGGCGGCGGGTCCAGCCGGAGGCGGCCTCTTCCCAGTTGCGCAGGCTCGCCTCGCGGTGGGCGTTGGGGTCGAAGCTCATCGAAGCTTCCTGCGCAGCAGCTTGCCGGACGAAGTGCGGGGCAGCGGCCCGGGTGCGAGGACCACCCGCTTGGGAACCTTGAAGGGGGCCAGCGCTCCGACGCAGTGGGCGCGCAGCTCCTCCTCGCCGAGCAGCGCGCCATCTCGCGCCACTACGATC
>JAOPZM010000222.1 GCA_025964115.1 Solirubrobacterales bacterium
GCGAGGACGCCGCCAAGCACCTCGAGCAGGGCGCCAGGAAGGTCATCATCTCGGCCCCCGCCAGCGACCCTGACGCGACGGTCGTGCTGGGTGTGAACTTCGACGAGGTCTACGACCGCGAGCACCACGACGTGATCTCGAACGCCTCGTGCACGACGAACTGCCTCGCGCCGGTGGCGAAGGTCGTGAACGACACCGTCGGTATCAGGCACGGCCTGATGACCACGATTCACGCGTACACGGCCGATCAGCGCCTCCAGGACCTGCCTCACAAGGACCTGCGCCGCGCGCGGGCCGCGGCGATCAACCTGATCCCGGCGTCCACGGGCGCCGCGAAGGCGATCGGCCTGGTGATCCCATCGCTGCAGGGCAAGCTGAACGGGATGGCCATCCGCGCGCCGGTCCCCATCGGATCGGTGGTCGATCTCACGGTCGAGTGCGAACGCGAGACCAGCGTCGAGGAGGTCAACGGCGCGCTCAAAGCGGCGGCCGAGAGCGGACCGCTGGCCGGCATCATGCAGTACACCGAAGACCCGATCGTCTCCAGCGACATCGTCTCGTCGCCGTTCTCGTCGATCGTCGATTCGCAGCTCACCGCCGTGCTCGACGGCACGATGCTGAAGGTCATCGCCTGGTACGACAACGAGTGGGGCTACTCGAACCGGCTGGTGGACCTTGTGCAGAGGGTTCTGTGAGCGCACGCAGGGCGTGGCGGGCCGCGAGGCCGCGAGTCGGCCGGGGGGTTTCGTGACGGGGCCCGAGGCGATCGGAGGCAGCCGGTGAGGAGCATCGACGACCTGGATGTGCGCGGGAAGCGGGTCCTGGTCCGGGTCGACTTCAACGTGCCGCTGGACACCGGCGCGGACGGGGCAGCGGTCGTCGCCGACGACACGCGGATCGTCGCGGCGATGCCGACGATCGGGGAGCTGCGGGGACGCGGTGCCAGGCTCGTGCTGGTGTCCCATCTCGGCCGGCCGGAGGGCAAGCAGGATCAGAGCCTGTCGATGGCCCCCGTCGTGGCGCGGCTGCGCGAGCTCGTCGACGCGAGCATCACGCTGGCCCCGGCGGTCGTCGGCGATCAGGTCAAGGCGCTGAGCGAGAAGCTTGGGGAAGGCGATGTGCTGGTGCTCGAGAACGTCCGCTTCGAGCCCGGCGAGACGAGCAACGACCCGGAGCTGGCGCGCGCGCTTGCAGAGCTGGCGGACGTGTACGTCAACGACGCGTTCGGCGCCGCTCACCGTGCGCACGCGAGCACCGAGGGCGTGGCGCACCTGCTTCCGAGCGCGGCCGGAAGGCTGCTCGAACGCGAGGTGCTGACGCTCACCGGGATCCTCGAGAACCCCGCCCGTCCGCTCGTCGCGATCATCGGCGGGGCGAAGGTGGCCGACAAGATCGCCGTCATCGATCGCTTCCTGGAGCTGGCCGACGTGGTCGTCATCGGCGGGGCGATGTGCTTTCCGTTCCTCTCCGCGCAGGGTCACGCGGTCGGCGAGTCGCTGTGCAGCGAGGAGGACACCGACCACGCACGGCGCGCGCTCGAGCAGGCGGCCCGGCCGGGGCACGCGCGCCTCGAGCTGCCAGTCGACCTCGTGATCGGCCGCCGCCCGGCCGCTGACTCCGAGCATCGAGTGCTGAGCGCAGTCGACGTCCCGGAGGGCTGGATGGGCCTGGACATCGGACCGGTCACCGCCGAGCGCTACGCGGGGGAGATCGCCGCAGCCGGCACGGTCTTCTGGAACGGCCCGATGGGGGCCTTCGAGCACGCTCCGTTCGCAGCCGGCACGCGCGCGGTCGCCGAGGCGGTCGCGGAGGCTAGCGGCCTGACGGTCGTCGGCGGCGGCGACTCGGCGGCGGCGCTGGCCCGCTTCGGCCTTGAGAAGGAGGTCGACCACCTCTCGACGGGTGGCGGCGCCACGCTGGAGCTGGTCGAGGGCAAGGCGCTTCCCGGCGTACAGGCCCTCGATGGGGCTGGGGTGGCCTCGTAATGGCGCGCACGCCACTGATCGCCGGCAACTGGAAGATGCACAAGACGCAGGAGCAGGCCGAGGAATACGTCCAGGCGCTGCTTCCGCGCGTTTCGGCCGTCGACGGCGTGGACATCGCGATCTGCGTCCCGTTCACCGACCTGCAGCCGATGGTCGACAGCACGCGGGGATCGCCGGTTGAGGTGTTCGCGCAGAACATGCACCATGCTCCCGAGGGAGCGTTCACAGGCGAGATCTCGTCGCCGATGCTCATCGAGCTCGACGTGCGAGGCGTCGTGCTCGGGCACTCAGAGCGGCGCGCCCTGTTCGGCGAGACCGACCGGGCGCTCGCTCTGAAGGTGCCGGCGGCGCTCGCGGCCGGGCTCGTGCCGATCCTGTGCGTCGGCGAGACCGAGGAGGAGCGCGACAACGACGAGACCGACCGCAAGCTGCGCCAGCAGATCAACGACGACCTCGCCGGTGTGCCCGACGACGAGCTGGCGTCGGTCGTCATCGCGTATGAGCCGATCTGGGCGATAGGCACCGGCCGCGTCGCGACGGACGAGCAGGCCCAGGAGGCGATCGCCTTCATCAGGGCGCTCGTTGCGGGTCGAGACAGTCGCGCGGCCGAGTCGGTCCGCATCCTCTACGGGGGATCGGTGAAGCCCGAGAACGCATCCGAGCTGCTCGCGCTCGAAGACGTGGATGGGGCGCTCGTCGGGGGAGCATCGCTCGAGGCGGAGTCCTTCGCGCAGATCGTGGCCGCGACGCCGACGACGCTATGAGCGCACAGTCGGGCGGCGGCGGCCTGCCCGCCGAGGGCGTCTGCCTGGTGGTGCTCGACGGGTGGGGCCTGGCCGCGCCGGGTCCGGGCAACGCGGTGTCGTTGGCCCGGACCCCGGTGTTCGACGAGCTGTGGAACGGCGCCCCTCACACGACGCTGGAGGCGTGCGGGCGAGCCGTCGGGCTGCCCGACGGTCAGATGGGCAACAGCGAGGTGGGCCATCTGAACCTCGGTGCCGGGGCGGTTGTCCGCCAGGATCTCGTGCGCATCGACGACTCGATCGCCGACGGAACGCTGGCCGCCAACGCGGCGCTGCGAGGGGCGTTCACGGGCAGCGAGAGGGTCCACCTGTTGGGTCTGGTCTCCGACGGGGGAGTGCATTCCTCGCTCGAGCACCTGCGGGCGCTGATCGAGATGGGGCGTGGCCTGGGCGCCGAGGACGTGGTGTTGCATGCGTTCACCGACGGGCGCGACACGCTTCCCCACGCGGGAGCCGGGTACCTCGCCGAGCTCGACCGCACGCCCGGCGTGCGCGTCGGATCCGTGGTCGGGCGCTACTGGGCGATGGATCGCGACCGGCGCTGGGATCGCACGCAGCGGGCCTATGACCTGCTCGTCCACGGACGCGCACCGCACCGTTCCGAGAGCGGCGAGGAGGCCGTCAGCGACGCCTACGAGCGTGGAGAGACGGACGAGTTCATCGAGCCGACGCTTGTCGGCGAGGAGGCCCGGATCAGGGCCGGGGACAGCGTGATCTGCTTCAACTTCAGGCCCGATCGCATGCGCCAGCTGACGCGTGCGCTGGCCGAGCCGGGCTTCGGCGAGGGTGGAGAGGCGCTCCCGGGCTGGGAGGGCCGCGCTGGGGCGACACCCGTCCGGCGCCTGACGACGTTCAGCGAGTACGAGGAGGGGTGGCCGTATCCGGTGGCCTTCCTGCCCGAGCGACCCTCGACGACGCTTTCGGCCGTGCTGGCGGCGCGGGGCGCCACGCAGCTGCACGTGGCCGAGACGGAGAAGTACGCGCACGTCACCTACTTCTTCAACGGCGGCGAGGAGGCCCCATTGAGCGGAGAGCGCCGGGAGCTGGTGCCCTCGCCTCGCGACGTGCCGACATACGACCACAAGCCCCAGATGAGCGCTCCAGAGGCGGCGACGGCCTTCGTCGAGGCCTGGCTCGAGGAGCGACCCACCTTCGGCATCGTCAACTTCGCGAACGCCGACATGGTCGGGCACACGGGCGTGATCGAGGCGGCGGTGCAGGCGGTCGAAGCCGTCGACGAGAGCCTCGGACGCGTGCTTGCCGCGGTGCGTGAGACCGGCGGCGTCTGCGTCGTCACCGCCGACCACGGCAACGCCGACCACATGCTCGAGCCCGACGGCAGCCCGAACACGGCGCACTCGCTGAACCCGGTGCCGCTGATCGTCACGAGCCCGGGGCTTCGCCTGCGCCATGGAGGTGTCCTCGCAGACGTCGCACCGACGGTGCTCGAGCTGCTCGGGATCTCCCAGCCGCCGCAGATGACAGGGCGATCGTTGATCGAAGATCGCTAGATTTCCGATCGCGCCGGCGGTCCGGTCGGCGGCGAAGGGAGACGAATGAGCGCTTCAGGGAAGAAACGGGAACAACGGCTATCGCGGGGTCTGCTCGCTGCGTTCTTCGTCGGCTCGGGCGTGAACCACTTCGCGATGCCGCGAGCCTACGAACAGATCGTGCCGCCGCGACTGCAGGGAGACGCCAAGCGCGTGGTCGCCGTCAGCGGCGTGGCGGAGATCGTGGGGGGCCTCGCGGTGCTGCCGTCACGCACACGTCGGCTGGCCGGGCCGGGACTGGTGGCGCTGCTCGCCGCGATCTTCCCCGCGAACCTCTACATGGCGCGGTCGCCCGAGCGCTTCCGCAAGATCCCGCGATGGGCGCTCTACGGGCGCCTTCCGTTGCAGCCGATGATGATGTGGTGGGCCTGGAGGGCCACCCGGCGATGAGCCCGATCCGTCGTGTTTGCGGCCCCGACGCTGCTATGTTCGCTTGAGAAGCACCTGAACCCCTGGACCGCCATGTCGACCGCGACCGCCGTCAAGATCCCGTCCTCCGAGCAGGGGGAACTGACACAGGGAGAGCTGCGCGCATGGCGCGGCCTGCTCCGGGCCCACGGGTGTCTTGCGAAGCGACTGGACGCCGAGCTCGAGCGGGCACATCGGCTGCCGATGACCTCCTACGAGGTGCTCCATCATCTTCAGGAGGCCAGCCGTGGCCGCATGCGAATGTGCGATCTGGCCGAACAGGCACAGCTCTCGCGCAGCGGCCTTACCCGGCTCGTCGACCGTCTCGAGCGGGACGGCCTCCTGGAGCGCTGCTCGTGCGAACACGATGCCCGCGGGTCCTACGCCTGCCTGACAGAAGCGGGCCTCGAGCGCCTTGAAGCAGCGCGCGTCACGCATCTCGCAGTCGTCAGGGAGCAGTTCTTCTCGCACTTCTCCGAGGGAGAGCTGAGCGACCTGGCCGACATGTGGCAGCGCATCGCCCCTGGCAACGGCAACGGCTGCTGAGCCGCCCGCCGAGATAGTCCGTGAGCCCCGCCTGCCGGGGTTTTTTTATGGCCTCGACCGCGTGCGCGTCGCTTGGCCTGCCCGTGACGGCTGTCATTCCTCCCCTGGATGAGGGGCAGCCGCCTCGGCGGTTGCTCGGTCAGAGCGTCTGCGCTCCTGCGCTCGCCGGTGGCGGCGGTGCGCTAACAGGCCCGTCCCGATCGCCAGCAGCGCGGCCGCGAGGCCGTACAGGCCGAACGTTTTGACGGCGTCTCCCGCGGCGTGGCCGAGGGAGTAGGAGAGCACGCCGATCACGGTGGCCCAGCAGATGCCACCGAGCGCGTTCCACAGCACGAACGAGCGCCAGTCCATGCGTGTCGCGCCGGCCAGCCAGGAGGCCCACACGCGCAGGCCGAGGACGAAGCGCCCGAAGAACACGGCCTTCGGGCCATGGCGTTCGAAGAACGGCTCGCCCGTCTCGAGGACCTGCCGGCGCTGGCGGTAGAAGCGGCCGGGACGTTCGAGCAACCAGCGTCCGCCCTTGCGGCCGATCACGTAGCCGATGTTGTCGCCCACGATCGCAGCGGCGGCCGCCAGCACGATCACCAGCTCGATCTGCAGCTTGCCCCTGCTGGCCAGGATCGATGCGGTGATCAGAGCCGTCTCCCCGGGCACCGGCACACCGCTGGACTCGCCCATGACGATCAGGAACAGCAGCGGATAGCCGGCCACCTGGACCCAGTGTTCGACGTTGAGGATGGCGGCGAGCATCGGCTGTGTTCCTAGCATGTCGCACCCGGCCGGGTGCTCAGGGGGCGGGCTCGGCGATCGCGCACGAAGGCTCGCTGGACTTGCGAGCTATTTGGTGTTTTCGGAGACGAGCGACTTCAGGGCTGAGGAGGCCTGCTGGACGTCGTTGTAGACGACGTTGCGCAGCACCACCCTCGTAGGCGAGGGCGCCGTGATCAGGACGACGGCGACGATCACGAGGGCCAGCGCGAACAGCGCCAGGAGCAGCGGAACCAGACGGCCCTTGCGGCGGCGGGGCCGCGACGCGGCCGCATAGCGCGCAGGCTCGGCGGCGACGGGTTTGCGGCG
>JAOPZM010000223.1 GCA_025964115.1 Solirubrobacterales bacterium
GGCGGCTCGCATCCCTCGAAGAGCGAGCTCCATGTGACGACGCCAGTCCCAGCCGTTCTCGCCGTTGCCCATGGTTGCGCACACGGCACAGATGACCATCCAGATCTCCTGTGCCTCGAAGTCCGAGCGCAGCGTGCCTGCCTCCTGAGCCCGCTCGACCAGCACACCGCACAGGTTCAGAAGGCCGGGGCGCTCGGCGTCTGCCAGCGCGAGCCCACGGTGGCCGCATCGCATCAACGCGCTGCGGGTGGCTGCGTCATCGGCGAGCGATGCGGCGGTTTCGCGCAGTACGTCTACCAGCGCCGCGAACGGCTCCACGGTCTCGTCGGCGACAGCCTCGAGCAGGCGGGTATTGAAGATCCCGAACAGCTCGCGGACGAGCGTGCCAATCAGCGCGCCCTTGTCGGAAAAGTGCCGGTACACGGTACCCACGCCGACGCCTGCCCGCGCTGCGATATCGTCCACGTGCAACTCACCGCGGCCGCTTGAGGACAACTCGCGTGCCGCCTGGAGAATCAGCTCGCGGTTGCGGCGGGCGTCGACACGCATGGGTGGGTTAACGGTCAACGCCGTCCCGAACTAGAAGGCCCTGAAACACCAACGACGCACGCGATGGCCCCGATAGCGCGCGTCGGGAGGGTCATGTCCCCGACTTCCACCAGAAGGTGCCGTGGCGGGCTCACCGCGCCTTCCACTAGCTGGCGCCAGTCAGATCGGGGATGCTCGGCCGTCGCCATCTTTCGCTACCAGCGCAACGTTCGCGGCGGCCAGGAGGGGAGCGAGCCGCCCACCCCAATCGCCAGCATTCTCTTCTCCGTAATCGTCATCAGGTTTGCTGATGGGGACGGTCCGCGCTACCGCGCAAGCTCGGCGGTGTCGATGACCCACTCATCGAGTATTCCCTTCACCGTTGAAGCGGATCTGGAGCACGTACTTCATGGTGAGTCTCCTCGCGGCCGGGGACCTTCCTTCGCAGTTAGCTGCCTAACTAAAATAGCAGAGCCCCGTGGGCCGCGCTGACACCGATCCGTCGTGCTTCGTCCAATTCACCATCTCGTTTAGCTGTGGCTTCGTCGCCGCCGTGAGGGTTGGCCGAGCTCTGCCTCCATGCGTCGGCGTCCGCGGCCTGCGCGTTGGCGGCGTGGTGGTGGTTGGGCGGCGTCGAGGCCGAGCTCTGTCCTCGCGGGCCGTCGGCGAGCTCGAGCTCCAGTCGTTGGCGGCACGTCTGCTGTTCGGCCACGAGCCGTCAAGGCTCTGGCCGTGGAAGGAGCCTGCGCCGACGTTGGGGGTGGCCGGCGCTCGTACTGCTGCGCGACGGGTGCGTCAGCCGGCCGCTGCTGCGGGAACGCGGTCGCCGCCGCGGGCGGCCACGGAGTGCTCGCGACTGTCCTGCGAGGAGATCAGCACGATGGCCAGGATCGCACCGGCAACGGCGAAGCCGCCGCCGACCAGGAACGCCCGGTCGAACCCCTTGGTCAGGGCAACGGAGGCGTTGTGGACGCCGGAGTGGAAGAGGCTCTGGGTGCGGCTGTTAGCGATCGTTGCGAGGATCGCCAGTCCGAGCACCCCGCCAATCCGCTGCGCGGTGTTGATCAGTCCCGATGCCAGCCCCGCCTCCTGCGGCCTGGTCCCGGTGACCGCGGCAATCGTCACCGACACGAACGCGAACCCGAATCCCACGGCCGCCAGTAGCGACGGGCCGAGCACGTCAGCGGCGTATGAGCCTCCCGACGCGGGGACTCGGGAGAACCAGACAAGGCCGCCGGCGATTAGTAGCAGCCCGGCGATCAGCGTTGGCTTGAACCCGTTCCGAGTGACCAGCCGGGACGCGAGCGCCGCCGAGATGATGATTCCGACCGCAAGCGGCAGGTATGCGATTCCCGTCTTGATCGGTGAGTAGTGCAGGACGTCCTGGAGGTACAGCGAGATGAAGAAGAACATCGAGAACAATGCCATGCCGACCAGCAGGCCTACGACGTCAGCGCCGCGCAAGGTCCGCAGCCGGAAGATGGAGAACGGCATCAGCGGGTGGCGCTGGCGGCGCTCGATTGTCAGAAATGCGACTAGCAGGATCACGGCGCCGCCGATCTCGAGCAGTGTCCTCGAGGATCCCCAGCCGACGTTGACGGTGTCGACGATCGCGTAGACCAGCAGCGACAGGCCGGCGGTGACGGCGACGGCGCCGGGGAAGTCGAATGTGCTCGCTCCATCCTCGGCGCGGCTCTCGACCAGCGTCCGAGGGGCCAGCGCCGCGGCGGCGATCCCGATCGGGACGTTGACGAACAGCACCCAGCGCCAGCCCAGGCCGCTCGTAAGGATCCCGCCGAGCAGCACGCCCGCGGCGCCCCCGGCGCCGCCCATCGCGCCCCAGACGCCCAGCGCGCGATTGCGCTCGGCGCCTTCAGCAAAGGTGGTGGTGAGGATCGACAGCGCTGCGGGCGAGACGATCGCGGCGCCGAGGCCCTGGACCCCGCGGGCGACGATCAGCCACCCCTCGGATTGGGCGACGCCGCCAGCGAGCGAGGCGGCCGAGAACAGCACGAGCCCGAGCATGAACATCCGCCTGCGTCCGAGCAGGTCGGCCATCCGGCCGCCCAGCATCAGGAAGCCGCCGAAAGTCAGTGTGTAGGCGTTCACGGCCCACGAGAGGTCGGTGCGCGAGAAGTGCAGCGCCCGCCCGATGGACGGAAGCGCGACGTTCACGATCGAGGCGTCGATCACGATCACCAACTGCGTCATCGCCAGCAGCAGCAGCGCGAGGTGCTTCGCGCGGGGGGTATTGAGGGAGGACGTCTGGAGCTCGGTTATCGCATTCATTGGAAGCTGACGTCCGAGTCCGCTGGCACGCCGCAATTCAGGTACTGCGGCGAGGCGCCGCGCCGCCGTGGCCCAGCGTCCTCTCCCGGCGTCGTGCGGGCGAACGACCGCAGCCCGGCCTTGCTGGCTGGAGCATGTATTTCAGCGGGGGGCTCAGTTA
>JAOPZM010000253.1 GCA_025964115.1 Solirubrobacterales bacterium
GAGTGGTTTCGTAGTGCGGGAATTTCGCTTCGCACACGGAGGTTTCGGTCACCTCGCCATGTTCGCTGTTGTCCGGGAAGCACGCGTCGACCGCTCCACCCGGCTTGTCTTCCCTGTCCAGCCGGCGCCAAGCCCGCAACGGTTATCAGCCACCGAAGCTCGTCTGCGTCTCTCGGTGAGCCATGACGACTTCACACCACCTCATTTGCAGGTCTTTCTTCTGATCGGGGAGACAGGATTTGAAACCTGCGACCGCCCGGCCCGCAGCCTAAGAGATGGGATGCGTCCCAGGGATAAGACAACTTCCAGGGCGGCGCGGCGCTGCATCACGCTGTGATGGGATGGCGAGGTGCGATTTGCCATCGGACTGCCGAACGTCGGCGCCTACGGCGACCCCGGGCTGCTGCTCGAGCTTGGCAGCATGGCCGAGCAGTCGAGCTGGGACGGCGTCTTCATCTGGGACCATGTCGCCTACCGTGAGCCGGGCTGGCCTGTCGCCGACCCGCAGGTGGCCGTGGCCGCGCTTGCCGCAACCACGAAGCACGTTCGCCTCGGTGTGCTGATGGTCGCGCTGCCGCGCCGGCGGCCGTGGAAGGTTGCCCGCGAGCTCGCGTCCCTGGATGTCCTATCAGGAGGGCGCGCGACCTTCGGTGCCGGGCTCGGATCCCAGGCCCTCCAGGAGTACGAGGCCTTTGGCGAGCAGGGCGATGCCAGGGTCAGGGCCGAACGCCTCGATGAGGCGCTTGAGGTCGTTGTCGGTCTCTGGTCAGGCGCGCCATTCACATACCAGGGCAAGTACTACACGGTCACGAACGGCCAGTTTCTGCCGCGCCCGGTGCAGCAACCCAGGATCCCCGTATGGATCGCCGGTCGCTGGCCGGCACGACGACCATTCGCCCGCGCCGCGCGCTGGGACGGCGTGTTCCCGACTCACGTTGACGTCGGACCAGCGCAGACGATGAGCCCCGTTCAGCTTGAGGACATCGTGACGTACACGCTCTCGCAGCGGAATCCTTCGGCCGATCCGTTCGACGTGATCATTCGAGGGCCACACGGACGCGGCGGACAGCCCATCAGAGGCCCGCCCCATGGCCGATTACGAGGATGTCGGACTCACCTGGTGGGTCGAGAAGCTCGGATGGTTTCGCGGCTCGGTGGACGATATGCGCCAGCGCATACAAGCCGGTCCGCCGCGGAGGTAAGGCAGCGACAACGGAGCACTCCCCGTGCGACGAGCCACACGCAGTGCTTTCGTTGTCGAGGACATCGACGCCGTTCTCGCTCGCCTGCGAGCCCGCGGCGCAGAGCTCGTCGGCGAGCTGGGCCGCTACCGGGACAGCTACAGGCTCTGCTATGTCCGCGGCCCGGAGGGGATCATCGTCGAGCTGGCCGAGCAGATTGGTTGACCGCTCAGCGGACAGCGTCGGCCCAGTCGCGCAGGCGGCCTGCGAACTGCGGCGTCGCCGGGCTCACCTCGACGACCGCGTCGGCCGGGACGTTCGCCCTCTGCGCGGCAGCCAATATCGCGTCGGGTGACGGCGCCTCGTAGAGGCAATAGGTGCGTCGCCGATCGGCGCTCAGGAACGAGAACAGCCAGCGGACTCCCTCGTCGCTGTTGACCTCCTCGATCAGCTCGACGTCGGCGTCGGTGAGGTCGAGCTGATCGGCGAAGCTGCGCTCGATCACGTACAGGGCCATCGGCTGATCGTAGCGAGGATCCGCGCTCACCCCGAGGCGAGCCCCTGCCGGTGGGCGTAGGACGCAGCCTCGGTGCGGTTGGCGCAATCGGTCTTGCGCAGGATGCTTCGGATGTGGTTGGCCGCGGTGTGCTCGCTGATCGTCAGCTCCTGGCCGATCTCGCGGTTGCTGAGCCCTCTGGCGACCAGCTTCAGGATCTGCGCCTCGCGTGGGGAGAGCCCGCCTGGGAGACCGCCCGAGGTGGGCACGCCGAGCAGGCGGATCTTTGCGAGCAGTCCTTTCATGCCGATCCGCTCGGCCAAGGCGGCGGCCTCTCCGAGCAGGGCCTGCGCGTAGTCGCGGGTCCCGCGCCCTCGTCCGAGCAGAAAGCGCCCGTACTCGTATGCAGTGTGAGCCACCCAGGTCGATGCCCCCATCCGCCTGTTCTGCTCCATCGCCTGCTCGAAGTGCTCCTCGGCTCGCCCCGGGTCTCCCAGCATCGCGGCGAGCATGCCCAGATAGCGATCGGCGGCTCCGTAGCAGGCGACCAGGTGGCCGATCATCACATTGGTCCCCGCGAGCGGCTCCAGCTCGGGGTATACGATCGCCGCCATCCCCTCGTCGCCAACCGCGGCACAGGCGTCGGTCAGGTAGGTGAGCGTGGCCAGCCACAGCGATGCCTGGTAGCCGTCGATGCCCTCGGCCGCGAGCCTCGAGAGCTCGCGCTTGGCCTCGCGCTCCATGCCCAGCTCGGCGAGCACCACGGCGAGCCCGGGACGCCAAGGGCCCTCCCGCTCGGCCCCGCCCGCAAGGATCCTGATTACCGGCGCGAGCTCTGCCAGGCGACCCTGCTCGCGGCGAACGCCGAACATCTGGATGCCGTGCGTACCGGACGCATCGCGACCGGTCAGCAGCCGCGCCCAGTCGTGCGAGCGCCCCGCCATCGCCTCGGCATCCGCGAGGTTCCCGTCGCAGAGAGCGATCGCGGACCCGTAGTGCTCGGCCACGTGGTGCCTGAACGGCTGTGCTGTGCGCTCGGCCATCTCGCGCAGGACAACCACCTCGGCCCGAGCGGAATCGAGGTCGCCGAGAGCCACGAAGGCCGGCACGCGCCACGCCATCGCGTCCGTTTGGATCTCGGCGTCTCCCAGCTCTTGCCCCAGGTCTCTCGCCTCGGTGAGCATCGAGAGGATCTCCTCCAGCGGGGTCGTGCCGCGCGCCCAGTAGGAGCCAGCCAACACCTTGGCGAGCCCCGCGCGATCCTCGTATCGCCTTGCCAGTGCGATTGCGTTGTCGCGCACGAGCGCGCCACGCTCGCGCTCCCCCGCGAAGTCAAGCGCCCGCGAAAGCCCCGCCAGTAGGCCAATCCGCAGCTCGTCGCTGCTGTCATCAACCGCCGCAAGCGCCTCCTCGAGGAGCTCGATCGCGTCGCGTCGTATAACCCCGGGGCGCCAGCACGCATCCTCGTAGCCGATCGCCGCGCGGGCGAGCAGATCCCCGCTGTCCAGCGCCCGAGCGATATCCGCCGCCGAGGCGAAGGCATCCAGCGCATCGGTCGCCTTGCCCGCCCGATGGCTGGCGGCGCCCAGCTCGAGCAGGGCGTCGGCGCGCTCGGGCTCGCCCTGGATTCCGATCTCGATCGCGGTCCGCAGCCGCATCGCGGCGTCGTCGAAGGCAAGCGCGGCGCTCGCCGCCCGCGCCGCACGCAGGTTGTAGTCGATCGCCCGTTCGGCCCCGCCGAACGGAGCGGCTGCGCCGAAGTGATGGGCGAGGTCTGCGAGCGCGCGGTCGGAGTTCCCAGGGGCGCTCTCGAGCGCTGCCCCGACGCGGAGATGCAGTTCCGCTCGCCGAAGCCGCGAGAGTCGGTCGTAGAGCGCCCGTCGGACGATCTCGTGGGTGAAGCGGCATGCCAATCGCTTGGCGTGGAGCTCCTCGATCATGCCGCTGCCCACTGCCTCCTCGAGCGCGGCGAGAAGCTCGGCCTCGGCGATGCCGGCGGCGCGGCGGACGGGCTCGAGCTCGAACTCCGGCCCGGCGGCCGCCGCGAGCTCGAGCAGCTCGATGGTTCTCGGGCCCAGGCGGGACAGCCGCTGGTTGACCACCTCGCGGACGCTTTCAGGCGTGCCGAACTCGCTGAGCGGCCGGGTCACCCTCACCTGCCCACCGGCGACCTCGACTATTCCTGTCTCCACCACCGCACGCCAGAGCTCGCAGACGAGGAAGGCGTTGCCGGCGGTGAGATCGTGGATCGTGGTTGCAAGCTCGTGCAGCTCGGGGTCGTCGGGGTCCTGGTCGCTTCCGGCGGCACGGCTGACCAGGTCGGAGACCTCCGCCCCCGAGAGTCCCTCCAGGCGCATTCGCACGACGTCATCGGAGCGCCGGAGGTCGGCAAGCGTCTCCGAGAGCTCCGCGGGCACATCGGCCTCGCTGTCGCGGAAGGTCGCGAGGATCAGCAGCCGCGCGCTCCAGGCAGAGCGCGCCAGGTGTCGCAGGAGCAGAAGCGTCGTCGCGTCCGCCCAATGCCCATCCTCGAGCACGAGCAGTATCGGTCTTGCGCGGCTGACGTTCGCGAGCAGGTCGGCAACCGCCGTGTGCAGACGATGGCGCTCGGTATCGGCGTCGGCGTTCACCGGTTGCGCCAGCCCGCCGACCTGGACGGACAGGTCGGGCAGCAGCCGGGTCAGCTCGCCGCCGCCGGCACCGAGCGCGGCGCGCAGCTCTGTCACCTCGGTTACCTGCACCAGGCGTTCGAGCGCCTCGACGAAAGGCCCGTAGGGCGTTCGCACCACCGCGTCACACGCGCCGTAGAGGACAAGCACGCCTTCCGTCGCGACCTGGGCGGCGAACTCACGCGCCAGACGGCTCTTCCCGGCGCCCGGCTCGCCCGCGAGCAGCGCGACGCGGCGCCTCTCCCCTTCGGCTCGCGGCATCAGCGTTCGGAGCTTCTCGAGCTCGGCCGCGCGGCCGACGAACGCGGAGATCGAGGTCGCCCGCAGTGGCTCCGGAACGTCCAGGATCTCTGCCCCCATGAACAGACGATAGTCAGTTTTGACCATGCCTACCTCGGATCGATCGGGTCCCGAGCATTCGAATTGGGTCAGCTTGAGTCATGACAGCTACGTTCGAGCGCCATACGGTTGGGCGTGACAACCTTGAAACGACCGACAGGGGGACGCATGAGCACTACCGCCGCCTTGATGCACACGGCCCGCAGCGAGATGGGCGGATTCCAGGGATCGCTTACAGCCCCCGGGGATCCAGGCTACGACGAGGCCCGCAGGGTGTACAACGCGATGATCGACCGGCGCCCTGCGCTGATCGCGAGTTGCGCTGACTCCGGCGACGTCGCGAAGGTCGTCTCGTTCGCCGCTGGCCACGACCTCTTGCTGGCCGTGCGCGGCGGCGCCCACAACGGCGCCGGGCTGGGAACGTGCGACGACGGCATCGTGCTCGACCTCTCGGGCCTGAAGGGAGTCGAAGTCGATCCCGGCGCTCGGACGGCGAGGGTCGGTGGTGGCTGCACCTGGGGCGAAGTGGATGCCGCGACCAACGAGCACGGCCTGGCGACACCGAGCGGGATCATCTCGACCACCGGCGTCGGTGGCCTCACGCTGGGTGGCGGCCTCGGGCACCTGACCCGCAAGTGCGGGCTCACGATCGACAACCTGCTCGAGGCCGAGG
>JAOPZM010000265.1 GCA_025964115.1 Solirubrobacterales bacterium
GGGGGCCTGTTCCTGCGCCCGGAGGACGCGATCGCGCACGGGCTCGAGCTTGCCGCCGAGGGCGCCCAGGCTCTCGACGTCGGCGGAGAGTCGACTCGTCCCGGAGCCGAGCCCGTGTCCGTCGAGGAGGAGCTTCGCCGTGTGCTCCCCGTGATCGATGGGCTCGCGGCCGCGATCGATTCGATGCCGACCCGCCCCGAGATCTCGATCGACACCTCCAAGGCCGCTGTAGCCGAGGCCGCGATCGATGCGGGCGCCGCCCTGGTCAACGACGTCAGCGCCTTCCGCGCCGACCCGCGGATGGCGGGCCTCGTCGCCTCGCGCGGCGTGGAGTGCTGCCTGATGCACATGCTCGGCGAGCCTCGCACGATGCAGCGGGAGGGTGGGCCCAAATACGACGACGTGGTAGCTGAGGTGAAGTCGTTCCTCGAGCAGCGGCTGCGGTTCGCCGTCTCCGAGGGGGTGCCCGAGGAGCGCATCCTGCTCGATCCAGGCATCGGCTTCGGCAAGACGGAGCGACACAACCTCGAGCTGCTCAGGCGCCTCGGTGAGCTGTGCGAGCTGGGTCGTCCGATCCTCATCGGGACCTCGCGAAAGCAGTTTCTCGGGCGCATCCAGGCGCGCGCGGCCGGCAGGTCCGAGCCCGCCGGCGTGGCCGATCGCCTGGCCGGCACGCTCGCCTCCAACGTGCTCGCATACGAGCGCGGCGCGAGCGTCTTCCGCGTGCACGACGTGGCTCCCGTTCGCGACGCCCTGGCCGTGGCGGCTGCTACGTTGGGCCTGAGATGAACGGCGCTGAGCAGGGGGACGACTCGGACGATCTGGACGACGAGGAGGGCCGCGATCTCGGTGAGGAAGGCGAGGACACCGCCGAGTCGGTAACCGTCGAGATCACCGGCCTCTCGCTGTACACGCACCACGGGGTGACCGAGGCCGAGCGCGAGGTTGGCCAGCGGCTCGTCCTCGACCTTCGCCTCGATCTGGGCGAGACCGACGCCACGATCACCGACTCGATCGAAGACACCGTCGACTACGCCGAGGTCTGCCAGCTCGTGGCGCTGATCGCACAGCAGCGCTCGCACAAGACGCTCGAGCGCCTCTGCAGCACGATCGCGGACCGGCTCCTGGCCGACTACGAGCTCGAGGGGGTGTGGGTGAAGGCCGCCAAGCCCGAGCCGCCCATCGCCCTCGCCGTCGACGAGGTCTCGGTCGAGGTGTGGCGCGAAGCGGACGGGTAAGGTGGCGCTGTTGGCAGCCAGAGAGGAGCCGCAGATGCACCAGCCAGAGACCGATGTGCTCGCGCCGGCGGGCGGGCGCTCATGAGCGCCGTGAACTCGGCCACCGGCTTCCGAGCCGCTGTGGAGAGCGGCGACATCGAGGCCGCCCGCGAGCTGTTCGCCGAGGACATCGTCTTCCACAGCCCCGCGACCTTCCACCCGTTCGTCGGACGCGAGACCGTGATGGGGCTGCTGAGGATCGTGGCCGAGACGTTCGAGGGCTTCCGCTACACCGACGAGTTCGAGGCCGACGACGCTCACGCGCTGATCTTCCGGGCCGCCATCGGTGGCAGGGAGATCGAGGGAATCGACCTGATGCGCTGCGACGACGACGGGCTGATCGACGACTTCACGGTGATGCTCCGCCCGCTGTCGGGTCTCGTGCCGTTCGCCCAGGCGATGGGCGAGAAGGTCGCACAGGCGGGACTGCAGACGACCCGCGCGTGAGCGGGCGCGGCACCGGCCTCGCCTGAATGGCTCGCACCGCCGGACACATCGGGCTGCTGGGGCTCGGCTCCAACGTGGGCGAACGCCGCGCAAACCTGCAGGCCGCCGCGGACGCGCTGCCCGGCGCCGGCGTCGAGGTCCTCGCGAGCTCCTCGACCTACGACACGGATCCCGTCGGCGAGGTGCTCGACCAGCCGAGCTTCCTCAACGCCTGCCTGCTCGTTCGTACGACGCTCACGCCGCTCGGGCTGCTCGACGCCGTCAAGCGGCTGGAGCGCGAGCTGGGGCGCGCTGAGCCCTCGTTGCGACACGGGCCGAGGACCATCGACATCGACATCCTGCTGCTCGGGGGGCTCGAGCTCAACGATGGGCGGATGTCGCTTCCGCACGCGCAGCTGCTCAGCCGCCGCTTCGTGCTGATCCCGGCGCTCGAGCTGGACTTCGAGCTGCGCGCGCCCGACGGCCGCAGGCTCGCGGATGCGCTGGCATCGCTGCCCACCGGTGAAGGCGTGCGTTGGGCGGGCCCGCCACTGGACGTGCAGGGGGGCGGCTGACGGCTCGCGGGGCGATCGCCCCGGCGGGGCCGGGTTGCAGCAATCGGGAGTAGCTCGGGCTGCGGCTGCGGGCGGCGCCTGACGGCCGCAGCGCCGCCCCTCCTCAGTGGACGATGACCTTGCCTCGCATGCCTTCTTCGACGTGGATGGTGCAGTGATAGTTGAACGTCCCCCTGTGGTTGAAGCGCACCGTGTAGGTCCCCGCTACCTGGGTGTGAGAGTGGAACGAGCGGAAGGTCACATTGTGTTCGACCTGATCGCGCCACACCCACTTGACGGTGTCTCCGCGGTTCACGTTCAGCGTTGCGGGGTGGAAGCGGAATTCATGCAGGGTCACCGTGTGGGCGCGCGCGGCGCGCGCACCGCCCAGGGCGCCCGTGGGCATCAGCGCCAAAGGGAGCGCCGCGGCGAAGCTCGCCAGCAGGCCAATCGTTCGTCGGCTCATCTCAGCTCCTTCCAGGTCATGCAGCCTCATCGCGCCTTTGCCGTGCTAACCACAAGACTCCGCCGCCCGGGCTAACTTCCCGCATGGCGACGACTCAGGCCGCCGACCCGCGTTCGCCCCAGCTCGCGAGGCGAATCAGCGTGCCCGCGCCGATGTCCCGCCCGGAGAGCACGCACAGGCGGCCGTGGCGCAGCCAGGCCACGCTCTGGGCGCCCCGCAGCGTGTACAGCCGGTAGGGGTGACCGTCGCGCCACCTCACCGAGCCGCCGCTCAGGCGCGGCGCCGTGCCGGCGACGATCGCATAGCCGATGCGCTGGCCGCCGCGATTCGCGTAGAAGACGGTCATCACGGTGTGGCCCTGGACCGTGTCGGTGCGCTGCCCCGTGGAGCGCCAGCCGAAGTGCTCTTCCCAGTAGGGGAAGTGGACGCCCTGGACGGCGGCCACAAGCTCGCTGCTGCGCGGTGAGCTCTCGGCCGGCGCCGGCGCCTGTGGCTGGCTCAGCGTGAGCGCCGTCGCCTGTTGCACGCTCAGCGAGCGGCCGCCGCTGCCGAGGACGATCGCCAGGACCGCGACGGTCACCGCTAGCAGCGCCGCCGCCGCGCCGGCCCTCCGCGCCAGCGGCGAAGCCCACGTGCCGAGCCCGGCCCAAAGCAACGGCCGGCGCCGGCGCGAGCTGGATCGCTCCGCGACGAGCTCCTCGATCCGACGATGCAGCGCGTCGGGCGCCCGCACGTCGCTCGAGCGGACGAGCTCGATCAGCTCTGCTTCTGTGCGAGGACGGTCGTTCATGGTGTTCCCCTACCTTGCAAGACTCCGCTGGCCTTCTTCTCTTCCCGGTCTGCGGGCGGTGCCTCCGAGGCCCTTTGAGGCGAGCCGCGCCCGCTCCCGTCGCTCGCATGGCCCGGGGCGTCCTGCGCCCGCCCGGTCGACGTTGCCTTCGTCGGCTGCTCGGGGGGAACGAGCTGCGTGCTGACCTGTTTGCGCGCCCGGAACAGCCTCGTGGTGATCGTCGCCTCGCGCACGTGCAGCGCGCGTGCGGCCTCGCGGTAGGAAAGGCCGAGCACGTCCACGGCGACGAGGGCCAGGCGAAAGTCCTCGGGCAGCCCGGCGATCGTCGCATAGACCTCCTGCATCTCCAGCGCCTGCTCCGGCTGTCCCATCGGCTTCGGATCGGCGGCCGCCACATCCTCGAGCGTGGCCACCGTGACGGGCCGCCGCCCGGCCGTGCGCCGGCTCGTCAGGAAGGTGTTGCGCAGCACGCGCATCAGGTAGTAGAGGTCCTCGTCGCCCTGGATCACGCGCGGGCGCGAGAGCACGCGGGCGAAGGTCTCCTGCACGAGGTCCTCTGCATCCTCGCGTGAGCCGCACAACGCCCAGGCCGCGCGGTAGAGACGGTCCACGTGCTGGGTCAGGGACTGCGGATCGAGAGTGCGCATGTGGTGCACGGGCGTCGCCCTGGAGCCTGCGGCGCGATCGTTCCCGCAATGCGACTGTAGCGCCGGGAAGGATCGGAGGGGTAACAGGGTCATTGCGGGTAATGGGACTCCGCAGAGTTGCGTTCCTTCTCGTGTGCGCGCTGCTCGGTGCCGCCGTCGCGGTCCTGCCGGCAGTCGCCGGCTCGGAAACCAGCCCGACGGTTAGCGCCGAATCGAACGCGACAACCTGCGGCTACTACCTGAACTGCTGGTCGCCCGCACAGGTCGAACTCACGGCTCCGGGAACCGTGACATTCCAGAATTCGAGCGGCATGGCCCATGGGGTCGTGTGGACCACCGGGCCAGCCACGCCGACGTGCAACGGGGTTCCCATCAACTCCTCTGCGGCCAGCTTCAACGGCACGTGCAGCTTCTCCCAGACGGGCACGTACAGGTTCTATTGCTACGTACATGGGCCGTACATGTCCGGCACGGTCATCGTGAGCCCGAGCGCCACCACGACCACCACCACGACGCCCGGAACCCAGCCCGGTGGCACGACTACCACGACCACGCAGCCCGCTGGCACGGCCTCGACTCCGTCGATCGCGCCGACGGGCTCCGGCTCCCAGCAGCCGGCTGCGGTCGAGGCGGGGCTCGTCGCGCTCGCCCGCAGCCAGCGCGGCAGGGTCGTGCGCGGCTCGCTGCAGGTGACGGGTGCGTACGCCGGCGGACGGCTCGAGGTCGACCTGCTCGCCAAGCGAGCCGCGCTGGCGAGCGCAGGGGTCACCGCGGCGGCACATGTGGGGCGACTCGTCCGCACGTCGCTGCACTCGGGCAAGCTGTCCTTCTCGGTGGCCCTCAACGCGAGGGCAAGGGGCGCCCTGGCCCGTCACGACCGCCTGCCGCTGACCGTGAGGTTCTCGCTCACGCCGCCGAACGGCTCGCCGGCGGTCACGAGCCGCAGCGTGGTGCTGCACGCCTGACCGGGGCGGCGCCCCGGTGCATCAGGGGCGCCCTATGTCCACGCCGGCGCGGGGAGCCACTCGGCCGGCA
>JAOPZM010000002.1 GCA_025964115.1 Solirubrobacterales bacterium
ATCCTCTCGGACGCGAAGCCGGCACTGGCCGCGCTGATCGAGGCCGTCGGACCGCAGCCCTCGGGCCGCGACGGCTATCTAGCTGAGCTCGACTCGCTGCGCGAAGAGTGGCGCCGCAACGAGAGCGAGCGGCTCGACTCCGAGCAGGTGCCCTTCACCTCGCAGCGGCCGCTTCGCGATCTGCGCCGGGTGATGGGGCGCGACGGCATCGTCGTCGCCGGCTCAGGCAACACTCAGGGCGCGGTCAAGCAGTCCTTCCCCGTTTATGAGCCACGCACCCACATGACCTCGGGCGGCTACTCGTCGATGGGCTGGGCGGTCCCCGCGGCGATCGGCGCGAAGCTGGCCCGGCCGGACCGCCAGGTCGCCTGCGTCGTCGGCGACGGCGACTTCCTGCAGACCGGCCAAGAGCTCGGTGTCTGCGCCCAGCATGAGATCCCGGTCGTCTTCGTCGTCCAGAACAACGGCGGCTACATGTCGATCCGAGGCGGCCAACGCAAGATCATGGATCGCCATCTGCTCAGCGAGTTCTCCCACAACGGCAAGCCCTACGAGGTTGACATCACCACCGTCGCCAGGGGATTCGGCGTCGAGGCGTTCAAGGTTGAGGAGAGCGATGATCTGCAGCCCGCCCTCGAGCGCGCGTTCGCGAGCGAAGGCCCGGCGCTGGTGGAGGTTCCGACCTCCCGCGACGCAGCCGGCCCCTGGATCCCCGGCTGGTGGGACTTCCCCGTCCCCGCCTACATCGAAGACGAGCGCCAGAGCGAATATTGGGCAAATCGCGAAGAAGAGCAGCACCAGTAGAGGCAGGCTCACGATGTCGCATTACATTCAAAGCTCCCGAACGGAGCACAGGACCCATGGCAGCTGATCCGCTCCAGGTAGCCCCGGTGGACGCCGTTCGCCACACAGCCACGCCGAGCCTGCGGCGGCGTTTCTCGCAGGCGCTCGCTACGCGGCCGATCCTCTCGATGGTCCTGAGCCGTCTTGCCCTCGGGGCCGTCACGATCATCCTGATTGCGATCATCGTCTACGTCGCGACGACGGTTCTCCCGGGCGACGCGGCGACCGCGATCCTCGGCCATAGCGCAACGCCGGAACGCGTCGCGAAGCTGCGAGCCGAACTCGGGCTCGACAAACCCTTGCTGACCCGATTCTGGCACTGGGCCACCAACGCGCTCAGTCTCAATTTCGGCAACTCGCTTGGGGAAGCGGCACCCGCCACCTCGGTCGGGACCGTCGCAAGCAACTCGGTGACGAGCCTCGCAAGCGAACGCATCGAAAACAGTGCGGTGTTGGTACTGGTCAGCGCAGTCATCTCGACCGTGCTAGGCCTACTGATGGGCGTCTACGCCGCCTATCGTCGTGACGGCTTCTTCGACACCGTCGGCTCTGTGTTCTCACTCGTCGCGAGCGCCCTGCCTGAATTTGTCGTCGCGATCTTCTGCGTACTGCTCTTCTCCACCAGCGTCTTTCACTGGTTCCCGGCCATCTCTGTTCTCGAACCCGGGGTTTCGATCCTCAGCCAACCGGAAAAGCTCGTGCTTCCCGTTCTCGCGCTCGTGATCGTCGTCACCCCCTACATGTTCCGGATGACGCGAGGAGCGATGATCGAGGCTCTAGACAGCGACTATGTCGAGTTCGCCCGCCTGAAGGGTGCTTCGACGGCAAGGGTTGCTCTGCGTCACGCCCTTCCCAACGCTCTCGCTCCGATCATTCAGGTCGTGGGCCTGAATCTGCTCTTCCTCGCCGGCGGCATCGTCCTGGTCGAGACGATCTTCACCTATCCAGGGCTTGGGCTCATGCTCGTGAGCGCGATCAACGGTCGCAACGTGACTGAGATCCAATACATCGTCATCTTGCTGGCAGTCTTCTACGTTCTGCTCAACATCGTCTCTGACGTCTGCGTGCTGATCGTGACCCCCCGGCGAAGGTATCCGCGCTGATGGAGGCCGCATCGATCTCCGGTGCCGATGCCCAGCTGAAGGGACCCGCGCTAGGGGGCCGGCTCGGCCGCATCGTGGCCCAGGCCCTGCGGACATGGCGCGGCAAGGTCGGGCTCGGGTTGACGCTGTTCGTGGTCGCCGTTGCGTTTCTCGGCCCGGTCCTGGGTGGCACAGGCCCACTCGACCTGAAGGGCGCGCCATTCGAGGCACCGGGTCATGCGACCGGCGCATTGGGCGGTGACGCACTCGGACGCAGTGTCCTGGCGCGTGTCCTGCACGGTGGTTGGCATCTGATGCTCATCGCCCTCGCGGCGACAGTCCTCGCGGTCGTCGTCGGGACGGCTGCCGGGGTCGTCGCCGCCTACCGCGGGGGCCGCGTCGACTCGCTGATCATGCGCTCGGTCGACGTCCTGCTGGGGGTGCCCCAGCTCGTATTCGTCCTGATGATGCTCAGCGTCATCGGTGCGAAGACCTGGCTGGTGATCGTCTCGGTGGGGCTCACCCAGGCCCCGCAGGTGGCCCGAGTCCTGCGCGCCGCAGCCCAGGATGTCTCCGAGCGCGATTACGTGAAGGCGGTCGCCGCCTGGGGGGTGCCGCCCAGAACCGTGATCCGGCGCCACGTCGTGCCCAGTCTCCTCAGCCCACTGATGGTCGAGAGCGCCTTGCGTCTCAGCTTCTCGATCATCCTCGTGGCGGGGCTCGCCTTCCTCGGCCTCGGCGTTCACCCTCCCGGAGCCGATTGGGGCGTCATGATCAACGAAAACCGAGTCGGTATTGCCGCCAACTCGTGGGGTGTTCTCGCTCCCTCCATTCTCCTCGCGGCCCTGGCGGTCGGCACGAACATGTTCTCCGATGCCATCGCCCGCGCGGGACTCTCGTCCGCGCGTACCGGCGACCCGTCACTGGAGCTGTTCGCGGTGAGTGCAACGGGCGCAGGAGAGGTCGTGCCCCTCCAGGAGGTTCCGGAATGAACGGCCCAGCCGGCGCCGGCCCCGCTGAGAGACCCGTCGTCGAGGTGCGCGACCTGTCGGTCCGCATGATCGCTACCAAGACCCCGATCGTCAGTGGAGTGTCATTCGACGTCGCCGAAAGGCAGACGATGGGCTTGGTGGGGGAGTCTGGATCGGGCAAGAGCACAGTCGCCGTCGCACTGCTCGGGTTCGCTCGTCGCGGCCTTGAGATCTGTGGCGGGAGTGTCCGCGTCGGCGATGTGGACGTGCTGCAGCTGAGCGGTGACAAGCTGCGCGATGCGCGCGGGCGCCTGGTCTCCTACGTTCCGCAGGATCCGGCCGCCGGCCTCAATCCCGCTCACCGAATCGGCGGCCAGCTGCGCGAGGCGTTCAGCGTCCACGAGAATCTCGACAAGCGGGAGCTCGAGGATCAGCTGGCTGAGCTCATGAGGGCCGTGAATCTGCCGAGCACCAAGCAGTTCCTGCGGAGCTATCCACACCAGCTTTCCGGTGGTCAGCAGCAGCGAGTCGTGATCGCGATCGCGTTCGCCTGCCGGCCCCGCCTGATCGTCCTCGACGAGCCGACCACGGGACTCGACGTGACGACCCAGCGCTACATCCTCGAGAAGATCAACGAGATGGCCGCGGACTACGGCGCCAGCGCGGTCTACGTCAGCCACGATCTACCTGCCGTGGCTCAGGTGGCGAGCAAGACCGCGGTCATGTACGCGGGCCGGATCGTAGAGGTTGCCAGCACGGCCAAGCTCTTCGGAGAACCCAGGCACCCGTACAGCGCCGGCCTGTTGAAAGCGGCTCCGTCAGCCGACGAGACGAACCGGCTGGTCGGAATCGAGGGACGACCGCCACGGCCCGGCCATTGGCCCTCCGGTTGCAGCTATGCGCCCCGATGTCCGCGCGCCCAGGACGACTGCCGGGCCGAGGAGCCGCTGCTGGGTCCCATTGAAGGCGACTCGCTGGTCCGCTGCCTGCACCCCATCCCACTCGAGAGTGGAGCGGGGTTGGCCCTCACCGCCGCGCCACGACCGGAGCCCCTGGAGGGCACAGCCGTGCAGGTATCAGAGCTGATCGCTGGATACGGATCGAAGGAGATCCTCCACGACGTGGCCTTCGGTGTCCCGCGCGGCGAGTGCACGGCGATCGTCGGCGAGTCCGGCTCGGGCAAGACGACCCTTGCGCGCTGCCTGGTCGGACTTCACTCGAACTGGAAGGGCCAGATCACACTCAACGGCCAACCGCTCCGTAAAGGCGCCCGCGAACGCGAGCACGAACAGCTTCGGCGGATGCAGTACATCTTCCAGAATCCGTTCGGCTCGCTGAATCCGACGATGACCGTGATCGAAAACGTCGAAGAGCCGCTCCGTCATTTCGAGCGCCTCTCGCCTCGGGACCGCCGCCGAAAGGCACTCGACATCCTTGACACCGTCCACCTCGGCAAGGACTTCGCCGACATCCTCCCAAGCTCGATATCCGGCGGCGAGCGCCAGCGCGTAGCCGTCGCCCGCGCCCTGGTCGTCGAGCCCGAGGTGCTCGTCTGCGACGAGATCACCTCCGCGCTCGACGTTTCGGTGCAGGCGCTGCTGATCGAGCAACTACGGGACCTTCAGCTCCAGCGCAGCCTCACCATGGTGTTCATCACGCACAACCTCGCCGTGGTGCGAAGCATCGCTCAGAACGCGATCGTCCTTCAGACAGGAGCGATCGTCGAGGCTGGCCCGACCGAGAGGGTGCTCGACGATCCGCAGCACCCCTACACGCGCCAGCTGCTCGAGGATCTCCCGAGAATGGAACCCTCAGGGCAGGCCGCAGCCGTAGGCTGATCCCCAGCCCGCGAAGCGCTGCGCGGGACTGTGCAGTGAGGCATCCCTCCTCGTCTCGAACTGTGTCTTGTCGCGTGCGGGAAGCCTCGTAAGGCTGTTCGCGTTCCTGTCCCTCAGGTAAGCGACTTGCCACAGTCCGCTGTATTGCCGGCGGCGCGGCGAGGCTCGTACCCGATACGAGCGTGAGCACCGAGGCGCACGCTTCATGCGCCACCACGAACCGGGGCCCCTGACTCCTCCTATGGGCCCCGGTTCGTTCGGTGCCCGTCGGCCGCCCAGGTGGCATCAGCGAGAACGGTCGGTCAGAGGCTGATCGCGGTGGAAACCGCGGAGGCCACCTGCCGCAATTCGCTCAACGGATCTGGGCCCTGGGGGACCAGGATCACCCGGTCTGAGCCCGCATCGAAGAGCCGTTGAATTGACTCTGCGCAGTCGCAGGCCGTCCCGGCCACAGCTACGCGGGCCGCCAAGGCCGCGATCTGCGAATCCGAGACCTGCACAGGTGCCTGTCCCAGCCCGGCGAGCTCGCGCGGCCACGGATAGTGCTCCGAGATAGCCCAGCGTTTCAGGGAGGGGGCAACGCGCGCGAGCGCCGCGGACCGGTCCTCGTCGATTGCGTGCCACGCGTAGGTGACCCGAGTTGGCGAGACGGAGTCGGCTCCACCTGCCCAGCGCACGAACTCGGGCCCGCACCCCTCCGGGAGCAGCAGGCCGTCGGCGATGTCGCGGGCCAGCTCGATGCCACGAGGCCCGGTCGTGCCGATCAGGACCTCGGGCGCCACCGAGGGCCGCATTTCGAGCTCGACATCGCGCATCCTCAGATAAGAACCGTCGAGCGTCACCGAGTCCCCGGCGAGGAGCGCCCGGACGACCGAGACAGTCTCTCTGAGAGCGCTCAGGCGCTTCCCCGGAAGTGCGCCGACTTGATCCATCCACGACCGCACGCCGTGGCCGAACGTCGCGGTGAAGCGGCCCGGATACGCTCGAGCGAGAGTGGCGATCTCCATCGCCGCCAACGCGGGGTTCCGCAGTGGCGCGGGCATCAGCCCGACGCCCACCCGCAGCCGCTCGGTGACGGCCAGTGCCGATGAGGCCTGCGTCAGACCGCCCGCGAGGAAGCAGTCCTCGACCACCCACAGGTGTCCGAAACCGAGCTTCTCGACGGCGCGCGCGTAGCCGTTCAATCCCTCAGGCGCGGAGAACGCGCCGTAGACAGCTCCCAAACGTGCGAGCGATGGGTTGCTCACGCCCCGCCGTTGCCTGCGTCTTCACCGACGCGTCGCGGGGTCAGCCCCGACGGCGTCCGTCGGCAGCCGCGGATGACTGGTTCGGTCTTGGCCGGCGCTCTCGGCCGTCGTCGTTGACGCGCCCGTGATCCCGTCCTTGAACTCACGCATCCCCGATCCGAGCGAGCGGCCGAGCTCGGGTAGCCGCCTGGCACCGAACACGAGCAGGAGCACCACGAGCAGTACAGCGATGTGAAGTGGATTCTCAAGTCCCATGCAGCGAGTTTCGCGGCCGATGACCATCGCGGCAAAGGGGCACAGTGAGCAACGTGGCACGACGTCGCTTCACGACTCGTTGCGTCGGGGCCTCGGGGTGCCGGGCGAAGCCCGTAACCGAGCCCGACGGCGATCACACAGAACCTGCGCCGAAGCGGCGAGTCTGTGCAAGTGTCGACCGGCACGCCGCACACCCCGGTCATTGGCGCCCGCGGCGCGATCAGGCACACTGGCGAGAGACAGCGCCGGAGACAAGTCATAGCCCGGCGGATGCGCTGACATGCGCGGCGAACCGAGTTGGAGAGACGATGAGCATCGATACGAGCCTGCGGACCATCGAACACCTGATAGGCGGCGAGGCGACCGCCGGTGATTCAACCAGGACCTCGGTGGTCTGGGACCCCGCCACCGGAGAGGAGCACGCACAGGTCGTGCTGGCCGATCCGCGCGATGTCGACCGCGCCGTCAAAGCCGCCCAGCAGGCATTTCCGGAATGGTCAGAGGCCTCCCTCGCACGGCGCTCGAAGGTCATGTTCGCGTTCCGCGAGCTACTCGACAGCCACATCGACGAGCTCGCCCGGCTGATCGCCTCCGAGCACGGCAAGGTCGTCGAGGACGCCAAGGGCGAGATCAGCCGCGGCCTCGAAGTTGTCGAGTTCGCCTGCGGCCTTCCCCAGATGCTCAAGGGCGACTACTCCGAGCAAGTGTCAGGCGGCGTCGACGCGCATTCCTTCCGCCAACCGCTCGGCGTCTGCGTCGGGATCACGCCTTTCAACTTCCCAGCGATGGTCCCGATGTGGATGCATCCCATGGCCATCGCGGCCGGCAACAGCTTCGTCCTGAAGCCCTCCGAGCGCGATCCCTCGGCGTCGAACTTCGTAGCCGAGCTCTATCGCGAAGCCGGCCTTCCGGACGGCGTGTTCAACGTCGCGCACGGCGACAAGGTCGCCGTCGACGCGCTGCTCGACCATCCCGACGTGGCCGCAGTTTCCTTCGTGGGCTCTACTCCGATCGCACGCTACGTGCACGAGCGGGCCAGCGCGACCGGAAAGCGCGTCCAGGCGCTCGGCGGCGCAAAGAATCACGCCGTCGTGATGCCCGACGCCGACCTCGAGTACACCGCCGACCAGCTGATCGCTGCGGGCTTCGGCTCCGCGGGGCAACGCTGCATGGCGATCTCGGTCGTCGTCACCGTTGGCGAAGTCGCCGACCCGCTGATGGAGCGAGTCGCGGCCAAGGCCCGGGAGATCAAGGTGGGCCCTGGCCTCGACCCGAGCTCAGAAATGGGCCCCGTCGTCACCGCTCAGGCGCGCGATCGGATCGAGGACTACATCGGCCAAGGCGTAAACGCCGGAGCCGACGCGCGTGTTGACGGCCGCGAGCTCGACGTCCCCACAGGCGGATTCTTCGTCGGGCCCACCCTGTTCGATCGCGTGACGACCGACATGTCCATCTACACCGACGAGATCTTCGGCCCGGTGCTGTGCGCGATCCGGGTGGATTCGCTCGACGAAGCGATCGCATTGATCAACCGAGGCTCGTTTGCCAACGGCGCGGCGATATTCACCTCGAGCGGCCAGGCCGCCCGGCGTTTCGAGCGCGAGGTGCAGGTCGGGATGATCGGCGTCAACGTCCCGATCCCGGTGCCGATGGCCTACTACTCGTTCGGCGGCTGGAAGGACTCGCTGTTCGGTGATCACCACATCCACGGCGCCGAGGGATTCCGCTTCTACACCCGGGCCAAGGCCGTCACGACGCGGTGGCCTGAAGACCCCGCGGCGGCGAGCCGGACGCTGCATTTCCCGACATCTCGATGACCGCCGGGCCGAGCAGAACGTGCAGTCCGATCGGCGGGCAGCGCACATCAGGGACCTTGATCGCAGCCGCAGGGGGGGCGTAGCGTGTGCGGGTCCGGACAGCCGCGGCGCCGCGCCTAGCAGCCCGTGAAGCGTGCAGAGACACGAGGAGGGAAGCGATGCAGCTGACGGGTGGTCAGATGGTTGTGCAGTACCTGATCTCAGAGGGGGTCGAGCACGTCTTCGCGATCCCCGGCCACGGCAACACCGCTTTGCTCGACGCATTCGTCGACCACCGGGACGAGATCACGGTCCACCCCGCGATGCACGAGCAGGGCGCCGCCCACATGGCCGACGGCTACTACCGCTCCTCCGGCAAACCTGCCGTCGCCATCACCTCCCTCGGCCCGGCTGCGACGAACACGCTGACCGGCCTGACGACCGCGTTCGCCGACTCAATTCCGTTCCTGCTGATCACCGG
>JAOPZM010000004.1 GCA_025964115.1 Solirubrobacterales bacterium
CCTGGTCACGCTCGCCGACGCTGCCGCCGCGGCCGGCGAGGCCGACCCGCTTCGCGAGGCCCTGCGGGCGCTCGCCGAGGCCGTGCGCTCGGGGCGCGTCCCAAAGCTCGCACTGGAGCGCATCGACGGCGAGCCTGCGATCGCCTCGCACCTCGCCGAGGAGCTGATCGAGCTGGGCTTCCACTCCGGTCCGCGCCGGCTGACGCTCACCGCCTGAGCAGCGGAATCTCCTCTCGGGGGCCGCCCTCGGGCTGTTCGAATCTCGACCGAGACGACACTTGCGCAAGAATCAGAACTAGTCTACGTTTCCGAATCGTGGGAGGAAGCAGCACGAGGGCCCCGACCACGCCGCTGTATCGCGGACTGCCGAGTGGGCCACACGGAATGGAGCGTAGGCAAGTGGTGAACAACCAGCGTGCCCGTCTCTACGGAGCCATGATCGAGGCGGTCGCCGGGAGCGGCTGGGCGGGCACGACCGTCGCCGACCTGCTCGCGCTGGCCGGAGTCTCCCGGAGATCCTTCTACGAGCAGTTCTCCAACAAGGAGGAGTGCCTGATGGCCACCTACGACACCGTTGTCGCGCGCTCCAGGAAACTCGTGATCGACGCCTGGACGGGCGAGCGGGGCTGGGACAACCGCCTGCACGCGGCGTGCAAGGCGCTGCTCGACGACATCGCTGCCTCTCCGAAGGCGCCGCGCCTGGTCCTCGTCGAGTCGCTCGGCGCCGGCCCGGGCGTGCGGGTGAACATACAGCTCGCAGCGCATGCCTTTGAGCGGCTGGTCGCATTCGCCCTGAGCTCGGCGCCGCGCGACGCGCGGCTTCCACGGCTCACCTCCAGAGCGATCGTCGCGGGCGTCCGGCATGTCCTCTTCATCCGCCTGCTGGAAGGCCGCGAGCAGCAACTCCACACCCTGGCCGACGAGGTGCTCGACTGGTGTGAGTCATACCGCTCACCGCTGGCAGCCCGCCTGGCCATCACCACCTCGCCCGCCGAGGCAACGCCCACTCGCTCCGCCCCTGTTGCGTTCCTCAGCGGCGAAGACGTGCGCGCGCGGGCCTTCGTCTCGCTCATGCACCTGACCTTCGACGAAGGCTACGCGAGCCTGCTCGACGCGCAGATCGCGCAGTTCGCGGGCATCTCGACCGAGGTCTTCCACCGACAGTTCGCAAGCAAGCAGGAGTGCTTCCTGGCTCTGCTCGACGAGATCGGCCAGGACGCCAGGCGGTGCGTCCGACGACGCATGGCGGCCGCCTCCTCCTGGCCGGAGTCGGTGCATCTGGGCATCGGTGCGTTCGTCGACTACCTCGCGGAGCACGACGCCCTCGCCAGGATGGCGTTCGTCGAGGTCCACCAAGGCGGTCCGGCTATCGTTCCGCACCTCGCCCAGCCGGTGGAGGAGCTCATGCGCTGCCTGATCGAGGCGGCCCCGGAGCCCCGGCGCGGGCCCCTGATCGTCGAGCAGGCCGTCACCGGGGCCCTCTGGGGCATCGTCTCGAGCTATCCGCTGAGCAACCGACTTTCCCGCCTACGCGGGCTGGTGGACCAGCTGAGCTTCTTCGTCCTGGCGCCATACATCGGCGCCGAAGCGGCCGTTGAGGCCATCGAGGCCACCCGCACGCCCCCCGCCGCCGGCTGAGGCCGCGGCGTCGGGCACCAGGCGACGTGCCACGCGTCCCACTGTGGCATCGTGAGCAGACGATGACCGAGTCCTCCGCAAAGCGCCTGCGCCGCGTGGGCCACAAGGGTGCGGCGCACATCGAGCACGGCAACACCCTGGCGAGCTTCGACGCGGCGTTGCGCTACAGCGTCGACATGATCGAGCTCGACGTGCTCAGCGAGAACCCGGACGGCAGCGGGGCACTGCTGGTTGCCCATGACTACGAGGACATGCGCAGCCGCACGCCGCTCACCTTCGACCAGGCGCTCGAGCATCTCTGCGGTGAGGCCTTCGCCGAGATCGAGCTGGACGTCGACGTCAAGCTGCCCGGCTACGAGCTCCGCGTGCTCGAGCGGCTGCGCGACTTCGAGCTGATCCCGCGGACGCTCGTCAGCGGCATGTTCCAGAGCGCGCTGGCGCATATCCGCGAGGCGGAGCCGGCGCTGCGCCTCGGCTGGTCGGTGCCGCGCGTCCGGCGCGACTACACGACCGACATGCTCACCGCGATCCCCGCGCTGGCGTTCCTCACCGGCTATCGCGCCGCGCTGCCCCGACGCGCAGAGGCCGCGCTGAAGGAGGGTCGCTACGACGCGATCATGGCGCATTGGCGAGTGGTCACGCCGGCGCTCGTGCGGGCCGTCGCCGCGGGCGGGGGCGAGCTCTACGTGTGGACCGTCGACGACGTCCGCATGATCGACAAGCTGACGCGCATGGGCGTCGACGGGATCATCACAAACGACCCCCGCCTTTTCGACGGGTCCGCCGCGGCTCTCAGCCGATCTGGCACGTAGCGGCGCTGAACCCGCTGGGGTCGGCGCCCGCGAGGCTGACGTGCCCAGCCGTCGTCGGTCGCCTGGTGGACTCCAGCACCATCTTGCCCCGCCGCCACTGGAATTCCACGAGGCCGCGCAGCGTGAAGGCGGGCTTACCCGTGGCCGGCATGAGCTGGAAGCTCTGCCCTCCCTGGCGCGCGCCGCCGCTGCCGACGGATATGAAGCTCGGGGTCGAGCCGGCGAGGTCGGCCCAGTGTTTGGTGGTGCTGTTCAGGTACTGCAGGCGAAAGCTCATGTACATCCTGTCCTTTGGATGGCCGTCGCTCGGCATCGAGCCGCGGACCCCGAGGATGTCAGGCTGGTCTTGGGGGTTGCAGATGTTGATCGTGGCCCACAGCTGGCGCGACTGCAGCACGGAGCTGGCCGCGCGCGCCTTGGCCCTCGCCGGCGAGGCGCCGAGCGCCGAGGGCGGCGTCAGCAGCACCGCGAGCGCGAGCAGCCTCTTGGCTGCGGACCGGAGGGACATGAAGGTCAAGATAGCGCTGGACCCCGTCCGAAAGTGACGGTTCGGCGCTGTGTGGTATTCCGTGTCCATGGCGGCGACACGCTCATCGGAGGTGGTGGAGCTGCTCGGACGTGTCCCCGTGTTCTCCACGCTCGAGCACAGCGACCTCGAGCGCATCGCCCAGCTCGCCGTGCCGCGCCGTTTCGAGCCCGGTCAGGCGGTCTTCCGCGAGGGCGACCCGAGCGACACTTGTTACATCGTCCGCGAGGGCCACGCACGCGCGATCCGCACGCACGGCGACGGACGCACGATCACGCTCGCGACGTTCGGCCCGGGCGACATCTTCGGTGAGCTCGCGATGTTCGAGGACGAGCGCCGCTCGGCCACCGTCGAGGCGATCGAGCCGATAAGCGTCGTGGCCGTCCTCGGCCCGGACATGCGCAGGCTGATGATCGAGCATCCGGAGATCTCCACGCGGCTGGTCATCGCCCTCGGCCGGCGCCTGCGCGAGATGAACGAGCGCCTCTCGCGCCAGTCCTTCCAGACGGTCCAGAGCCGCGTGGCCGTCGTGCTCAGCGAGCTCGTTGCCCAGGAGCTGGCCGACGGCGCCGAGCAGGCCAACGTGCTTGTGAAGGCGACCCAGGCGGACCTAGCCCAGCTCGCCGGCTCCTCGCGCGAGTCCGCCAGCCGGTTCCTCGCCGTGCTCGAGCGGGCCGGCGTCATCTCCCAGGGACGCGGGCGGCTGGTGGTGCACGAACCCGAGGCCCTGACGAAGTATGTCTTCTAGGCGGCCCGCCAAGACCGGGGCGAAAGCCGAGCCGGCGTCGAAGAAGGCGAAGTCGCCGAAGCAGAAACCCGCGGCCCAGTCTCGGGGGTCGGCAGCGTCCGGAGCGCCCACGCGCCGGCCCGGCCGGCGCGGGGGCGCAGCGAGATCGGGACCGCGGGAGATCTCTGCCGGCGGCGTGGTCGTGCGGGACGGCGAAGTGGCGGTGATCGTCCCCACGCGCAGGGCCGCCGACGGATCGCGGGTCCTGTCGCTGCCGAAGGGGCACGTCGATCCGGGCGAGACGCCCCTGCAGGCCGCCGAGCGCGAGGTGCGCGAGGAGACAGGGCTCGTCGCCGAGCCGGTGCGCGAGCTCGGCGAGTCGCGCTACTGGTACAGGCGCGACGGGCGCACGATCGGCAAGTCCGTCCACTTCTACCTCTTCAAGTACAGGCGCGGGAAGACCGAGGACCACGACGAGGAGGTCGAGGAGGCGCGCTGGATGCCGCTCAAGGAGGCCGAGAAGAAGCTCACCTACGCGGCCGAGCGCGAAATGGTCACGCGGGCCCGCGAGCACCTGGAGGAAGGCGAGCGCAAAGACCGATAGCCTGCCCGTCGGTGCAGGTTCTCAACTTCTACTCGACGATCTTCGCCGACGAGCTCAAGCGGGGCCGCAAGACGGCCACTATCCGCCTCGGCGACAAGTCCGGCAAGTACCGCAAGAACCAGTCGGTGCTCGTGACGATCGGCTACCAGTACTCGCCGCGCGAACGGATCTTCGAAGCTGTCATCGACCAGGTTGAGGTGATGAGGGTCTCCGACCTCTCGCCCCGGGATATCAAGCACGACAACCCCGAGTTCCGCCGCCACGAGGAACTCATCAACTTCCTCGAACAGATCTACGGGCGGAAGGTCTCGATGGACGACACCGTCACGGTCGTGCGCTTCTCCCAGATCCTCGACACGCCGACCGGAATGACCGAGGCGATGAAGGGGTTCGGCGGCGCGCAGAACTAGGCGGCCGGCCAGTCAGGGCGCAGGCGTGCCGTGACGCACGTCGGTGGGCCGCCCATTCGCTGCTGGGCTCCGCATGCCCGATTTGGCAGTCTCAAGGGTCGACTGCCAATCTACTTGGGGCGGGTGGCGGATGTCCTATATAGTAGTTCGATGACTGGCACTCTCGCCACGAGAGTGCCAAGTTGGCTGCTCGACCCCAAGGGTGGCGAGCAGCCTGTCGCGTTCTTCTAGATGGAGGTTCTTTAGAGATGAAACTGAAGCCACTGGGCGATCGTCTGATCGTCCGGGCGGTCGAACAGGAGGAGACCACGGCAAGTGGGATCGTCCTTCCCGACACCGCCAAGGAGAAGCCGCAGAAGGGAAAGGTCCTCGCCGTCGGCGATGGCCGGCTCGACGACGACGGTAAGCGCATCCCGCTGGACGTCAAAGAGGGCGACGAGGTCCTCTACAGCAAATACGGCGGGACCGAGATCAATGACCCCGACAACGGGGAGGACCTGCTCGTGTTGCGCGAGTCCGACGTCCTCGCCCTAGTCGAGTCATAAGGAGAATTGAAATGGCTCACAAGGAGATCAAGTACAACTCAGAGGCACGGCAGGCGCTCGAGAAAGGCGTCGACGCCGTGGCGAACGCTGTGAAGGTCACGCTCGGGCCCAAGGGCCGCTATGTGGTGCTCGACAAGAAGTTCGGCGCGCCCACGATCACCAACGACGGTGTGACGATCGCGCGTGAGATCGAAGTCGAGGACGTCTTCGAGAACCAGGGTGCCCAGCTCGTCCGCGAGGTCGCGACCGCGACCAACGACGTGGCCGGCGACGGCACCACCACCGCCACCGTGCTCGCGCAGGCGACCGTGCGTCAGGGACTGAAGAACGTCGCGGCCGGCGCCAACCCGCTGGCGCTCAAGCGCGGCATCGAGAAAGCCGTCGATCAGGTCGTGGAGAACATCGCCTCTCAGGCCAAGGAGGTCTCCGGCAAGGACCAGATCGCGCGCGTGGCGACGATCTCGGCCGGCGACGAGGCCATCGGCGACGTGATCGCGGACGCGATCGAGAAGGTCGGCAAGGACGGCGTGGTCAACGTGGAGGAGGGCCAGACGTTCGGCATGGACCTCGAATTCACCGAGGGCATGCAGTTCGACAAGGGCTACATCTCGCCCTACATGGTCACCGACCAGGACCGCATGGAGGCCGTTCTCGAGGACCCCTACATCCTCATCGCCAACCAGAAAATCGGCTCGGTCCGCGACCTGCTGCCGGTGCTGGAGCAGGTGATCCAGAGCGGCAAGCCGCTGCTGATCATCGCCGAGGACGTCGAGGGCGAGTCGCTCGCGACGCTCGTTGTCAACAAGCTGCGCGGAACGTTCACCGCGGTTGCCGTCAAGGCTCCCGGCTTCGGCGATCGCCGTAAGCGCATGCTCGAGGACATCGCGATCCTCAGCGGAGGCGAGGTCATCACCGAGGAGCTAGGCCTGAAGCTCGAGAACACGAAACTCGAGCAGCTCGGTCGTGCACGCCGCGTGGTCGTGACCAAAGACACGACGACCGTCATCGACGGCGCCGGTGACCCCGAGGGGATCAAAGGCCGCATCAACCAGATCAAAGCCGAAATCGAGAACACCGACTCGGACTTCGACCGCGAGAAGCTCCAGGAAAGGCTCGCCAAGCTTTCCGGCGGAGTGGCGGTTGTGAAGGTCGGCGCCGCGACTGAGACCGAGATGAAGGAGAAGAAGCACCGTGTCGAGGACGCGCTGCAGGCCACACGGGCTGCCCTCGAGGAGGGCATCGTGCCCGGCGGCGGCGTCGCCTTGCTGCAGGCCGGCGATGCGGTGACGCTCGACGGTGACGGAGACGATGACGAGAAGACGGGCGCCCGCATCGTGCTGCGCGCGTTGGAGGAGCCGCTGCGTCAGCTCGCTGAGAACGCGGGCCTCGAGGGCTCGGTCGTCGTCAACGAAGTGCGAAACGCCAAACCAGGGTTCGGCCTCAACGCGTCGACGAACAAGATCGAAGATCTCGTCGCCGCGGGTGTGATCGACCCCGCGATGGTCACGCGCTCGGCGCTGCAGAACGCGGCGTCGATCGCGAAGAACATCCTCACCACAGAGGCGATCGTCGCTGAGATCCCCGACAAGGAAGGCGCGGGCGCCGGCGGCGGCATGCCGGACATGAGCGGCATGATGTAAGGCTGAAGCTGACTCGCTCAGCTGCCGATAAGCAGACCTGGAGGGCCCGGCATGACGCCGGGTCCTCCACTTTTTTGGCCCTAGACCGCCTCGACTGCGCGGGGGCCCTCGCCGACGTACTTCGCCGTGGGTCGGATCAGCTTCCCCTCGCGCTTCTGCTCGAGGATGTGCGCGGACCAGCCCGCCACCCGCGCACACGTGAACATCGGCGTGAACAGGTCCGGCGGAACTTCGGCGAGGTCAAGCACGACGGCCGACCAGAACTCGACGTTCGTGGCGAGCACGCGATCGGGCCGGCGGGCGTGCAGCTCGGCCAGCGCGGCCTTCTCCAGGGCCTCCGCCGCCTCGAACCGCGGCGAGCCGAGTTCGCTGCACGTGCGACGCAGGACCCTCGCCCGCGGATCTTCTGCGCGGTAGATGCGGTGGCCGAATCCCATCAGGCGTTCCCCGCGGTCGAGCGCGTCGGAGACCCAGCGCTCGGCGTCGCCCATCTCTTCGACCTCGTCGAGCATCTTCAGCACGCGGGAGGGCGCGCCCCCGTGAAGCGGTCCCGAGAGGGCTCCGACCGCCGCCGACAGCGCGGCCGCGATGTCGGCCCCCGTCGAGGCAACCACGCGCGCCGTGAACGTCGACGCGTTCATGCCGTGCTCTGCCGCCGAGATCCAGTAGGCGTCGATCGCCTTGATGTGGTCGGGGTTGGCCTCGCCGCGCCAGCGGATCAGGAAGCGCTCAGGGATGCTTCGGCCCTGGTCGACCTCTGACTGGGGCACCGGAGGCTGGCCGACGCCGCGCGCCGACTGGGCGACGAATGAGAGCGCCATCACCGATGAGCGGGCGAGGTTGTCGCGGGCCTCCTCGTCGGAGATGTCGATCAGCTGGCCGAAGCCCCACTCGGGGGCCAGCATCGCCAACGCGGACTGCACGTCGACACGATGGTCGCCCGAGCGCACGGTGAGAGCGTGCGGTTCGGCCGGCGGCAGGCCCGGCTTGAATCGCCCGTCGACCAGCAGGCCCCAGACCTGCTCGTAGGGGACCACTCCGACGAGGTTCTCGATATCGACGCCGCGGTAGCGCAGCGCGCCGCCCTCTTTGTCGGGCTCGGCGATCTCGGTTGCGAAGGCGACTACGCCTTCAAGGCCCGACTGGACCTCAGGTGCTTCTTGAACCGCGCTCATGGCACTCGCTTTCTGAGCTTGATGCTTGACGGGGGAGCTGCCTTGTGGGCAGGGTCATATCGTCGCAGGAATGCCTGCCGGGGTAGGCTCTGTGCCAGACGGCAGCCAGGCCGGCCGATACCCACGTCGGCGACACACTAGGAGGAGGAGCGATGTCCGACAGCGATCTCATGTTCCGCCCGGCGACCGAGCTCGCTGGCATGGTGCGCTCCGGAGAAGTCTCGGCGCGCGAGCTGGTCGAGGCCTCGCTCGGGCGGATCGAGGAGCTCAACCCGAAGCTGAACGCATTCGTCGACGTCGACGCCGAGCGGGCCCTTGCCACGGCCGATCGCATCGGTTCCGGCGACGAGCGTCCCTTCGCGGGCGTCCCTGTCGCGATCAAGAACAACCGCCCCGTGGAGGGCCTGCGGCTCACCTACGGCTGCTCGCTGATGGCGGACAACCTCTGCGAATACGACCACAACATCACCCGCCGGTTGAAGGACGCGGGGTTCGTGATCGTGGGCACCACAACGCTTCCCGAGTACGGGATCCTGCCGACGAGCGAGGCACGCCTGTTCGGCCCGACGCGCAACCCCTGGGATCTCGAGCGCACCCCGGGAGGCTCCTCCGGCGGCTCCGCAGCCGCGGTGGCGGCCGGCATCGTGCCGGTGGCCCATGGCAACGACGGCGGGGGCTCGATCCGCATCCCGGCGGCCTGCTGCGGCCTGGTGGGGCTCAAGCCCGCCCGCGGCCGCATCTCGGCGGCCCCCGAACTCGGTGACTCCTCGCTCGGGATCGACGGCATGCTGACCCGCACGGTCGCCGACACCGCCGCGATCCTCGATGTGCTCGCCGGCTACGAGCCGGGCGACGCGACCTGGGCGCCCCCGCCGCTCGAGCCCTTCGCCGAGGCGGCCGCCAGGGAGCCGGGCCGCCTGCGCATCGCGGCGACGACGCTCCCGCCGATTCCCGACGCGGTGGTCGACCCGGTCTGCTCGGGGGCCGTCGCGGAGGCCGCCGAGCTGCTGCGCTCACTCGGGCATGAGGTCGAGGAGGTCACTCCGCCCTGGCAGATCGAGGGCCTCTCGGAGCTGTTCGGCGCGGTCTTCTCGGTCCACATCTCCCTGTCGATCGCCTACTCGGGCATGGTCGCCGGGCGTGAGCCGACCGCCGAGGACATGGAGCCGATGAGCTGGGCGATCTTCTCGATGGTCAAAAAGCTCGGGGCCGTCGAAAACATGGCGGCGGTCGTGCAGCTGCAATCGCACACCCGCCGGCTCGTCTCCTTCCTGGAACCGTACGACGCCCTGCTGACGCCAGCCCTGGCGGAGCGGCCGCTCCCGCTGGGGACGCTCGACACCGCCGCGCCCGAACCGATGTCGACCTTCACCCGCTCGGGCCTCTTCACGCCCTTCACGCCAGTGTTCAACGCGAGCGGGCAGCCAGGCATCTCGCTGCCGCTGTACGAGGGCGAGGACGGCCTGCCCCTGGGCGTGCAGATCGTCGGGCGCCCAGCCGGTGAGGGCGCGCTGCTGGCGCTTGCCGCGCAGCTGGAAGAGGCACGGCCCTGGGCGCAGCGGCGCGCGCCCCTCGCCGAGCAGGTGCTCGACTAGCTACCGCACCGCGAAGGCCAGCGATCGCGCGACCGTCGGGGCCGGCGGGGACGCGATCGGCGTTGCGGTGAGCCGGTACTCGCCGGCGCTCAGCCGGCCGAGGTCGAGCGTGAGCACGTTGCTGCCGGCGTGTCCCAAGACCTTGTCGGTGACCTTCGTACGGATGTAGCGGGCGCAGGTGTGTGCGCCGTGCGTGCAGTGGTGGCTGATCACGCGGCGGTAGAGGACGAGCTGCACCTTGCCGGCGGCTGTCAGCGTGTAGCTGACCTTGGCTCTGCGGCCGTGGCCGGGCTTGGATGCCAGCAGATGGAGCTTCAGGTTGGCGAGGTTGAGGAGCGATTCCGTGAATGGGAGGGTGCCACCGGCCGGGGGCGAGGAGGCGAGGGTGGCCAGCGTCTGAGAGCCGCCGCCGGGCGGAGGTGGAGGCGGTTCAACGGGCGGTTCGGGAGTCGAGCCCGACAGCGCGACATTCGTTTCTCCCGCCGGCGTCGTGAGGCCGAGAGACCCGGCGAATTTGCCGGCCGCGGCCGGGCTGAACTTGACTTGGACGGTGATGACCTGACCCGGTGCGATGACGCTGCCTTTCGATGGCAGCCCTGTGGCTTCAAACGGCGCTGACGGTGCCCGCACGGCGCTCACTTCGAGCGGGGTGCCGGAGTTAGTGAACGTCACTTCAGCCACGCGCTGGCCGCCAACCGAAACCGGGGCGAATTCCAACGAGCTGGCTGAGGAGGTGAGGACGTGGCCGCTGAAGGAGAAGAGTTGGCCTTCCTTGTTGCCGACGTAGATATGGCCGGCGCTCGCCTCTGGACGGGAGAACTTGCTCGCCCAACCGATCGGAGCCTTCCACAGCCGCTGCGCCCCGCCCCCAACAGGGACCGCGTAGTAGGCCTCGAGTTCGGCTCCTTCGCAGTGGTTGGGTTCGACGTAGGGGCAGTGCGTGATCCAGAGGACGGCCGAGCCGTTGCTCGTGCCGTTGGAGGTAATGATCGGAGCGCCTGAGCCGAAGCCGAATTGTTCGGTGCTCGTCGCGGCGGAGGACAGGTTGGGCACTTCGCCTTTGACGCCGTACTTGAAGTAGCGGAGGTAGTTGAAGTTCTCCTGGCCCGTGCCCGGCTTGGACACGCCCGGGATGTAGACGTAACCACCGTCGCCGGGCCACAGGGCGGAGCCATCCCAGACGCCTCCGTATTCGCCCAACCCTTTCTCTTCGATGACCTTGTCCTTGCCTTCAGGTCCCTGGCCCATGCCACCGAGTTCGTTGCGGTTGAGCAGATACACCTCCCCCTTCTTGCCGGCCTGGACGAGCAGGTTGGGGTCAGCGGGCGTTCCGAAGTACTGAGATGGAAGGGCGATCGGCGCAGCCGAGCCGAGGTCGAAGTCTTCTTTGTCGAGTTCTTTGTTGTTGAACGGGGAGAAGAAGTCGGTGGCTTTCAAATGTCCTTCGATGTTCACCTGCAAGCGGACCACCGACTCCGCCAACGATCCTTCCGGCGGTGCGTCGCCCGGGCCTTTCGCAGGGTCACCTTCTCCGCTGGGTGTGCCGTTGGCCGTCGTAACGAGGATCTGTTTCGGACCATCGGAGATCAGTCCGCCTCCGGACTGCCAGATCGAGCCCTCCGTTTTGGATGACGCCCACATCGTCTTGAATGCCCCGCCGGTCGAGACGCCCGCGATGAATCCCGCATACGGGGTGAAGTCGCAGTGGCTCCCAAAGCCGGCGTAGACCACCCCTTCCATCAACAGCAACGCCGGGCGTTGCAGCTGCTTGTTTCCGACGAGCGTCAGGCCGGCGATGTTTTCCGCGCTCCGTCCGGAGAGTTCGACGGGAAAGCCAGACAGCTCTTCGCCGCTCGCTAGATGGACCGCGTGCATCTTCCACGCTGATTCACCTGATTTGACACTCGTGTTCGAGACGAAGTACGCGACGTTGCTCGCTGTGTCGATGACGGGCGTGCTGGTGATGCCTACGTGGGGGCTGATATCCGGACATCCGAGTTCGGTCGAGTTGACGGGCGTCCCGAAATTCCTTTTCCACCTTATGGCCCCGGTGACCGGGTCGAGGCCGTAGGCCCAGTTATCCTCGGTCACCGCGAGCAGCGTCCCGTTAGCAACCAGCGGCTGACCCATGATGGCCCCTTGAAGCAGCGTCTTGAACGCCTGCCCGAAGGCGCTTTCCGTGACTGAGGCGGGCGCGAGCGAGGGCTCGTCCGGATACCAGCCGGTCCGCAGGTTGTCGGCGGCGCCCGTCACTTCTTCGGCCGACGCCGAGCCGGCGCAGGACACGGCCAGAGCCGCCGCCATAAGCGCGACTCGCCACAACACCCGACACCACACCCCAGAAATGCTTCGTCCCCCCGTCCTTGGTGGCGACCTTTACGCTAAACGCCCCGTCCCTGGCGGCGACTTCTACGCCGACCGCCGTCCTTGGCGGCGCGTGCTCCGCTGAAAGGTAGCGGAGTTCTGGCCATTTGCAACCATCGCGACGAGTCCGCCTACCCGCCGACGCCGAGAACGGCCGCCATCCGTTGCGGTGCCACGCCGAGCCGTTCGGCGTCTGCGGCACCGCGGGTTGACGTCATCGGCGACTCCATCAGCTCGGCCTCGTCCCATGTGGCGAACGCCCTCGAGCCGACGGCCGCCTCCAGCAGGCGAAGGCTACGCGAGACGACCGCGGT
>JAOPZM010000013.1 GCA_025964115.1 Solirubrobacterales bacterium
GGGAGCTGTATCTCGGTCGCGCGGCGGGTCTTCGGATCGAAGTAACCGGTCCTGTCCTGCCGCACCTGGCTGAACCAGATCCTGCCGTCGCCGGGATTGAATAGCGCTCCGGGCTGTCCGGCGATCCCCGCGCGAAAGCCCGTCACACATGTGGGCTGGCCGGCGCTCGGGCGCTCCAGAGCGACCGCGCCACCTGCAACGCAAGCCACGCACGCCAGCCCGAGTAGCTTTTTCACCGCACCCCCACAGCGGGAGCATCGTACCCTAGCAAGGTCATAGAAGCGGCTCGAGTGGGAGGATGGACCGACATGAAGATCGCCGTTTTCGGAGCCACAGGGGGAACCGGCCGGCGCGTCGTCGAGCAGGCGCTGGCTGAGGGCCGAGAGGTCGCCGTGCTCGCGCGCCGACCGGAGTCCATGGGGATGACCCACGAACGCCTGCGGGTTACGAAGGGTGACGCTCGGGATGGGGAAGCGGTGGCTTCCGTAGTGCAAGAGGCCGGCGCGGTGATCTCTACCCTCGGGCTGCGGAAGGGCGTCGGTACCTCGCTCTCGGACGCGACGAGGGTTATCTGCGGCGCGATGACGGCAGCCGGGGTCCGCAGGCTGGTGGTGATGAGCGTGCTCGGAATCCGCGACAGTCGCGACAAGGCAGGGGTCTTCGGACGCGTGATCATCCCCTTGTTCATGAGCAAGGCGCTCTCCGACAGGGCACGCTTGGAGGAGGTTGTCGAGGAGTCCGAGCTCGACTACACGCTGGTGCGCCCGACGCGCCTCGTCGACGGTGGACCGACGGGCAGCTACTCGGTCGGTCCGGATGTGCGTGCCAGCCTGTTCTCAAAGGTCGCACGGGGGGATGCCGCTCATTGCCTGCTGGCTCAGGCCGAGAGCCAAGAAGGCCACAGCCGCGCCGTCGGTCTTGTCGGCCGACCGTAGGTAGGGGAGGCTCGCGGGCGAGCAGGGCGGACGGGCGGACCACGTAAGGCGGACCTCCATCACGGGAGCTTGACCGTGGCGCTGCTTTAGATCAGTATCCGGTCTCGAGAGCGCGAGAGAGGAATGGCTGGGGGGAATGCGCAAGCAGCGAGCTGAGCACTACGACGGCTATGGCGCCGCCGGCATCCGCCTCTCCGTGGCGCAGCCGCCTGCCCTCGCCAAGCAGCGAGCCGAGCAGGCCGGACCGCTCATCCGCGCCGTGCATGAGTTCGACAAGGCCCACTTGCTCATGCTGGCCGAGGAGGCGCTAATCCCGCGCGACGCGGCCGCTCTGATGCTGGGGACGCTGCTCGAGATCGAGCAGAGCGGCATGGAGGCCGCTCGAGCGGAGGCCGGCGGCGGCGTCCATTCGGCCGAGCACCTGCTGATCCGCCGCCACGGTTACGAGGTGGGGGGCTGGCTCGCGCTCGGGCGAAGCTCAGTCGACCTCGGGGCATTGGCGACACGGCTGATCCAACGTGATGCGCTGCTCGCGATCATGCAGGCGACGACAGCTCTTCGAGCAGCGTCTCTGACCCTCGCAGGCGAGCACCTGGACTCGGTGATGCCGGGCTACGCGTCCGGCTCACACGCTCAGCCGATCACACTGGGACATCAGCTGGCGGCTTGGGCGGCCGTGTTCGAGCGCGACTTCGAGCGCGCGATGCAGGCCTACCGCAGGATCAACCTCAGCCCTGCCGGCGCGGCCGTCATGACGGGCTCCGACTTTCCGCTCAACCGGCATCGCACGGCCGAGCTCCTGGGGTTCGATGGGCCGGTCCGCAACACGCTGGACGCCGTCATGAGCCGTGACACCGTGCTCGACAGCTTCTGCGTCCTCACGATTCTCAACTGCGACGTCGCACGTCTCGCCAGCGACGTGCTCCTTTTCAGCACAGCCGAGCACGCCCTCGTGACTGTGCCTGACGAGTTCTGCACGACCAGCAGCATCATGAGCCAGAGCAGGAATCCCGCCGTGCTGCAACTGATGGGCGGCGTCAGCGCTGCCAGCTTGGGCGGCCTCACCACGGCCGTGATGGTGGAGAAGGCAGCAACAGGGGCGAACCTGGTGGAGCGAAACCAGGCACTGGAGGCCTTGGCGCGGCTCCAGGCAGAGACCCTCCGGGATCTGCGCGTGATGCGTGAGTTGCTCCCTCGGCTGCAATGGGACACGACGCGCATGGCCATGCTCGCTGGACGTCACTGGGCGCAGGCGACGGACGTCGCTGGGGCACTGGTGCGGGAGAAGGGGCTGCCGTGGCGGACAGCTCACCAGATTGTGGGCATCCTCGTCCGTTATTGCGATGAACGAGGGCTGGCGCCAAGCGAAGTCACCGCGGACCTGGTCGACGAGGCCGCCGTCGAGTACTTCGACGAACCCGTACATCTCAGCCGGGACGCGCTGCAGGCGGCGCTTGACCCGAGCCGCTCCGTCGAGGCACGAGCAGCTTGCGACGGCGGTCCCGCCGCGAGCGACGTTCGCCGGCAAATCGAAGAGCTCGGTGCCACGCTCGAGCGGGATGTTGCGCTCCACCGGGATGCTCAAGGCAGAGTGGAGGCCGCCACCGCCGGGCTGCGCGAAGGCATTGCCGACCTGTTGGACACGGCGAGCTCGAAGGCAGAACCGCATGCGTAAGACGCGCGATCAATGAGGCGGCGGTGGTGACACGGCTCGGATACGTCCGGCTGCGCGTCCCCGACGTGGCTGCTTCGGCCGAGTTCCTTCAAGCCACGCTCGGGCTTCGTGAGGTCGAGCGTGTCAACGGGTGCGTCTATCTGACTTGCAGCGAGCGCCACCATGAGCTGGTCCTCGCGCCGGGTGAGAAGGTCGCATACGAGCACATCGGCCTCGAGGTGTCTGACGCGCAGGCTCTGGAGGACACGGTCACCAAAGCCGAAGCGGCGGGCGGGAAACGCCTGAGGCTGGTGGCTGAGGAGCCGGGCGTCCTGGGTTCAGCGCTGGTCGAGGGACCAGGCGGCCACCGCTTCCAGCTGTTTCACGGGATGGCGACCGATCCAGCCCCCTCGCTCGCGCCAGGGATCGTTGGCGTCCGCGCCGAGCGCTGCGAGCATGTGTCGCTCGACGTCCGCCGACTCGCCCCCATGGCGAGGTTCCTGGTCGATGGGTTCGGATTCCAGTTCTCGGACCAGATAGGAAACAACGGCATGTGGTTTCGCTGCGAGCAGGTTCACCATGGAATCGCGCTTGTTCGCACGCCGAAGGTCGGCCTCGCCCACTATGCCTTCGCTCTCTCCCGCTTCGAGGACTTCAAGCGAATCAGCGACCACCTCTATGGACTCGGTCAGAAGCTTGCCTACGGACCTGGACGGCACGGGCCAGGTAACAATCTCTTCATCTACTTCTTTGATCCTGCCGGCGTGTTGGTTGAGTGCTGTGCGGAGATGGCGCGTGTCGGGCCGGACCATGACTATCAGCCGGGCAGGTGGAAGCTGCGCCCCGGCAACGTAAGCCTGTGGGGCGGGCTGCCGACCCTGCGGTTTCTTGGCGCAAATACACCCGTTGGGTCAACCTAGGAGAATCGGGGGCCGCGTTATGCGTAGGATAAGGCCATGTCGGTAGAGCACAACAAGGAGCTTGTGCGGTACCTGATCGAGGAGGGCCTCAACGCGAACAATCCGGACGTCGCGGACGGGCACTTCACGGACGACTACGTCGCTCACATTCCGGGAATGCCACCCGGTGGGCCCAGAGGGCCTGAGGCGTTCAAGAACGTCATTCGACTCTGGCGCGGCGCGTTCTCCGACTGGCACATGACGATCGACGAGCTCATCGGCGAGGGCGACATGGTTGCCAACCGGTTCATAACGACTGGGACACATGACTCGCCGCTCTTCGGCATCCCCCCAACCGGTAGGAAGATGACGATCTACAGTCAGGAGATGCATCGGGTCGCCGACAGCAAGGTCGCTGAGTCATGGATCGTGGACGACGTCCCTGGCATCCTCGTCCAGCTTGGCATCCTTGACATGCCCAGGCCTGGCGGGGCTCCGTAAAGCGAGGGGAGGGAGGCACAGTGGCTAATCACTTCGCAATGATGTGGTCGGTCCGGCCCGGGACCGAGGAAGAGGTGGTGCAACTCTTTGAAGACTACGGGCGTCCCGAGCACGTCATCAAGGACGAGAAGGGCGATGTCAAGGGGAAGCTGCTCTCGACGACCGTGTACATGAAGGACAACGTCGTGGTCCGCGCCATCGAGTTCGAGGGTTCGATCGCGGATGTTGCACCGCACATGGGCAGACAGCCTGCGATTCGGGAGCTGGAGGACAAGCTCGACGCCTACATCGAGAAGCCCCGTGACATGTCGACGCCGGAGGGAGCTCGCGCGTTCTTCCTCGAGACCGCGATGCGCTGTGTGGTGGCGCGGCGCTGGGACGAGTGACCGGAGAGCGGGCACCCGGCCCCGGGGGTCCTCCGGATCGCGGCAGCCAGGCGGGCGCAGGTCGCCCGGGCGGGCCTCCGCCCGAGCCCCGGGCTGCGCCGCCGATGCCCCACTTCGACGAGTTCTTTCGACTCGATGACCAGGTTATGCTCGTCGTCGGGGGTTACGGTGGCATCGGTGGACTCACGTCGAAGCTGCTCGCCCACCATGGCGCAACAGTTGCGCTGGCCGGTCGTTCGCTCGAGAAGGCAAACGCGCTTGCCGATGAGATCAAGGGGCGGGGTGGCAGGGCGCTCGGAGTCGAGCTCGACCTCGCCGACCGCGACCGGGTCCGCACGGCGGTGGCGCAGGTCGCCGACGATCTGGGTGCGCTCGACGTGGTCGTGAACCTCGCCGCAATCGAGATCGAGAACGAGGCGCACGCGCTGACAGAGGTCGAGTGGAGCACGGTCATCGATGTCGACCTGTCCGGCGCGTTCTGGCTCTCGCAGGCCGCTGCACAGCGAATGATCGAGCGCGGCAGTGGCGGGCGCATCATCCACTTCTCCTCGACGCGCAGCGTCGCAGGTGGCAAGCGCGGCTTCGCTGCATATGCCGCCGCCAAGGGCGGGCTCAACAGCCTCATCCGCCAACTCGCGACCGAGTGGGGTCAGCATGGGATCGCGGTCAACGGTGTGGCGCCTGGTTTCATCCCGACCGAGTTGACCCAAGACAAGGCGATGGATCCAGGGTTCATGCGCTTTATGGTCGGACGTATCCCGCTCACGCGCTTCGGGACACCGTGGGAGCTTGCCGGCACGGTGCTGTTTCTAGCCTCGCCTGCTGCAAGCTTCATCACCGGGCAGGTTCTATTCGTGGATGGTGGCGTGACCGCCAGCTCCTAGGAGGCAGCATGGACAAGCAACGGATCGCCTTTGTCGGGCTCGGGATGATGGGGAACGGAATGGCGTGCCGGCTCGCCGAGCAGGGATTCCCGATGAGCGTCTACAACCGCACGAGGGACAAGGCGATGGAGGTCGAGGGGCTTGGAGCGCGGCTCGCAGACTCGCCGGCGGATGCCACGAGAGACGCCGACATCCTGATGGTCAGCCTCGCCGACCAGGACGTCGTCTCGTCGCTGATGTGGGGCGACGGGGGGGCGATCGCGGCCCTGCCCGAGGGCGGCTATGTCGTCGACATGAGCACGGTTCCGCCCGACTACGCGCGCGTTGAGGCGGACCGGGTCCTGGCGACGGGGCACCATCGCGTCGACGCTTGCGTCCTCGGCAACCCGATGCACGCGCGCTCCGGCGAGCTACGCGTGATGGTCGGCGGCCGGGCGGACGATATGACCGCCCTCAAGGGCGTCTTTGACGCGATCGGTAAGGACGTCGTTCACATGGGGCCGAACGGCACCGGCGCGATGATGAAGCTCGTGCTCAACATGTTGATGGGCGTTCAGATGCCGGCCCTCGCCGAGGCCATCGTGTTCGGTGAGGCCGCGGGCTTGCCGCGCGAGAAGATGTTGAGCATGATCGCGGGCAGCGGCTACAGCTCGCCGGTGATGGACTTCCGCTGCGCAATCATCGGCGAGCGGAACTTCGACTTCGCGGCGTTCAAGCTCGGCTTGATGCGCAAGGACATGATGCTGACCCTGGAGGAGTCCCACAAGCTTGCCGTCCCGATGCCGGTGACCGAGGCTTCGTATGCTTCGCTCACCGCGGCCCGGCAAATGGGACTTGGCGACAAGGACGTGGCGGCCATCGTCTCCTACCAGGAGCGGGTGAGCGGGTTGAAGGGCTACGACTGGCCGGGGGCGTGACCCGTGCCTGGCATCGTCGACATCCACGGACACATCACGCACCCGGATCTCTTCAAGCGCTTCCCCATGCCGCCCTCGCTGCTCGACATAGAGGGCATGCTCGACCGCAAGTCGGCCCTTGGTATAGACACGACGGTCGTCGGCAGTCCCGTGGGGTTCGGCACGATGATGCCCGTTCCGGGTCTCGACAACTACGCACAGCCGCTCGATCAGCTCGCATCGTTTCACGAGTGGCTGGCCTCTGAGGTGGAGAAGCATCGGCCGCGGCTGGCCGCGTACGTCTACCTGAACCCGCTCGGCGGCGACGCCGAGCTCGAACAGGCAGCACAGACGGCCCGCGACGGCCCATTCGTCGGGCTGATCGTGAACACCAGCGTGCAGGGTCGCTACCTCGACGTGCCGGAGGCGGACGACTTCTTTGGAATGGCCGACGAGCTGGGGATGCCGATTCTGCTCCATCCCCCCGCCGAGCCTGTCGGAAGCTCGAGTGTCGGAGATTTCCGACTCGTGGAGCAGGTGGGGCGTTTCCTGGACGTCACGATGTGCCTGGCAACGCTGGTCTTCTCCGGACGGCTCGAGCAGTGCCCCAACCTCCGGCTGATCGCTGCCACTGCAGGCGGCGCGATCGGTCTCCTCGGCAACCGCCTCGACTCTGCCTATGCGCCGCGACACTACGGCGGCCCTCCCCCGAGCGCTGCTTCGGAGCGTAGTGGTCCGCCCGAGGTGCGCGGCGGCCCAGGCCCGGGTGCGGGCGGTCCCCCGATCGCACGCTACACGAACCAGATCGCGGCCCCGCCGAGCGAGTACCTGAGAAAGGTCTACTTCGACACGGCGAACCTAAGCGCGCCGAATCAGCTCGCGAACATCGGCTTGACGGGTGCCGACCGCTTGCTGTTCGGCACAGACTCGCCGCCCCTCGCTACGCCCTTGGAGGACTGCATCTCCCAGGTCAACGAGCTGCCCCTGAGCGAGGCGAGCAAGGAGAGAATCCTCTGCGCGAACGCCCGAGAGCTGTTCGGTCTCGACTAGCAGGCCCCGTCAATCTTCAGTCGTCCGGCTCCCAGCTGTAGAACTCCCGCGCCTGAGCGTCCTTGGGCGAGGTCCAGGTCTCGGGCTCGTACGGCTGGATGTATGGGTCGAGCTTGCTCGAGATGTCCTTGAACAGCTCGTGGTTACGCACATTGTCAACGGCCGACGCCAACTCCTCGTCCGTCTCGACCAGGTGGATGTAGATGTCGTCGAGCACATACAGGCTCCGATGGCGCACACCGGTGAGCTTGGGCAGCTCGCTCTCGTCCGATTCGGCGAAGATGCGCGCCACCTCCTCCTCGGAGCCGGGCTTGATGCGCGCGACGATGACCCCCCGCTTGACGCTCATGATGAGCCCGCGTCAGGTTGCGCCTCGAGACGCTCCTTGATCACCTGCATCTGATCTTTGGTGTTCTTGTTCATGTACTGCTCGGCCTGTGAGTCGTCGGCGGGCGCTTCGGGCTTCATCGAGAAGTCCTGCACCCAGCGCATGCGCGTTCCGCCGTCGAGCTCCTCGAAGGACCACTCGATGTTCATGTACTCGAATGGGCCGGTTTCGATGCGCCGCGAGCTCGAGCGGCGGCCAGCGGGGTCGGCGATCCGCTCCGAGGTCCAGCTCCACACCTGTCCGTCGTACTCGGGATCGGGATGGGTCGTGAGGCGGAACACCACGCGGTCTCCCTCGCGCTCGAGTACCTCGGCGTTCGCGTACTCGGTGAACAGGTCAGGCCAGCGCTCGATGTCCATCATCCGCTCCCAGACGAACTCGAGCGGTGCGCTTATGTCTACGGAGTTGTCTGTGTGTGCCGCCATCGCTTCACACCTGCTCGGCAAGGCGGCGGTTCACGTAGTCGATCGCCTCGCCAACGGTCTGTATGCGGTCGGCATCTGCGTCGGCGATCGTGAAGCCGTAGTCCTGCTCCATGGCGAGCTGTATCTCGACAAGCGCCAGCGAGTCGAGACCCATCTCCTCGAACGTCAGATCAGGGTCGTCCTTGACGACGGCCTCGGTCAGGCCGACCCGGTCAACCAGGATTGTCTTGAGCTCCTCAAAGCCGAAGGTCTGCGCGGGCACGTTGCCTCCTTAGGTGTGGGTGTAGCTTGGAATGCCTACCGGTAACGCGAGCGAGCCGAGGTTCGGAAGCTGCTCCTCTGCCGCCGCGCGACCGGCGGCGAGGAACAGATCCGCCAGATGAAAATCACGCCACTCGCACGGTCCGAAGGCGGGAGTGATGACCACGTCTGCCAGTTCTGCGTGGCGCACGCTCTCTGCGAGCTGGCTCAGGTCCATGACCTCGAGCAGGTTATCGAGCACTCCCCGCCGGCGTCTCTCCCCGGGCGGCTCGGGCGGGGGGCCTCCGGGCCAGCTCGGCAACAGGCTGGGACCGATCAGATTCACAGATATCGTCACGTCCGCGCCCGCTTCCATCACCGCGCCTGTCGGAACGGGAACAAGCGCGAGCCCGTCCACCAGGCGCATGCCGTCGCGCTCATACGGCGGGAAGACACCGGCGAGCGCCGTAGCGGCGAGAAGCGCCTCCCACAGTGGCCCGTCGCGAAGCGGTGCCGGAGCGCGCTCGGACAGGTCCACCGCCATGACCGTCAAAGGGATTCGGGCGTGGGCGAACGTCCGATCTCCCGTGGTCTCACGAAGCAGCCTGCTCATCACGTCGAGGCCGCCACCGCGACCCCCGAGCGAGGTCTTGAAGATCTCCGCCACGGCAGCGTCGTCGAAGGCGCCGCGAAGCGTCGCATCGACCTCGGCGGCGTCGGCGCCGAGCGCGAGGTAGGTGGCGACGATCGCTCCGATGCTGCTCCCGGACACGTAGTCGACGACATATCCCGCTTCCTCCAGGACCTGGAGCACACCCACATGTGCGTACCCCTTGGCGCCTCCGGCGCCGAGGGCCAGTCCCAGCTTGGTACGGGTGAGGTGGCGGGCCACCCACGCCAGGTCGGGGTCAGGCGGCCCAAGCCCGTCCTCGAGCGGACAGAGCCGGATCACCCGCAGCGCCACGTCGTCTGCCCACGCCCGGCTAGCGCGAGCCGCGTCCGCGCCGACGTCGACGACCTCCACGGCCGTGTCCAGCCCCGGCGCGCGGCGCAGCCAGCCGAGCCGCGCCGCCGCCTCGGCGCTGCCCACGAGCGCGATCACG
>JAOPZM010000014.1 GCA_025964115.1 Solirubrobacterales bacterium
CGCCGGCCCGAACCACCGCATCGCGCTTCAGGCCAGCCCGTATCCCTATCTCGAAAGCTTCACGAGCATCGGGCTTCCCGGCGTCACCGATCGGTTCGGCCGCTTCGCCTTCCGCGTCGCGAACCTCATGAGCAACACGGAGTTCCGGGTCGTCACGCTGGACGCACTGCCCGTGTACAGCACGATCGTGACCGTCCAGGTCGCGGTCCGGGTCTCGTTCAGCGTCCGCGCGAGCGGACACACCGGGCTCGTGCGCCTGTTCGGCACGGTGACTCCCGCCGTGCCAGGCGCGCGTGTCCTGTTCCAGCTGCTGAAAGCGGTCAGGCCGGGGAAGAACGAAGAAGAAACAACGCGATACGTCTCCCAGTTCTCAACGAGCGTCAAACATGGGGGCCGGACCTTCTCCCGGTTCAGCCTCGTGACCAAGATCCGCCGCGGCGGCCGCTACCGGGTCTCCGTCAAGGTGCACTCGGGTGCATTGGCCTCCGGCGTGAGCACTAAGACGATCGTGCTTCACGCCGCGCCGGGCCGTAAATAGTCGAGCGCCGGCGCCGCAGCGAGCGCGCCGACCGCGGAGCTCAGGGCGCGCCGGGCAGAAGCCCGCGCGCGGTGAGCAGCTCGATCACCCGCTCGACCTCTCCCCCGACCGTTTCCTCGCCCGCGACCAGCACGAGATCGGGCTCGGGCGGCGGCTCATATGGTGCCCCCACGCCGGTCAGGCCCGCCAGCTCACCGGCGCGCGCCCGCGCATAGAGGCCCTTCGGGTCGCGCTCCTCGCAGAGCTCGAGCGGCGCGTTCACGTACACCTCGATGAAGTCCAGGCTGTCGGCGACATGCAGCGCCGCGGCCGCCGCGCGGTCCGCGGCGTACGGGCTGACGAGGCTCACGAGCGCGATCGTGCCGGAGTCCGCGAGCAGCTTCGCGACATGCGCGGTACGGCGCACGTTCTCGCTGCGCGCCACTTCGTCGAAGCCAAGGTCGCCGTTTAGTCCGTGGCGCAGGTTGTCGCCGTCGAGCAGGAACGCCGGCCGGCCGGCGATGATCAGCCGCTCCTCGACCGCGGCGGCGACGGTCGACTTGCCGGCGCCGGGGAGACCCGTGAACCAGACGGTGGCGCCGCTGTGGCCGAGCGTCTGCCAGCGTCGCTCACGCGTCATCTTCGTTCCCTGCCAGCGGACGTTCGGGCTGCGCTCGCTCTTGGCGTGGTCGGTCTCGGCCTCGTCTACCTCGGTGTCGAGGATGACCCCGGCGCCGACGGTTTCGTTCGTGGCCTCGTCGATCAGGATGAGGCTGCCGGTGACGCGGTTGCGCCGGTAGGAGTCGAACACCAACGGGGAGCTGAGTTCCAGATGCACGCGGCCCAGATCGTTCAGCCCGAGCGTGGTCGCGGTCTCGTCGCGGTGCAGCGTCTCGACGTCGATCCGGTAGCGGACGTCGGCCGCGCCCAGCATCGTCATGCGCGTCGTGTGCTTCACGAGGTAGCGCCGCCTTGGACTCAGCGGCTGCTCGGACATCCAGCAGAGCAGGCACTCGAAGCTGTTCGCCGTGGTCGGCTGATTGTGCGGGCGCACGATCGTGCTCCCGCGTCCGACGTCGATGTCGTCCGTCAGCCTGATCGCCACCGACATCGGCGGGAAGGCCTCCTCGACGGCGCCGTCGAGCGTGTCGATCCCCGCGATCGTGCTGCGCTGCCCGCCGGGAAGCACGACCACGTCGTCGCCGGGCCGCATCACGCCGCCGGCGACCTGGCCGGCGTAGGCCCGGTAGTCCGTGACGCTGCTCGCGGGCGGGCGGATCACCCATTGCACCGGGAAGCGGACGTCGATCAGGTTGCGATCGGACGCGATGTGCACGTGCTCGAGGTGATAGAGGAGCGGTGGCCCCTGATACCAGGGCATCGCCTCCGAGCGCTCGACCACGTTGTCGCCGTGCAGGGCCGAGATCGGGATGAAGGTGACGTCGGGCATCTCAAGCCGTGCCGCGAACGTGTCGAAGTCCTCGACGATCGCGTCGAAGACGGCCTCGTCGAAGTCCACGAGGTCCATCTTGTTGACGCACACCACAATGTGGGGAATGCCCAGCAGCGAGCTGATGAACGCGTGCCGCTTGGACTGCGCCACGACGCCCTTGCGCGCGTCGATGAGGACGATCGCCAGGTCGGCGGTAGAGGCGCCGGTGACCATGTTGCGGGTGTACTGCTCGTGCCCAGGCGTGTCGGCGATGATGAAGCGACGCTGGGCGGTGGCGAAGTACCGGTATGCGACGTCGATCGTGATGCCCTGCTCGCGCTCCGCGCGCAGGCCGTCGGTCAGCAGCGACAGGTCGAGGAAGTCATGGCCCATCCGCTCGCTGGTCTGCTCGACGTGCTCCAGCTGATCGCTGAGCACCTGCTTGGAGTCGTAGAGCAGCCGGCCGATCAGGGTGCTCTTGCCATCGTCGACCGACCCGGCCGTCGCGAACCGCAGCAGGTCGGCGGGACGCTCGGTGAGCCTGCGGAAGACGGCCTGAGCGTCATCGGCCGCAGGGCCGCCATCCGGCTCGGCGAGCTTGCCGTTGCCGTTGGCCAGGATTCCCGAGGTGCTAGGCGGTCCATCCATCAGAAGTACCCCTGCCGCTTGCGGTCCTCCATCGCCGCCTCCGTGGCCCTGTCGTCGGCCCGAGTCTGGCCGCGCTCGGTCACCTCGGTCGCTGCGATCTCGGCCACGACCGCCTGGAGGGTCTCGGCGTCCGACTCGATCGCGCCCGTGCAGCTCATGTCGCCGACCGTGCGGTAGCGCACGCGAGCGGCGAAGGGCTGCTCGCCGTCCATCAGCTCCACGAAGGGGCTCACCGCATAGAGCATGCCGTCACGCGCGAAGACCTCGCGCTCGTGGGCGAAATAGATCGAGGGCACCTCCAAATCCTCCTCAGCGATGTACTGCCACACGTCCAGCTCAGTCCAATTGGAGATCGGAAAGACCCTCGCGTGCTCCCCCTTGCGGATGCGGCCATTGTAGAGGCTCCACAGCTCCGGACGCTGTCGCTGGGGCTCCCACTGGCCGAACTCGTCGCGGAAGGAGAGGATGCGCTCCTTGGCCCGCGCGCGCTCCTCATCGCGTCGCGCACCGCCGAACGCAGCGTCGAATCCGTGCTCGGCGATCGCGTCCAGCAGCGTCACCGTCTGCAGCGTGTTGCGGGAGGCGCGAGGCCCCGTCTGCTCGACCACCCTGCCCGTGCGGATCGACTCCTCGACGGACGCGACGATCAGCCGCTCCCCGAGCTCGGAGACGCGCCGGTCCCGGAACTCGAGCGCCTCGGGGAAGTTGTGCCCGGTGTCGACGTGCATGACGGGGAACGGAAACGGCCCCGGCCGGAAGGCCTTCTCCGCGAGCCGAAGCAGCACGATCGAGTCCTTGCCGCCGCTGAACAGCAGCACCGGCCGCTCGAATTCCGCGGCAACCTCGCGGAAGACCTGAACCGCCTCGGCCTCGAGCGTGCGTAGGTGGGATAGGTGGTAGGTGGCGGGCATCCGTGCTCAGGTTGACCTTTCTCCGGAGAGTCGTTGTGAAGCTCTGGTCACCTCTCCGCAAGCCCAGCGAAGCTTTACGGCGTGTCTGCTCATTGTCAACCCTCGGCCCCCGGGGGCCCAGGCACCGGGGCCGCCGTGGCCAGCGTTAGGGCAGAACGCCGCCTGGAGCCCCCGCGGCGATCATCGACGCCGAGCGGTAGTAGGGGTTCTGCTCGATCAGGACGGCTTTGGTGTCGAAGGCCACGAGGCGTCCGTCGAGGATCACCATCACGCGGTCGCACATGTCCAGCGTGGACATGCGGTGGGCGATCGTGAAGAGCGTCAGCTCGGTCTTGAGCGCGGTCAGCGACTCCTGGATGAGCGTCTCCGAGTGGGGATCGAGCGCGCTCGTGGGCTCGTCGAGGACGAGCACCTGAGGTCGCGCCGCGAGCGCCCGCGCAAGGCAGATCCGCTGCTGCTGCCCGCCGGACACAGCGTCGGCCCGGGGGCCGACGATCGTCTCATAGCCCTCCGGCCAGCTGACGATGTCCTCGTGGATGCGCGCCAGCCGCGCGGCCCGCTCGAGTGCCTCGTCGTCGAGGTCGCGGAAGAAGCGGATGTTCTCAGCCACCGACGCGTGCAGGAGCCGGGGTTCCTGGGGCACGTAGGCGACGAGCCTGTGCCAGTCCGCGCGCGCGTACTGCTCCACGGCCCCCCGGTTGACGAGGTAGCGGCCGGCGCTGGGCGCTCGCAGCCGCAGCAGGATCTGAACGAGCGTGGACTTGCCGGCGCCCGAGGGGCCCACGATGCCGATCGCTTCGCCCGCGTCGACCGCGAAGCTCACTTCCGAGAGGACAGGGCGCCCCGGGGTGTACGCGAAGGAGACGTTCTCGAATGCGAGCGTCCCCACCGATGCGAGCTGGCCTCCGCCGTCCGCCGGGCTGCTCTCGGCATAGCGCGTCCGCGCCCGGTCCAGCCGATCGACGAACGGCAGCGACTGCTGAAGAGTCTGGTAGGCGGTCTGCAGCTGCTGCCCGTTCTGGGCGGCGCGCACGAGCAGCAGGACCACCGCTCCGAGCGACCCGGCACGGCCGCTCCCGACCGCATGAAGCGCCGCAAGCGCGGCGATCAGCAGCAGGTAGATGAAGCTCTGGTAGAGGTTCGGCACCAGTTTGATCATCACCTGGGTGCGCAGGAACAGGCTCCGGCAGGCATCCACGAGGCGGGCGATCCGGTCGAACTGAGCACCCGCGACACCGAACACCTGTGTCTCCTCCGCCAGCCGGTTGGCCTCGGCGACGCCTCCGGCGTAGCGCACCTGTTCCGCTGACAGTTCCCGGGCCCATCTGGCACCCAGCGATCGCAGCGGCCGCAGCAGCGCGAACATCAACACAGCGATCCCGAGCACCACCCCCGCCGCGGGCGGGCTCAGGACGACCGCTGCCGCCATCAGGATCACGAACGTGATCGACGTGTTCACCAGGGCAGTCGCCTGCAGCGCTCCGGCCGTCGCCTGGCTGGTCTGGTTGGTCATGATCTCCTGCAGCTGACCTTCCCGGTCGCGGGACTGCACATCCCACGATGCGCCGGCGAACGATCGGAAGATCTTCTTGCGCAGGCCCGCCTGAACGTCGGCGGCGATCCGCGCGGGGAGAATCGAGAGCGGCCACTGCAATGCGAGCCGCAGGAGCGCCAAGCCGAACCCGATCCACAGAAGGGTCCCGATGGTCGCGTGAAAGTGAAAGATGCCCGTCTGCGAGTGAACGCTCTTGCCGTTCACGAGCGCGGCCGCCACCTGGGCGACGACCGCGAAAATGCCGGCTTCCGTCAACGCGGCGATTGTCGAGGTGAAGGAAACCGCGGCGATCCGCCTGCGCTTGTCGCCGATCAGCAGATCCAGCTGTGAGCGCATCGAGTACTGCGGCGAGCGCTCGCCGTGCTCAGACGGACCGGTAAGGCTCATGGTCCATCAGCCCCGCTCTCCAGGAGCGTGAAGTGCAATGAAGGCAACGGACCGACAGGCTCCCGCTGCCATCCGTGGCACCCGATCGTGGAGGCCGTCATAACCGGGAAGTCTACGTCACGCCGAAGGTAACGGCCACGGTATCGGCCGCTTGGCGTCCCGCCCGGGTTTGGCCATCACGACGGCGCAACCAGCTCCCAGCTGACCTCGACGCCATGGAACTCCGGATCGCTGAGCAGGCGCCTCGCTCCATAGTTGAGGCTGGTCTCATAGCAGCCGATCGCCTGGAGCTTCGCCGTCGCCGTCGCCGCGTCGAGACGTTCCACCTCGGCCGAGCGCAGCGCTGGCAGCTCGGGCACGTCTTTCAGAAATGACTCCCAGTAGACGTCGACGTTGCGCCTTGGAGAGGGCGCGCTGCCATCCACCCACGAGGGCCAGCCGTGAAAGATGCAGTAGGGCAGCTCCGCGTAGAGGCTCACCGGCATGCCTCCCGCCAGCAGCGTGCGTCCGTAGCGACGCGCCAGCAGATGGTCAGGGTGTGCACCTATGCCCGCCGGGACATACACACGGGATGCGCTCTGCACCTCCTCCGTCACCGCGCGATCGAGATCCTCAAGCCCTGGTGGCGGATTTCGCATCTGCCGGCGGTACTGATCGTCGAGCAGCGGCACGTTCACCGGCTCACGCCCGGCCCGGGCGAGTGCGAGCGCGTCCTCGGCCATCCGCCCACGGGCCCGCTGCGCCGGGTCTCCGACTCCCGTGATCGCCTCCCAGATCCCTGCGCGTCCATTCGTGGGGATCCCTGCGAACAGATTGACCACATTCAGCCTCCGCTCGCTCGTAAGGATGCCCCAACAGTCCAGGACGGCGTCATCCCAGTGGGGAGAGATCACCAGCTCCGGCGCCCCCGGGTCCGCTCGCAGGCGTGAGCAGAACCGGCTCTCCTGGCGGGCCCTGCGTCGCCCCGAGGCCCGGCGATGGAGATCACGGGGCAGGCCGGGAAGACTGCTCAGACTTAGTCGGGTCATGGCGGGGTCGCCGATTATATGTGTCCCCTCTCCAGCCCCTTTGAGCGAATCGGTGTGAGTCATCCGCATCCGGGCCGGCGGTCCGCGAGCAGGTACACTCGCGCCAGTGACGACCTCGCCCGAAACACTTACCGGAGCCCGTCAGGTGCAACGGCGAGTGCCCGAATTCTTCATCGTCGGGCACCACAAGTGCGGCACGACCGCGTTGTACGAGATGCTCAAGAGGCACCCTCAGATCTACATGCCCGACATCAAGGAGCCGCGATTCCTTGCCAGCGACATGCGTGCCCGGTTTCAGCCCGCGAGAGGCCATTCGCTGCCCGAGACGCTCGACGACTACCTTTCGCTGTTCTCCGCCGCGCTCCCGGGACAGCGCGTTGGCGAGGCATCGCCGTCATACCTCTTCTCTCACACCGCCGCAGCTAACATCGCGGAGGTCCAACCCGAGGCGCGGAGCGTCGCCATCCTCCGCGAGCCCGCGACGTTCCTTCGCTCATTGCATCTTCAGCTGCTGCGCAGTCATGTAGAGACGGAGAAGGATCTCTTGAAGGCCGTCTCGCTCGAGGGGCCACGAGGTGAAGGGCGCCAGATCCCGCGTCGGAGTCACCTGCCACAGCTGCTGCAGTATTCCGAGCATGTGCGATACGTCGACCAGCTGCGGCGCTATCACGCCCTGTTTCCGCCCGAGCGTGTGCTGGTGCTGATATACGACGACTTTCAATCCGACAACGAGGGAACGATGCGTGGCGTGCTTCGCTTCCTGGATGTCGACGACAGTCATCCGGTCGAGGAAATTAGAGTTAAAACGACGGCTCGTACCGTGCGCTCCCAGCGACTCGACGACGCGCTGCATTCGCTGACGCTGGGTCGATCGCCGATCTCCCGAGCAGCGAGGACGACGGCGAAGGCACTGATGCCGCGCGCGCTCCGGCACGACGCCTTCAGGGCCGCCCGGGCGCGTGGAGTCTACGGTGACGTTCCGCCGCCCGACGAGAGCGTGATGAACGAGCTGCGCCGTCGCTTCAAGCCCGAGGTCTCAGCGCTGAGCGAATACCTCGATCGCGACCTGGTTGCGCTCTGGGGCTATGACAAGCTCGACTGACCGCAGGCTCTGCTCGACGCGATAGCGCCGGAATCGCCGTAGGCATGAGCCTCGTCCTCTTTCACAGGGACTTTCAGAGATTCCAGGGTGGACATCTGAAGGTCTTTCACTATTTCGAGCACGTTCGCAGGTCACCCTTGCATGAGGCGCGCATATGGTTCTCACCCCAGTCGGTGTGGGATTCGAGCAATCCGTGGTCCGGCGTGCCCGAGTACGTGGTCGGCCCCGACGAGACAGTCGTCCCCGACGTGCTGTTCCTCGCAGGCGTCGACTGGCGCTCGCTCGAGCCCGGACAGCGCGCGGCACCGCCCGTCCCCGTCATCAACCTGATCCAGGACTTTCGCCCGGCGCTCGGCAACGGTCCGCTGCACGGGTTCCTCGCGCATCCCGCGATCCGGATCTGTGTGAGCGGTGAGATCCAGGATGCGCTGGAGCGCATTCCGGCGGTCAACGGCCCGATCTTCACCGTGCCGATCGGCATCGACCTCGATCAGCTGCCTCCCGCACGTCCGCTCGATGCCCGAGACGTCGACTGTGTCGTGCTCGCGTCCAAGGACCCTCGCGCGGGCGCAGGGATCGCCACGAACCTCACCGGGAGGGGCTACCGCGTCCTCCTGCTCGATCGTTCGCTGCCCAGAGACGAGCTGCTCGACGCGATGGCCCGCGCGCGGGTGAGCGTTCACCTGCCCAACCCCGTCGAGGGGGCGTACCTGCCGGCGCTCGAGAGCATGGCCCTCGGGACCGCTGTCGTCTGTCCGGATTGCGTCGGAAACCGCTCGTTCTGCCGCGATGGGGAGACATGCCTGGTGCCACGCCGCAGCAAACGCGCGATCACCGACTCGGCCTTGCTCGCACTCAGCGCGTCCCCGGGCGAGCTGGAGGAGATGCTCACCTCTGCGCACGAGGAGAGCATGCGCCGGGCACTCACCTCCGAGCGCGCCCGTTTCCTTGAGATCCTCGATCACGCGGAGGATCTCTGGGCGGCGCGATGACTCCGAGGAGCGACGGCGCCCACGAGCCATCCACCCGCCTCATCGCCCTGCCCTCTGCGTGATCGCGCGCTCATAGACGGACAGCATCGCGGCCACGTGCCGCTCGACGGTGAAGGCCTGCTCGACCCTCCGGCGGCCGGCGAGCCCGAGCGCGCCGCGAAGCTCGGGGCTTTCGGCGACGGTGCGAATCGCCTGCGCCCAGGCATCGGGCTCGGACGGTGAGAGCAGGTATCCCTCACGACCGTTCTCGATGATCTCGCTCGGGCCGCCGACGTTCGTTGCGAGCACCGGCACACCGAGCGCCATCGCCTCGATCAGCGTACGCCCGAAGGGCTCCTCGCGGGAGGGCAGCAGGAGCATGTCGAGCGCACGCATCAGCGCTGGCACGTCCTCGCGCTCGCCCAGCCACGACACGCGATCCTCGAGCCCCGATCGCGCGACGCGCGCTCGCAGCTCGGCGACATAGCCCTCGTTGTCATAGCGCGTGGCGCGGGAGACGAACTTGGCCGATCCGATCAGGAGCAGCTGTGCGTCAACCCCGTCTCGCACGAGCAGGCGGAGGGCCTCGATCGCCGTCTCCTGGCCCTTCCAGGGGCTGATCTGGGCGACCAACCCGAGCAGCAACCTGCGCTCGGGCAACCCGCCGAGCTCCCTGAGGAGCCTGGCGCGGGCGTCCGCCGGATCAATGCGTGCCGGATCGAAGCGTGCGAGGTCGACCGGGTTGTACACGACCTCCACGCTCGCCCCGGGCGCCGCCGAGCGCATGCATTCGCCCGTGTAGTGGGAGTTCGCCACGACCGTCGTCGCCGTTGCGGCGATCAGCCGCATGGTGGCGCTGGTCAGCGGCCCGGCCGGCAGGCAGTCGCGGATGTGGACGACGCTGGCGGCGGTGGACAGCCGCGCGAGCCCGAGCAGGATCCCCGCGCGGATGGAGTTCGCATGCACGACCTCTGCCCGGTTGCGCCGCGCGAGGCGACCGACCTGCAGCGCCGCGAGGCCCATCTCGGCAAGCGCTCGTGGAGTGTGCAGAGGATGCGCTCTGAGGCTGCCCGCGGTTCCGGTGATCGCCGTGGTCTGTACATCGAGCAGCTTGACCGCGGCCGCCAGGGAGCCCGGCGGGCACGCCACCAGCGGATGCACCTCGGCGGGCAGCGCGCCCAGCAGTATCAGCAGCGAGCGCTCACCCCCGCTCACCTCACCGGTGTGGTTGACGTAGAGAACGTTCACGCGGATCTCCGTGCGGCGGAGATCCTCATCGGTTCGCCCCTCGGACGCCCTCGGCCTCCCGCTGCGCCCCCGCCTCCATGCGCGAGCGGTGCTGCTCGAGAAGCAGCGCCTGCACCCGCTCCGCGATCGCGGGCCATGCCAGGCTGCGCGCACGGCTCGCGCCGCCGGCGCCGAGACGGCCCGCCAGCTCCTCGTCGACGAGCAGCGTCGTGATCGCCCGCGCAACCGCGGCGGGATCGGTCGGGTCGACCAGCAGGCCGTTCTCACCGTCGACGACGGCGTCAAGGGCACCCGCCACGTTGCCGGCGACCACGGGCTTGCCGTAGGCGCCGGCCTCCAGGTAGACGATCCCGAACCCCTCTCCCGCCCGCCCGGCTCCGGGCAGGCGGCTGGGCATGGCCAGGAGATGAGCGCGCCGTAGCCACAAGTTGCGCTCCTCGTCGGAGACGGCACCGAGGAACCTGACGGAGGCCGCGACTCCATGCGAGTCGGCCAGCGCTTCGAGCTCGGCACGCAGCGGGCCGTCTCCGATCACGACCCACTCGACGCCGGGCACCCGGTCGCGGACCAGCTCGAGCGCCCGCACCAGTACGTCGTGGCCCTTGTAGCGATCGGCAAGCCGAGCGATCGTGAGAATCGTCGGGCGGGCCGCCGGCTGCGGGCGCGGATCCGATGGCAGATCGACGCCGGGCGGGATCAGGTGCAGGTGGCCGGTCGGGGCGCCAGCCGCCATCAGCAGCTCGGTCGTGTACGTGCTGACCGAGATCGCCGCGTTCGCTTGTCGTGCAGCGAACGCGGCGATCCTGGGTTTGTCGGCGATCTCCTTCGCATGGAAGTACTGGACCGTCTGCGCCCCGACCGCGCGGCGAACGACCGCGGCCGCCGGGCTCGTGACGATGTGGGCGCTGAGCGTCAGCTCGGGGCGAAAGCTGATCGCCTCGAGCAGTGCCGTCGCGTTGAGGGGAAGGTTCCGCGCCGCACCGAGGCGCGCGTACGCGGGGACCCGGCGGACGCACAGGCCGCTCGTCGCATCGAACTGTCGCGCACCGTCGGAGTCGAGCGTCACGACTCTCGTCTCGAAGGCGCTCATGCCGGCAACCAGCCGGTGCGCGAGCACCTGGATGCCGCCACGGCTCGGAGGAAAGTCGGGGGTGAGCACGAGCAGCCTCGGCCTGGACCGCGGCTGGCCGTCAGCCGATCGAGCGCTGTCAGGCATACGCGCAACATAGATGACCGCTGGTCCGCGACGGCCGGGCCGGCAGGCAGGCAGCGCGCGAGCACAGCGCCTCGCACTGGACGCGCCGCGGCCGATCGGCGAAACGTCCAGCAGCGCCGGTCAGCTTCAAGACTCACCCGCCGATGCGCCGAATGGCCTGCCTAGAAAGCCTCTCATCGTTCTCCACGAGCTTCAAGGACGGCCATGCCCCTCACTCTTCGCCTACGCGAGCCGTCCGCCCCGGCAGCCTTCGCGTGCGCCGTGGTGCTTTCGGCCGCTGTCCTGCTGCTGACTCCCGCGGCCGTGCCGGCGAGATCGAGCCATCGCGGGGTCGGCGCGTCACGGCAGCACTGCAGATTGAAGCCGCGCCGCGGCTCTAAGTCCCGGATCCGCACCCGAGGCCACGGCCGCCGGACCTGTCCGGCCGAATCGGTGACGTCGCACGTTCGCCGCCCGGGCCGCAGAGGGCTCGAAGCGACGCCGCTGATCACGGGCGCCGGCGCGGAATCCGCGGGCGAAGCGCCCTCCTCGAATGCGCCCGGCGGCCCCTCTCCTCAAGAACCCGCGCGGCCGACCAGCAAACATGGGGAACTCCCCGAAGAGACGGGCGAAACCGTGACCGATCCGATCGATCCGCGGTTCCTCACAGCCGATCCGTTCGGCACCTCCTCGTTCTGGATACAGCCGTGGCGCTCGTACCTCGACACGTGGCCGGCATCGAAGCTGCTCGAATCGCTCGGGATCAACTTCAACGTCAGCCGCGCCCAGGAGGAACCCATCGCGCAGCTGCTCCAGGACAGTGGCTTCAAGCTGGCTCGGATCCCGATCAACTGGTCGAACCTCCTCTACGAACACCCGACCGAATTCTCCCCCAGTGCGCTCTCGCAGATCACCTCGCGACTGAACGCCCTGCACAACCATGGGCTCCGACCCCTGATCGTGCTCGAGGCCTACAGCGGCGCTCCCACCCCCCTTCAGCATGTCAACCTGGAAACCGTCTCAGAAGCGCCCGCCGGCTCTCAGACCGTCCAGCTCACACCGGCCAGCGCCGCGCTGGTGGTGCCCGGCAAGACCGGGTTCAACGGGCTCACGTGGCGCGGCTCTCCCGATCTGCTGATCACCGCCCTGAGCCCGAGCGGCATGGCCACGCTGTCCTACCCACTGCCTAACGCCATGCCGGCAGGACCACACCCTGGCACCCGCCTCCGCTACGCACCGTTCCAGTCTCCGAAGCTCGCCTCCGGCGAACCCAACCCGGCATTCCAGGAGACGCTGTCCGGCTGGCTGAGCTACGAGGGAGCGGCCGCCAAACTGGCGTCAAGCGTCGACGGACCCGGAGGCTTCGATCTCGAGGTGTGGAACGAGCTGACGTTCGAATCGGAGTTCCTGAACTCCGAAAACTACTTCACCGCAACTCCCTATCGCCGTCCCACCGCGAGCACGGTCTCCCTCGCGCGGTCGGGCGCTGAACCCGCCGGCGAACCCCCCGCGACAGCGCCGGCGTCGAATGAATCCGAAACGCCCCCCGAAGGCGAACTCGGCTCAGAACCTTCCCCCGGCTCGGAAGCCGACTACGGCTCCGAAACGGTGACCGACCAGGAAGTCGAAGACGGTCCCGAAGCGAGCGGCGCCGAAACGAGCGGCGCGGAAACGGGCGGTCCCGAAACGGGCGGTCCCGAAACGGGCGGCGCCGAAACGGGCGGCGCCGAAACGACCGGCGCTCAAGCCGCCACGCACGCGGCCACCGCCGAAAAGTGGCACAAACACCTAGCCTCCAAGGAAGTGATCCGCACGCTGCTTCGCGAAACGGTCGCCTACGTGCGGAACCCCGCCAACGGGATCTCGCCCGCTGTGGGGATAACCGACGGCTTCGCGAGCCAGACGCCGTTCC
>JAOPZM010000042.1 GCA_025964115.1 Solirubrobacterales bacterium
CCGCCGCGCTTGGGTCGAGCATCGTGTCGTGCCCAGAGCTGGCGGAAGCGCTCGCTGCGCACCGAGAGTTCGCCGACTAGCTCGTTGAGGCGGGGATCGTCGACGTCGGGACCGACCAGCGCCCGCAGTCCGGCGACCGTGGTCTCGGTGACTTGCTCCCAGTCCCGGTACATGTCGCGGACGCGAGGGTCGAGGAAGGCGGCACGGACGAGGTTTTCGCCCTTTATGTAATAGGGGGCGAGCGCGGTCGCGAGCGGGTTGACGGCGAGCACATCCATGTTGCGGCCCTGAACGTAGGCCGGCGTCTGGCTCCAGGACTCGATCAGCTGCACGATGCCCGCAGGCACCTTCTCGGGCCGCGCGGTCTTGCGGCGCCGGTGGCTTGGTCGGTTGGCGAGGCTGTGCAGGTGCGCGGCGGCGTCGTCGTCGAGCTGCAGAGCTCGCGCCAGCGCGTCGAGGACCTGCTGGGAGGGATGCTGATCGCGCCCCTGCTCGAGGCGCACGTAGTAGTCGCTGCTCACGCCGGCGAGCATCGCGACCTCCTCACGACGCAGGCCGGGCACCCGCCGGCGGCCGCCGAGGTCGGGCACGCCGACGTCTTGGGGCCGGACCAGCTCACGCCGGGCGCGGAGGTACTCGCCGACGAGATTCTCATTCGGCATGCCATAACGATACGCCCGCCGCCGCGGCGATCCTGGCCCTGCCACTACCAGGATCACCAGGTCTCTTGTGTACTTGCGCCGCGTGCCCGAAACTCGGGACATGACAGCAAACACCAACCTCGAGCCGATCCAAAGCCAGTTCGGATTTGACTCGACGGCCGCCGAGGTGATCGACGGAATCGACCTCTCCGGCAGGCGCGCAATCGTCACCGGCGGCTCCTCGGGCATCGGCGTCGAGACAGCACGCGCGCTCGCCGCCGCGGGCGCCGAGGTCACACTCGCAGTGCGCAACACCGACGCCGGCGAGCAGACCGCCGCCGACATCAGCGCCACCACCGGCAACCCGGTGCATGTCGGCCTGCTCGACCTCGCCGAGCAGAGATCTGTCGGCACCTTCGTCTCGCGGTGGAGCGGGCCGCTTGACCTGCTGATCAACAACGCTGGCGTGATGCTGCCCGACCTCCGGCACACCCCGGAGGGCTGGGAGCTGACGTTCGCGACCAACCATCTCGGTCACTTCGCGCTCGCGCTCGGCCTGCACGACGCGCTCGCCGCCGCCGGCGACGCGCGGATCGTGTCGCTCACCTCTGCCGGGCATCGGCGCTCACCCGTGATCTTCGACGACATCAACTTCAACTCCCGACCCTATGAGCCGGGGGTCGCCTACGGACAGTCCAAGACCGCCAACGTTCTCTTTACGGTCGAGGCGACACGCCGTTGGGCTAGCGACGGCATCACCGCCAACGCGGTCCAACCGGGGCCGGTCGCGGCCACCAACCTGAACCGACACCTGGACGCTGGCGCGCTGGCGGCTGTCCAAGCCTCAGCCCCGTACGCGGAGTCGTTTGACGAATCAAAGATGAGATACAAGACGGCCGAGCAGGGCGCCGCGACGAGCGTCTTCGTCGCGACATCGCCGTTGGTCGACGGCATCGGCGGGCGCTACTTCGAGGACTGCAACCAAGCGCCGGTCATCGACCCCGACGCGCCGAATAGCACCATCTTCGGAGTGGCCGCCTACGCCCTCGACCCAGCCAACGCGAAGCGGCTCTGGGAGGTGTCGCTCGGCACTGCGTCGTCGCCGATCCAATGAAGTGAGGGAATCTAAGGCGAGCAGAAGCAGAGCCGCGCGCGCAGGACGAGAGTTGCGAGCGGACGGCAAAGCGGGACTGTCGCGAAGCGAACCATCGACCTGCTCGTCGCCAAGAGGAGGGAGACACATCGCGCTCGCTCTCGCGGCTGAGCGAGCGTCTGAACTGAGTCCTCGCTGACGCTCGCTGCGGACGACGAGCAGTCGTCGGACGCCGCCTCCGGCGAGGTTGACGTCCTCGCACAGCGGTGTCTGTCGGAGACCCCGGACTCCCCAGATTTGGCTCAAGAAAGCCAATTCTCGAGGCTCGAGGATGCAAGCTAAATAGTTCCGTCCGATGCGGACATTCGTGCCTCCTCGGATCGCTATCTGCGCAACGCGATCATCGCCGTGCTGGCACACGACCGGGACGCCACCTTGTGGGACGCCGCGCGGCTGCTGTCCGTCGGAGAGGAGGGATACTCCTATCGACGGAGCGTCGGAGCACGCGTGCGCGCGCTGCCCGAGTTCAAGGAGATCTCTCAGTTCTTCACCTCTGAGCTGGCCGCGCAGTTGGCCGACGCGCGCAGCGTGACCACGGCAAAGCTCGACGCGCCCGTGAACAAGCTTGCGCGCCTGCTCAATTCCCCGTCGATCAAGCGTGTGCTGCTGAACGACTCGCTGCGCCTCGACCTCGACCGGGTGATCGCCCAAGAAGAGGTGCTGGTGGTGAAGGGCGCGCTCGGCGCGATGGGTGCGGGCAACACCTCGACACTGATGCAGTTGATCGTCGGGATGCTGGACGCAGCGCTCGCCCGTCAGCAGGACCTCGTTCCAGGCGACCGGCGTGTCGCCGTCGCGCTGAAGATCGATGAGGCGCCGCTGGTGATGAACCGCAGCTTCGCTGAGACGATGGCGCTGAAGCGCTCAGCGGGGCTCGAGACTGTGGCGTGCTGGCAGACCGACGCGCAGTGGACCGACCGCGACGTTCGCGACCAGCTTGACGCGCTCTTCGCCCATCGCGTCTATTTCGCAACCGCCTCGGCGCACGATGCCCGGGCCGCTGTAGCCCTCACGATGGCGGCGTTCTCGGACACTGTGCGCCCCGGCATCTCCCACCTTTCCGCCCTGGGCCATCCTGACGTGCGCCTGCACCTGCCAAAGCACCATGCCGTTGCGAGCTGGACGACGCCGGAGGGACGCCAGGCGCCGTTCATCGCCCGAACGGTCCCGCTGCGGATCGACCAGGACCGCATCGCGCTGCATGCGGCTCGGCAATTCGAGCGTGGAGGACGGCCGTGCACCGATCTTCGCCAACCCCATTGGGAGAGCCCCCGGCGTGGCCTTTCGAGCGAGTCACACGAGGCCGTGACGGTCGTCACGACAGCGCCTGCTCCGGCGTCCGACCCGCAGGCGGAGAGCCTGCCCGCGATCGCCGCCGAGAGCTATCGCGAGCTCGTCGAGCTGGACGGCGCTCATAGCGTGCGCTGGGCGCGGGGGGTGGGTGCTCCGCGCGCGCTCGAGCCCGAGAGGCTCGATCTCGAGATCCTCGCCCTGATCGCCACGCTAAGGCACGTGCTCACGACGCAGATCCATCGCCGGGTCAATCCAAGTCGATCGATCACGACCACCCAGCGGCGGCTGAAGCGACTGTCCGATGCGGGTCTCGTCGAGCGCTTCCAGTTCCATCGCCGCGACGGAGGCGGGGTGCCCATGTGCTACGTGATCACGCCCGAGGGCCTTGCGACCGTGCGCGCCGATCCTGAGCATGCGGTCGGGCAGCACGGCGATCACGACGCGATCAACGCGCCGTCCGCGAGGGCGGCCACCCAAGGCGAGCACGGCCTGCGACAGGCCCGCCGCGATGTCCACGTCGCCGGTTGGGTGCTCGCGCTCGAGCGCCTCTGCTCGCCGGCACGCTGCATGCTGCGCGGAGAAGCGGAGTCGGTTCTCTCGCCACCCACGCGCTCTAGCGGCGACGGTCGCGGTCGACTCTCGATCGGAGACCTGCGCCTTCCCGGTGGAAGGACCCCGCACGATTTCCACCGCACCGACGCGGGCGGCGAGGCCGTCGAGGTGGAGCATTTCGAGACGGTCCGACCGAACGCGATCGTCGAGCTTCCCGGTCGGTGGCAGCGCCCGCCAGGCGACGCTGGTGAGGCTGATGCAGCACGACCCCCGACTGTCGACGTGCTCGTCGAGCTCGATGATCGCCTCGCCGCGGGAGCGGCGGCGAGCAAGCTCGAGCGCTACGACCATTTCCTGACTGGCTGGGCGGTCCACACGAGAAGGTATGGACGCCGCCGCGAAGCTCTTCCCCTGCTCGTGTTCGTGTGTCGCGATCGGACACGCGCCCGAGAGTGCGCCAGACGCGCCGACACGGTGCTGACGGCGTCCCGCGCATACGCAGGCGAGTACCCGTTCGATTGGGACTATCCGGCCAGGGAGTCGATCATGTTCGTGTCCGAGCGCGACATGCACGAGGGCGTTTCCTGCGCCTACGGCGTTCCGCGGCTGCCGCCGGAGGTGCGCGTGTCCGCCGCCCAAGGCGATGTCCGTGCCGGCGAAGCGGTGGCGGAGCGGAGGGACCTGCTCGGCGCGGTCAGGCAGGTGACCTGAGCAGGCGCGCCGGCATCAGGCGGCCACCGTCAACGCGACGGATCCGAACAGGGAGCACTCGGCTGGGCGTGTGTCAGACTTCTCCCCGCCATGGCATCGCTTCGCTCGACGCCGCTGGTGGCGATGGTCGTGCTCGCGCTGTCGGCGACACCGGCGGCCGCTCGGGCCAGATAGTGAAAGCGATGGCTGAGGGGCCCGCGAGCACCGTCCGGGAGATCTCGCTGGCCGAAACACGGCCACTGCGCCACGCGGTTCTGCGGCCGCACGAAACGGTCGAGAGCCTGGCCTCGCATGAGCCCGCCGACGCGTTCGCGGTCGGCGTCTTCGACGGCAGAGAGCTCATCGCCGTCGGATTCGTGGCGCCCGGTGGCGAGCCGGATGCCTGGCGGGTGCGCGGCATGGCAACCGTCCCCTCCGCGCGCGGCAGAGGAGCGGGCAAGGCGGTGCTCGACGGCCTCCTTGCTCACGCCGTCGCCGCAGGCGCGTCGCGAGTGTGGTGCAACGCACGTACGCCCGCCCGATCGCTGTATGAGCGTGCCGGGTTCCATGCCGTCTCCGAGGAGTTCGAGATTCCCGGCATCGGTCCTCACTTCCTGATGGAGCGGTACACCGGCACCGCACCCGGGTAGCGCGCAGCGTCTACAGCTCACGCTCGTAGAAGTACATGACAGGGCCGTGGGGACTGCCTTCACGGTTGCTGAATCCGAGGCTCTCGTACAAGGCACGCGCAGCGACGTCACTGTCGCTGGTTCCAAGCTCGATGCGGTCGGCACCCCGTCGACGAGCCGCTGCCAGCACAGCTTGCATCAGCGCTCGCCCCAGGCCGCGGCCGCGCAGGCGCGGGACCACATACAGCTCCGCGAGGTAGCACTCGAGAGCCTCGCTCCAGATCGCCGGGCGAAAACGGAGGACTGCCAGGCCGTCCGGCGCCGTTCCCGCGAGCAGTACCGTGATCTGTTGCTCGTTCATCAGCTCTCTGACGCGCTCGGCGAGTCGATCGGGACCGGGCGTCGGTTCGCCGAACTCCCGGTTGAAATCGTGGAGAAGCTGGCCTATCCCCTCGGCGTCTGCGAGCTGCGCGAAGCGCACGCCCGGCCCCGGCGGGCTGCTCACGGACGCTCCTCGAGGTTCCCGGCCAGCATCTTCCAGGGGTCTACCACTCCGGCGGCGTCGGCGAAGGCCGGGCCGCGGCGGCCGCCGTGGCTAGCCTTCCGCGTCGCCGTCGTTGAGCTGGATCCCCAGCTCGGCCGCCATCGACGGGCCAAGCGAGACAAGCTGCACGGGGTCAATGATGGCCCACGAAGCCCGCCGATCCCTGTGAGGGCGTCCAACGTGGATCCGCGCAGATCGACGTCCTCCAGCCGCGCATCGCGAAAATCCGCGCTCGAGAGGCACGGTGTCCCGCATGCGGGCACCGCGAAGCCGGGCCTCGCCGAGCACGACGTTGACCAGGTGGCTATCCAGCAGCTCCACACCCGATGCGGTTGCGCTCGACAGGTCGGCGCCGCGGAGTGCGACGCGTTCGACCGTGACGCGATCCTCGAGGGTGAGCTCGTCGATCTCCCGAAGACCGTCGAATGGTCGAGGGATATCGGAGCTACCTGTCGCGATCGAGCGCCGGCGAGCAGCCATGTTTCGACCATATCGTGGGTATCCGCGACGTGGTGACATGGGCCACGAGCTGCTCGAGAGACAGATCGCCCAGGCGCCGCGTCCGCGATCGGCGACACTGCCCACAAGTTTTGGACAGGATCGTGTCGGGGGAGGCACGCCGCGAGATGCTTCCGCTCGCGCGTGCGCACGCGCTAGTGCGTCGCGACCTGAGCGAGCGGGAAGCGCACGCCGGTGAGCTCCTCCGAGACGTCCCATAGGCGGCGCGCCACGTCGCTGTCCTTGGCGGCGCTCGAGCGTCCGACGAGCTTGGGCGCGCCGCGTTGCTCCATGAAGCCGCCGGGTCCGGCGAAGCTGTTGCCCGGGATGTCGGCGAGCGCGGCGTAGAGCGTCGGCTGGGCGCCGCCGGTCTCGTCCTGGGCCAGCAGGCGGTTGCCGATAGCTCCGATGAGGTCGAATGCGCGGCGCTGGCTGTGGAACTGCAGGTTGGTCGACGCGTAGCCGGGGTGGGCGGCGGTCGCCAGTACAGTCGAGCCGGCGGCGGTCAGCCGGCGTTGCAGCTCGGCCGTGAACAGCAGGTTGGCGAGCTTGGACTGCCCGTAGGCGCGCCAGGCCTTGTAGGGCTTGCGCTCCCAGTTGAGGTCGTCGAAGTCGATGCTGCCCATGCGGTGCCCAGTGGAGGACACGGTCACGACTCGTCCCCTGACGTTCTCGAGCAGCAGGTTCGTGAGCGCGAAGTGGCCGAGGTGGTTGGTGCCGAACTGGAGCTCGAAGCCGTCGGCGGTGCGCGTAAGCGGCGGCACCATCACTCCGGCGTTGTTGATCAGCAGGTCGATGTCACCGTCCCACCCGCCGGCGAACTCGCGTATCGAGGCGAGGCTCGCGAGGTCGAGCTGGCGTACCTCGGTCTCGCCGGGCATCTCCGCGGCGGCGGTCTGGCCCTTCTCCGGGGTGCGCACGGCGAGGACGACGTGGGCGCCCGCGCCGGCGAGCGCATGTGCGGCGGCACGGCCGATGCCGCTGTTGGCGCCGGTGATGATCACGTTGCGGCCGGTGAGGTCAGGCATCGGTGTGAGGCTTGAAGTAGTCATGGACAACAATGTAGACTATGACAACAATGGTGTCAACGACAACTTCGTCCAGTAGGCTCTGAGCTCAGTGAGCGATCGTCCGTACCACCATGGCAATCTGCGCGCAGCCCTGCTCGCGCAGGCCGAGCGCACCGTCCGTGAGCGCGGCGTTCAGGACCTGTCGCTGCGCGAGCTCGCGCGCGAGGTGGGAGTCAGCCACGGCGCTCCTCGGCGGCATTTCCCCGATCGCCAGGCGCTGCTGGACGCGCTCGCCGAAGCAGGGTTCGAGCGCCTCGGCACCGAGCTGCGCAGCGCATTCGACCGTGCCGGTGATGACTTCGAGGCCCGGCTGCGGTCGACGGCGGCTGCCTACGTGCGCTTCGCGACGCGGGACGCGGCGCTGCTCGAGCTGATGTTCGCCGGCAAGCATCGCGAGCGGTCATTGCAGGAAGCTGCCGAGCGCGCCTTCTCGGTGATCCTCGAGCTGATCGAACAGGGCCAGGCCGAGGGCGCCCTCGAGGCGGGTGAGGCCGACCGCGTCGGACTCGTCCTGTTCGCCACCGTTCAGGGCATCGCGGCGCTCGTCACGAGCGGCATGGTCTCCGCCGAGCGACTCGATGAGCTCGTGGCGGACGCGACCACGCACTTTCTGCGCGGCTCGCGCACCGCCGCGTAGGCAGGCCCGGTACGCGAGCGCGCTTGTTTGGGCCGCCGCCGCGCGGGTAGTACGCGCGCTGGCTCGGACCATTCAACAGAGGAGGACACGCGTGTCGGCTCGGTGCTTCGCTTGGACCCGTTCGCTAGCGATCGCGGCGCTCGCGCTCATGACGAGCGCGGCCATCGCGATCATGCCGAGCGCCTCCTCGGCGGAAACCGTCGGCAACTTCTCCTATGGACAGCTCCGCACGGGCGCGATCGGCAGCACCGGCTGCGGCACCAACAACGCCGGTGAGCCCGCGATCCACGTCTCGCGGACGGACAACGTATTCCTGGGCTCCGAGAATGGCCTCGGAGCCGGCAGTGAACTCTGGCGAGGGCTTGGAGCGCCGGGAGGCATGGGTGCCTCGGGCTGCGGCCTCGAATACCGCGGCCAGCCCAACGCCGTGTCGGGAGTGGGTGCGTCCGGCGGCGACATCGACCTGGCGCTTGCCAGCGCACCGAACCCGGCCGGTAACTACAACCTCTACGTCGCGAGCCTCAACCTCGCCTCGGTGAACGTGGCGCGGTCGACCGACAACGGCAGCACCTTCAGCCAGACGCCGGTCCAGGGCGGCCTCCCGGTTGACGACCGCGAGTGGGTCGCCGCATTCGGCGCAGAAACGTCACTTCTGACGTTCCACCAGGCCGCGACCAACAACATCGAAGTGCTGCGCTCCGACGACGGCGGCCAGCTCTACACGCGCATCGCCACGGCAATCCCCGTCGGCGACTACAAGGAAGCGAGCAACGAGCTCGGCAACCTCGTCATCGACCACCGGAACCTCCCCGACCAGACGGGCGACTTCTACGCCTACCAGTCGTTCGTCGCTCCGTCGAAGTCGGGCGGCGCGCATAACAACGAGGCGTTCCTTGCGGTCTCCGCCGACGGGGGCCACACGTGGATCGACCGGCCCATCGCCTGCAGCGTGGCGTCTGCGACGACCGATCTGAGCCACAACTTCCCGAACGTCTCGGTCGACCCGGCGGGGCACATCTGGTACGCGTGGTCCAACGATCGCAGCATCGGCACCGCGGAGTCCTCCGACCACGGACGGACCTGGTCATGCTCTGGACCGGTGAGCGCAGGCTCGGCGCAGGCGATCTTCCCGTGGCTCGCCGCCACCTCGGCCGGGGTCGATCTCGTCTACTACGGCGCCCCGACCAAGAAGAACGAGACCTTCTACGTCGATTTCGTCCAAAACCCGACCAGCAGCCCGACTGGCTGGGGCGCCCCGCAGCGGCTCATGGCCGTGCACAGGGGCGCCGTCTGCGAGGAAGGCGCCACCTGCACCACGGGCCGCCAGCTGTTCGACGACTTCGGCGTCGATACCGACAGCCACGGCTGGGCGCACATCGCCTTCTCCCACGACAGCCCGGGCCTCGGCGGGTCGGGCACCTACACGGGCTACGCCGTCCAGACCGGCGGCACGGCCGTCGGTCAGCCCAACAACTGAGCTCGTCAGGACCGCGCGTCGAGCTCGCTCGGCGGTCCCGGCTCGCCGGGGCGGAGGTCCAGCTGCCACCACTGGACGTCGTGCCAGGCCCCCGCCTTCCAGCCGATGCGGCGGAAGGTACCGAGCGGGACGAATCCCATCGCTCGGTGCAGGCCGTTGCTCGCGTCGTTTGGCTGGGTGATCCCGGCACAGAGCGTCCACAGGCCGATCGCCCGCAGCTGCTCGAAAAGGCGTGTGTACAGCGCTCGCCCCACGCCAGACCGGTGGTGGGCTGCGTCGATGTATGCGGCAACATCCGCCGCCCAGCGATACGCGGCCCGCTCCCGATGGGCTGAGCCGTAGGCATAGCCAACGACGACTCCCTCGTGCTCGGCCAGTACCCAGGCGTGTGCCGCCCGGATGCGACCCGACATCTCCTCCCCGGTTGGCGGGAGCGCCTCGAACGATGCGACCGAGGCACTGACGTAGGGCGCGTAGATCGCCGCACACGCGGCGGCATCGCGCCTGGGATCGGCGTCGCGTAGGACCATCGTCGGCAACCATAATCGCCCCGTGTCCTCGGAGTCCTCACCGGCTCGCGGCAAAAGTCCGGCGCGTCCCGAGAATCGCCGGTGCCGCCAGAGGCTAGCTCGGACTGCCCCGGGGCGACAGGATTTGAACGCGCGGCCGCCCGGCCTCCGAGGGCAAACGTCACCTCCGAAGCAGGCGATCACCGTCCCGCCGAGCCGATTAGTTCAGTGGGTGCGTCGAGTGCGAATCCGCCCCCGCAGTGTTGCCGCGACGAACAGTAGCGTGGACACGCCTACGAAGACCACAATCG
>JAOPZM010000091.1 GCA_025964115.1 Solirubrobacterales bacterium
ACGAAGGGCGATGTCTTGCCCGCGTAGTAGGTGCTCGTCGCGGACAGGTAGGCCCCCCTCCACGACCCGAGCTGCTGGGTCCCGCTGGCGGCGCCGCCGTCGAACCAGAGCTCATCGCCGCCGCCACCGCTGCCGGTGAGGAAGTTGCAGGCCGTCAGGTTCTCGACGCTCGTGCCTTGCGCCTTGAAGACGATCAGGCCGTTGCGGCCGGTGGGGACACCGCGTTCATCGAGCGGCCCGAGGTTCTGGTCCGCGGCCGCCGAGCTGCACGGCGGCGTTCCCGGCTTGGTCCCGTCGAGCACCACGCCGTTGCGGTCCATGCCGCGGATGTGCACGCCGGGCTTGGTCAGCAGCACGGCCGCGCCGGCGCGGTCGTCGCCTTGGGGACCGGTGGGGACGGTGGTTGCCGCGTCTTTGTAGTCGCCCGGTCCGATCAGGATCCAGTCGCCCGGATTAGCCGCGTTGACCGCCTGCTGGATCGTCTTGTAGGAACCGGTGCTGCCGTTGTAGCGGCCGACGTGAAGGACGCGCGCCGCGGCGGGTGCCGCGCCGGCGAAAGCCGCGATCAGGGCGCAGCCGATCGCTGCAAGACCCGCCCGTACCCGTGTCTCCCGTCGATCCATCCCTGCATCGCTCTGGCGCATCGGTGCAGCCCCCGCTTTCGGTGTCCCCCACACGGAGGGCTGAGTGGCCCGCCCTCCTACCCCGCCACGGCTGAACATAAACACGCATCGTCGCAGTAGACAGGGCCTCTCCCCCAAACGTGCTAGGGCGAGCCCGCGCGTTCGTAGTAGACCCAGCCGCCTGAGCGCTTGCCCCCGCTTGCAGTAACAGTTAAAACACGTCCTGGTTCAATGGAAGGCTGTCGGTCTGCGACCATGGCATTCCACTCACCGATCCGCGCTGCGCCGCCGGACGACGTGACATGACACTCGGAGTTCCGGCGCTACCGTCGGGCCCTAAGACAGGTCGAGGTCGGCGAGCGCGCGCTCGCGGTCCCAGTAGAGGTTGATCGTCGTGACCCTGCCGTCCCGGACCTCGAAGATGCCGGCTGCCTTCGGCTGCATCTGCCCGAGCGCCATGCCGCTCGTCTTGCCGCGTCCAGTGAGGCGGATGAGAACCAGCACGCGCCCATCGCCGAGCTCGCGGTATCCCTCAGCCTCGCCGCCGTAATCCTCCCACGCGTTCATCACTTCGCCGTAGCCCTTGATCATCCCGGCGACACCAGTCCACGTGCCTGGTGCAGGCCCGTCGGCGACCGTGAACTCGATCTCGGGATCCGCCCACGCGACAGAGCTGTAGTCGCCATGTGCCCAGTCGGCAAAGAGCGACTGCACGAGGTCCATGCTCGTCGAGGGCATGGCCGCAGCATTCCACGGTGGGGGTTCCGCGACCAGTGCGTCGTCGATGATCGAGCTGAGGCGCGGAGTACGATGGTTGGCATGCGCCAGATGCGCGTGTCCTCGGGTGACTTCGTTCCGCCCTTGTCGGAGCAGCCAGCGGCTGAGAAGCGACGTCCACGCCGCTCCGTGATGCTGAAGCGAGTCGGGTTGGCCGCGGCGACGGCGTTTCTGACGGTGAACATCTGGACCGGTTGTCCTCTCCTCGCCCTGTGGGTCGGCGCCCAGACGGTCCAGGAACGGCGGGTGACGATGACCTCGCTGTTCGTGATCGTGGCCGTGCTCGCGGTGCTCGTGTTCGCCAGCGCTGTCGGCATCGCGTGGCTTAACGCGGCCTATGACGAACTCATCGGGCGCCCTCGCATCGAACGTCGGCCGGCGTGGATGCGCAGCATGCGCGCGGAGGCAGAGGTCCGCATCGTCCAGCGGGTGGGGGTGACCGCCCTGGAGCGCGTCGTGATGCTCAACGTGTACGTCGCCGTGATCCTCCTGGCGGTCTGGTTCGTCTTCTTCGCAGGGCCGCCGTTCCTGCACAACTGACGGGCCGCAGGCCGCTCAGCTCAGGAACGAGAGCAGCAGCTCGCGGAACTCCTCAGGCGCGTGCAGCTTTAGGTAGCCGTCGCTGCCGGTATCTAAAGATCAACGGATTTTCTGACGCAAAGAGCGAGGTTTGCATCGACGCGACCCGCACGTTTGCGCTAGAGCGGTCGGGCGGGACGAGGGCAAGCACGAGGGTCACCCGGCAATCCGTCCGTTTTTTTAATTCCTTCGTGGGTCCTGCGAGAGGATGGAGACGATCAAGGGAGCTGATGATGTCCAGCACCCCAGTACTGAGCCCGCGGCAGATGCGCCGCATGGAGAGCCTCCCCGAGGATTACAGGGTCGTTAAGACCCGTGATGGTGTGGTCATCCTGCGCCGCGCGGACGGCCAGCTGCTGCGCATGCAGCCCGACGGGCGCCTGGCGCCAAACCTGAGCGTGGAGCGCGTTCAGGACTACCTGCGGGTCAGCGGGTAGCGCTCGGCCGGAGCGTGCGGGCCGCTCTCAGGAGGGCTGCAGCTCGCGAGCGAGCTCGCGCGCTTCCGGCGTGCTGACGAGAACGCGTTTCAGCGCACCCTGATTGCGGACCGCGAACGAAAGCGCGGGAATGCCTCGGCGCACGATGAACGCTCTATCGAGCGCGATCGTGCGGGCGATGTAGTAGAGCCCGGGCACCCGTAGGCCGACCTTGATCCCTGCGTGCATTGGCTCGCGCATCGGTTCCTCGATGACCTGGACTTCGCTCACGTCGCTGCGAGGCACCTTGATGCTGCGCATCAGCCCGAGGGCCTTCTCCCAAGGCGCGAGGCGGACCTCCATGGTCTCGTCGGTCAGCAGCAGGCGCATGAGGCCAACCCTAGCCTCGAAACGCGCACGAGCGCTCTTGCCCGGCGGGCGCCTCGGGCCGCCTCTGGCACAGTGCGCGCTCGAGTGACATGATCGAGGCAACCAGCCCAGGCAGAAAGGAGTTCCGAAGATGGAGTCCTCCGAGGCCCCGACTCGCGTGCTCGTCGTGGCACACAAGACGGCCGCAACACAGCCGCTGCTCGACGCCGTGCGCGAGCGGGCGCAGCGCGGTCCCTCCAGGTTCACGCTGCTCGTGCCGATGGCGACGCATGGCCTGCACAAGGTCGTCGACCCAGAGGACCAGGACGCGGGCGAGACGCAGTCGGTCATCAACCAGGCGGTGCCGCTGTTGAGCGAGGCCGCCGGAACGCAGGTCGAGGCGCTCGTCGGCGACGCCGACCCCGGCGCGGCGATCCAGGACGCGATCAACCTCCATGGCTTCGACGAGGTGATCATCTCGACGCTCTCCCCTCGCGTGTCGCGCTGGTTGAAACTCGACCTGCCCAGCAAGATCTCCGGATTGGGGCTGCCCGTGACGACCGTGACGCCCGCTGACGTCCCGGCGGCAGAGAGCCGCACCTGAGCCGTCCGGGTCTTGAAGACGCTTGTCTTCACGAGGCTCTATCGTCTCTTGTTCGCAAACAGGCCGCTCGACGGTCAGACTGCCGAGCGGCTGATATGACAGCTGTCTGTGGATCATCCGTCTGCGCAACGCCAGAGTTCGAACAGTGGAGCCAGTTCGCAAGCAGTTCGCAGCCAACCTGCGCCAGCAACGCGAACGTGCCGGTCTCTCCCAGGAGGCGCTCGCGGATAAGTGCGACCTGCACCGGACCGAGATCAGCCTGCTCGAGCGCTGCAAGCGCTCGCCGCGCCTCGAGACGATCGTGATCCTCTCGCGCGGGCTGGGACTCTCCTCCGCCGCCGAGCTGCTCAACGGCATCCGCTGAGGGCGGCCTCGAAGGCCTGCTGGCGCGGTACAGTGCGCTTTCGCTCGCGCGCCCAGCTAGCTCAGTTGGTAGAGCACTTCCATGGTAAGGAAGGGGTCATCGGTTCGAGTCCGATGCTGGGCTTGGCTCCGTAGAGCCGATCCCTCGTCGCTCCGACCAGCCGTGCAAGGGCGTTATGGAAGCGTTATGGAAGCCTCAAGACCGTCTTCGGTACGTCGCCCGACTCGCGCACATATCTGGTGTGCCCGACACGCTCGCTCTTACGGGAAGGGAGGCGTGAGTTCGGCCCCGGCGGGGACGACTGCGTCTCGTCGAACTCAGGCGTCTCGTTGGCTACCCGGGGGGCGCCTGCTTTCCGCGCGATCCGAGACCGCGATCGGAACACGCCACATGCTCGTCGCGGTGCGAAAGCAGGAGCTCTTGGCAATCGTCTTCGGCTTGAGCCCCGCCGCTGCAACTTGTTCTGCGGCGTGAGTATGTGGCAGCCGCAGGCCCCAGGGCTGTGGGCGCGTAGGGATCGGTAGCCGAAGAGGTCTTGATGACGGACGTTTCGCAGCTGGGGGGCGCGTGGAAGGTTGGGCTCGCCGTTGCTCGCTCACTCTGTCGGTGAGTTGGTGAAGTAGCCCGGGGCGTCGAAGTGGGTGGGGATTCGGATTCCTAGGTCGGAGAGCGCTTCTTCGAGGCGTTCGAGCTCTGTGACGCCGATGCGCTCAGCCCATTGCGCGCGGAGGTCGTCGAAGACCTCCTCGCCAGTGCGAAGCAGGGCGTGGCCCTCGTCGGTGACCGTCAAGAGGCGGCGGCGGCTGTCTCGCGGATCGGCCTGGCCGGAGACGTAGCCTCGCTCCTCGAGAAACCCGATCGTCTTGGCTGCCGCCTGTTTTGAGACGCCGAGTTGACGGGCGAGCTCCGAGGCGGTGTCCGCTCCGGCGTCGATCGTGCGAATGGCGAAGTCGTGGACCGGGCGGATCTTTTCGTGCCCTCGTTCGGCCAGCTCCGCGCTTGCGGCGTCCGCGAGAGCCCGGAAGCCGCCGAGCAGCAGCAATGCGAGATCAGCGCCGGAGCGAGCCATCACGGGAGCATAGAACAAGTGAGTTGACGCAACGACAACTAGGTTGTTAGTCTAGAGACAACCTAGTTGCCAATCCAATCGAAGGAGCACCATGTCTCAGATCCCTGCTGGCGCCACGATCCCCGAGGTCACCCACCACACCGCCACGCTCAACGGCGACGAGCTGCATTACGTCACTGCCGGCACCGACGGCCCCCCGATCCTGCTCGTTCACGGGTTCCCGGAGAGCTGGTGGGCGTTTCACAAGCTCATCCCGCTGATCGCCGCGGAGCACCGCGTCATCGCCGTCGACCTCCCCGGCTTCGGCGACTCCGGACACGAGCCGGGCGACTACACGAGCTCCTTCGCAGCGGAAAGCCTGCGGCAGCTAGTCGAGCATCTCGAACTCGGACCCGTGCATCTCACCGGCCAGGACATCGGCGGAGTCAGCACCTTCCGGCTCGCCGCTGGCCACCCCGAACTCATCCGTAGTTACGCCGCGATCGAGACCGGCTTGCCCGGTTTCGGACTGGAGATGCTGGCCGACGTCACCCACGGGGGCGCATGGCACCTCGGCGTTCTCGCTGCTCCCGGCATCCCGGAGATGCTGCTCGCCGGACGCGAGCGCGACTTCCTGGCCGGATACGCCTACCCCGCGATGAGCGCCACCGAAGGGGCAATCTCCGAGCAGGACATCGACGAGTTCACCCGGGTCTACTCCTGCCCCAACGGCTTCGGCGGTGCCACGGGTCTCTACCGCTCCATGCTCAAGGAGGGCGAGGAGATCAAGCAGATCGTCGCCCAGCAGCAGCTCACGATGCCCGTCCTCGCCGTCGGCGCAGGCACTGGACAGTTCACCTACGACACGATGGCCCAAGTCGCGCAGAACATCACCGAGGCCAAGCTCGACCGCATCGGCCACCTCGCCGCGATCGAGGACCCCGAGACGCTCGCGCAGACACTACTGGGCTTCTACCGAACGCTCGACGCCTAGCGACATCAACCGCACCCCTCAACCCAGCGGCCCAGCTCGGCGTGCCTGACAGGCTGGGCCGCAGGTCGCGCCCTCTCCTGACTTCCCCCGCCTCCGAGCGCATACCGCGATCCTCCGCGTCAGCTCACTGGGGCCGGGCTCACACCTGCTTCTTCGCGCCGAGGCGGCACTTCCGTCCAGGCTGCAGCTGTCGGGACGATCCGGCAGCGACCGCTCGGTCTGCACGATGCCTCCACAGTCGGGAAAGGAGGGCTGCGCAAACCCGGCGACGACCGACCTGCCCGTCGCCAAAAGTAGGCACGTCGTCCGCCCGAGACGCGACGCATGCTTGGGACGACAGGGAGGTGCCAACGCTTACAACCTGATCACGACTGCTTTGCGCCGTGCAAGCGGTCGTTTCGCTGTCCTCGGTCGACGCGCTTGGTCGTCGTCCTAAGCAGCGACGGCATCAGCGCCCATGCTGGCTACCGCTCGCCGAGGGAAAGCAAGCGCCGCAGCCCTGCTTTTGGCGAATCTCAGGACGGGGTCTCGGGATGCGGTCCCGTCCTGCTTTCGTGACGCCGTGGGGACCGCGCCGGGCAACTGCGGGACGGTAGCCGCCGATCGGAATCGCAGCGAAGCGTTTGCTCGGCGGCACCGAACGGGACGACTGAAGGTCTCTGGGAACATCCGCAACAAAGCCGCTCCTTCCATCGCGTTCGTGGCAAAACGCTCGTCTACACGACCGTCGGGCGGGCGGCGTAGATTTGTCGTGCAGACTTGCTGGGTGTCGAGATCGTCCGAACGTCGCTTCACGGGGCCGGGAGCGGCTTACCGCTGGGGTTGGGGGACGTTTGGTCTGAGGACGTCGCCGAGCGGAGCGTTTCGCGTAGCCATGTTTGGGCGGGATCGTTGTCCCGTCGTGGATGCCAAGCCATCGAGAAGCTGATTGGGGCGATCTCCGCTGGCGTCGGAATGACGGATAGCGACGTCGGGATCGTGAGAGCGTCGAGGAGCCGGTTTGGCAGCGTCGCGACGAGGTTGGTCTCTTGAACGACGGCTGCTGCAAGCGCGTGATACGGGACTGTGACGTTCGCGCGTCGCGACCGGCCGAGAGCCCCGAGGCGAATGTCGACGGCGCCCTGGCGTGCCTCAGCGATGTTGATGATCACGTGGTCGCAGTCGAGGTAGGCGTCCAGCGTCGGCTGGGCGGCCCTTGCAAGTGGATGCTCGGCGGAGAGCAGGCACGAATAGCTGTCCTCAAACAGCGGCTCTGACCGCAACGGAGGCGGCGCTGCCCCGCCGGTGAAAACGATGTCCAACGCTCCGCGTTCGGCGTCGAGGTAGACGGTGTCGCTCCAGCCGTCGAAGCGAAACGTCGAGCCGGGGGATTGTGCGAGCGCTTGGCGAAGCAGGGGCGGAGCGATCACCGACAGCAAAAAGTCGCTGCTGGCCAGTCGAAACGTGTGCCCGGCGTTACGAGGGTCGAATGGCTCGACTGAGAAGAGACTCTGTAGGCGGGGCAAGGTCTCGGCCAACTCACGCTGGAGCCGTTCGGCGCGCGGCGTCAGTTGGTACGCGCCAGCGCTGCGGACGAGCAGCTCGTCGTCAAACACGGCCCGCAGTTCACGCAACGCGCGGCTCATCGAGGGTTGGCTCATGTGCTGTCTCTCGGCGGCGCGTGAGACATGGCGCTCCTCTAGGAGAGCTGCGAGTGGCCCGAGCAGATTCAGATCTACGCCTTCGATATTCATTTGGCGGATAGTGAGTATGCCAAGGATCGCGTTGACGAATGGCTCGGGTGGGGGGAGCATGGTCGCACCCCACCTGAAGGAGACGGCCATGAGCCAGCAGCAAAGAGACGCGCTCGAGGAGTTGATCCGCAAGGCCCCGCTCGACATCGGAGGCGACGTGATCGAGCAGCGCGCGAACTTCGAGAAGATGCTGAGCGCGCGACCGCTCGCTGACGACGTAAGCACGACCCCTGGGGACCTCGGCGGCGTTCCCGTCCTGAACATCGAGACCGGCGAGGCGAGCCACGACGCGGTGGTGCTGTGGTTTCACGGAGGCTGGTACGTGATCGGCTCGCCAAGAACGTCCGCAGGATTGAGCAGCGACCTCGCCCGCCGAGTCGACGCGAAGGTCATCTCGGTCGACTATCGCCTGGCTCCCGAGCACCCCTACCCAGCGGCACAGCAGGACGCAAGCGCTGCCTACCGCGGTCTCCTGGACAGCGGCGTGGACCCCCGATCGATCGCGATCGTCGGCGAGTCGGCGGGCGGTGGTCTGGCCGTAGCGCTGCTCGCCTCGCTTGCCGAGGACGGACTTGCGCAGCCTGCCTGCGCCGTTCTGCTCTCACCGTGGACCGACCTCACCCTCAGCGGCGAGACCATGACCTCGATGGTCGGAATCGACCCCGTGTTCACCCGCGAGAAGGTGAGCGTTCGAGCGGCCGACTACGTCGGCTCCGCCGATCCCGCCGACCCCTCGATCAGCCCGATCTTCGCCGACCTCCACGGTCTACCGCCGATCCTGATCCAGGCCGGATCACACGAGATCCTGCTCGACGACTCGATCCGACTGGCCCGCCGTTCCGCGATCGACGACGTCGACACGACGCTCGACGTGACACCTGGGGTGCCGCATGGCTTCCAAGCGTTCGCTGCGATCCTCGACGAGGGCGACGCCGCCCTGGCACGGGCTGCCGCCTTCCTTGATCACCACCTGAGCTGGGCCGAGGCCACGACCTGATAGTTCCGCCGGCCCGAGGATCCACATGTGCGTATCGGCGACGACGCTAGTCAAAGCCGTCCGAGTTAGGATGGCGATGCGTGTGTGACCCGCTTTGATGCCCGGACGCGCCTGTCAGCCCAGAGACCGGCGGTCCTCCTTTGCGCGGAAAGCAGGCGCCCCCCGCGTAGCCAACGAGACGACTGAGTTGGACGACGACCACTGGTCTGTGCTCCGACGCGCCACACACTCGCTTACACCGGCGAAAGCAGCAGTCTGAGCTCGCGTTCTTCCGCCGCATGGGGCCCGGACGTCACCGCGACCGCGCTGTGCGCGCCAGCCATCGCAGCCTCCCGACCGTAGGTGGCCAATGAGGTGTGCAACGTGGGTCCATCAGGCACACGCCCGCAGCTAACAACGACGCCCACACGCGGGAGAGGCTCAACCTCGGCTTTGAGTCCCGTGCGCCACCGTGATCGACGCTCGCCAACACTCATTAGTCCATGGTAAGGAAGGGGTCATCGGTTCGAGTCCGATGCTGGGCTTGCCCGAAACGCCTGCAAATCGTTCGATTCCTGGGGCGGCCGGGGAGGGCGTGCGCAGCCACCGCGCCGCCTGACCGTTCGTCCACTTCGGGGTCCGCGAGCGGGCTCCCCCATGCCGGGCGCCGATCTGTCCAGTGTGGGTGCCTCTAGCCGGACCGAAGCAACGAGTGATGTCGCAGTCTGCGACGGGGTTCCGGCATCGATCGCCGTGCTGGGCGAGGCCGGATCGGTCGAGCGTGCGACGAGAGCCTTCGTGGACCGGTTCGAGGTGCGCGACGGTTCATTGGCCTCGTGTCCACACGAGGTCGAGCTGATCACCGCTGGCCAGGCTGAGCGCCTTGCGGTGCTGCTCGACGGTCTCGAGGCGGACCTTGTCGCGGTAGTCGACGGAGACGGCCGGCGTTCGGCCGTGCTGACTATCCCCACCGGGCGCGATGAGGCGGATTTGGAGCCCGTAAGCCCAGTGCTCGAGGAGCCACTAGACGAGAGTCCCGCGATCGTCTGGCTGAAGGACCTGGACGGCCGCTACCTGCGCATGAACCGACGCTACGCCGACCAGCTCGGAACCGATCCTGAAGACGTGTGCGGCCAGACGGATGCCGAACTCGGCGCCGCGCGGTCAATAGAGGGACTACGACTGGAGGAACCGGACACCGCTGCTGGGACGGAGCTTCTGGAGCTCGAGTACCGGATCGGCGCGTTCGAAGAGCGTCCCGCGTTTGCTGTTCTACGGTTTGCGCTGCGCGACGGCGAGGGACAGCCGACGGCCACATGCAGTGTCGCGGCACCGGTCGCAGAGGAGTCGCTGGCACGTTCAGAGTGCGAGCGGCTGATGAGGATCGATCGCTGGGGACGCCTCGACGCGTTCGCGATCCGCCAGGAGCTACTCGACGAGTGGGGGCTCACGCTGGCCGACGGGAGCTCCGGTCCGCCCCTCGACCGCGACGAGCGCGTCGCGGCTGTCCTCGTCGAGCGAGACGAGGCGCTCGCGACGGCCGCGCGGCTGGAGGAGGAGCTGTTGACGGAGCGCGAGGAGCTGGGCAGCCTCCGCGCCGAGTCGGAACGCGCTGCCGGCCGCGCGGACGAGCTCGATGGCGTCGTTGCGGCCGAGCAGGCGCGATCGGACGAGCTCGAGCGGTCGCTCGTTCGTGCCGAGGGCCGTGTGAGTGAGCTGGAAGCCGGGCTGACGGCCGTCCGAGCGGAGCTCGAGGAGAACCTGCTACGTGCGGAGGCGGTCGAGGCTGCCACGTCCGCGCCGGAGATCAACGGCCTCGAGTGGGGCACAGGCTCGCAGCGCGCCCTCTCGGCCGCGCTCGTGGGCCTGACCGAGTGGCGAACGGTACTCAACCGAGCGGTTGGCACGCTCGGCTCGGAGGGAGGATGGGATGCGACTCTCGCGTGGTGCCGCGATGATCCGCCCGTATCGATGATCTGCGGCGCGGTCTGGATGCGCGACCCGGCAGCCCTGGCTACGTTCGAGACCCGGGCCCTGAAGCACCGACGGGATGCGTCGACCGCGGAGTTCGGTCGTGCTCGCAACCGGATGGCGGCGACCTGCCTGCTCGAGTTGCAGTCAGCCGAGGACCCGCTGCTCAGGGCCGCCGCGGCGGAGGGCATGGGCTCGGCGCTACTGGTGCCAATCGGCGACGGCGGCGAGACGATCGCGATGCTCGAGTTGTTGTCTCGAACGGCCACCGCACCGAACGCGGAGCTAATGGTCTCGCTCGAAGCGATCGCTCTGCAGCTCGGTGCAATCGCACAGCTGCTCAAGTTCACGGACTCGCGCAGTTGGCGGATGGGGCGCGTGTGAGCGCCGGCCTGGGCGGGTCGCGTCTCTCGTTTAGGCAGCGGCGCACAGGCCGCGACCCGCGCGAGATCCAGCGCATCTACAACGTCCCGGGGACGTTTACCGCCGCTTCGAGCAGCCCGGCGAGCGACACCGACGAGGCGATCGTCGGCCCGCCCGACCACTGGGCCGGGGTCTTGACGCACTTGGCGCTCGACATGTGCTTCGCCACGTTCGCGCTCATCGCGCCCCCCGACCCCGAGTCGCTTCGCATCTTCATCGAGGACGTAGCCCCGCAAGTCCGCGAGCGGGTCGACGAGGCGCGCGCCAACGCCCCTTAGCTCGCGCGACGCGCGACTCTAAGATGACTTCCAGATGGCGACCCCTACGAACGAGATCGACCCCAGCGTGCCGCCGAGCGGGACTGGCTGCGTGGAGTGCCTGGCCGGTGCCTCTCCGGGTTGGTGGCTTCACCTGCGCCGCTGCGCGGCCTGCGGACACGTCGGCTGTTGCGATAACTCGCCCAGCCAGCACGCAACCGCCCACAGCAAGGCAACGGGACACCCCGTGATTCAGAGCTTCGAGCCCGGGGAGGACTGGTTGTTCGACTTCCGTTCCGGCGACTTCTTCGAAGGACCCGTTCTAGCGTCGCCGGACAGCCATCCGGCCGACCAGCCGGTACCCGGGCCGGCTGGTGCCGTGCCCAACGACTGGGAGCGCCACCTCAACTAAGAGTCCGGCGGCGTCCGGGCCGCTAGGCACTGCCAGGCAGCTGCAACGCCTCGGCTGTCTTTGCCAAAGCGTCGAGGTGGGCGTCAAGCGTGGTCAGCCCTGAACCCATGGTGTCCACCGACAGATGGGTTGCGCCGGCTTCACGCCAGCCCTCCGCGCTTCTGATCACATCTTCCGCATCGCTGGCACCCAGGCTGACGCGAGCCTCCATCCCGATCGCTGCCGGGTCGCGGCCGGCCTCTGCGGCTGCCTCGGCGATGGTGGACCGAGCTGCATCGAGCTCCGGCCCGAGCCCGACCCGGGGAAACCAACCGTCAGCCAGCCTTCCCATTCGCCGGTAAGCAACCGGGGACACGCCACCGAGCCAGATTGGGATGGGTCGCTGGACAGGTAGCGGAGCGAGTCCAGCTCCGGTAATGCGGTCGAACTTTCCGTCGTGGGTAACTGACCGTTCCGTCCACAGCCGACGAAGCACTTCGACCTGCTCCTCCTCGCGCTCGCCTCGTGTCGAGAAGTCCTGCCCCAACGCCTCGTACTCGACCGCATTCCATCCGATGCCGATGCCGAGACGGAAGCGTCCCCGACTGAGGATGTCGACCTCGGTGGCCTGCTTGGCGAGCAGAGCAGTCTGCCGCTGCGGCGCCACGATTATGCCCGTCACGAGTTCCAACTTGGTGATCGCTGCGACGAACCCGTGGAAGACGAGCGGCTCGTGGAACGTCGTGTCCACGTCGTACGGGCCCTTCCACCCGGCATGCACCGCTGGATCGGCTCCGAGAACGTGATCGTAGATCGCGAGGTGCCGGTAGCCGAGGTCCTCGACACGTCGGACATAGGCCCGAACCGTGTCCGGGTCGCTGGGCAGCTCCGTCTGGGGATAGATGACGCCCATCTGCATGGGTCGAGTTCTATCCGCTCGACAAAGTTCGTGTCGTACTCGGCCGCAGGTGCATACGGGAGGCCGCTCATTCGAGCAGGATGATTGCGCGCGCCCCGCCCGCATCTCCCACTGGCCAGTGCCAGCGGTCAGTCGTGGCGTGGGTAGCCGAATTCGCTCCGGTGAATCGCAGATTTAGAGCAGAGGCGTCGGCGCACTCATAGAAAGTTGTCAAAACCTGCCAAACGCTGTTCAAACCTGCTACAAACGCCGTCCCGGCGCTATGACTGGCGCGGGCCCGTCGTGCGGCGGGCGAGAGGGACAGGGAGGTTCGGCATGCGTGTACTCGGCCACAACCACGAGCGACGCGTGGGCAGGATCGGGCTCATAGCCGTTGCGGCGGCGCTCGTGTGGTGCTTGAACCCTCTCCCGGCGGGCGCCCTCTCGCCGCCGGTCAACCTGAAGCCGCCGACAATCGTGGGGATCGCGCAAGTCGGACTCAAGCTCCGGGCCTCGCACGGTTCGTGGTCAAACAGCCCGACCTCGTATGCCTACGAATGGAAGCGCTGCAGCGCGGCTGGATCGAGCTGCGTGGGGATACCCGGCGCCACCCGCTCGGCCTACATTCTTGTCAGCGGCGACCTGGGCAGGACGCTGCGAGTGAGGGTGACCGCTTACAACGCGGCCGGCCACTCCTCCGCAATCTCGGCCCACACCGCGGTCGTGACGGTCTCGACGAGCGTTCGCCACCTGGAGTACATCTTCAACGATGGGCCCGTGGAGGTCTACGACATCGACAACGCCTTCAAACTGGTTGAAACCTTCTCGCTGCCCGGGACGACTCTGGGTGTGAGGGGCGTGGCAGTGTCGCCTTCGACGAACATGATGTTCGTCTCCTTCGGTGGCGACGGTGGGGGGAACGGCAACGGCTCGGTGCTCGCCTACAACCTTGTGACGAAACAGGTCGTCTGGTCGGTCAACCTCAACTCGGGCATCGACTCGGGCGCTGTCAGCAACGACGGCAAGCTGCTCTACATGCCGTGCGGCGAGCTGTGTGGCACGGGGACCTGGAACGTCATGGACACTTCCAACGGCGCTGTCGTGGGGACGATCGTGCCCAATGGCACCGGGCCTCATGACGGGGTCATGTCGGCTGACGGAAAGGTCCTGTTGCTGGGGAACCGCAACTATCCGCATGTGAGCATTTACAACACGGTGACAAAGACCCTCTACGCACAGATCGCGCCGCTCGTCGGGGGCGTTCGACCTCTTACCATCAACGGCAGAGACAACCGCGTCTTCACGACCTCCACCGGGTTCGACGGCTTCCAGGTGTCCGGTACGGAAGGGCTCGGCGAAGCTTTCTACACCGTGTCATTCGGGGCGATCCCCTCAGGTTTCCCGTTCTCCACGGCAAGTCACGGGATCTCGCTGTCGCCCGACAGCAAAGAGGTCTATGTCATCGACGCCGTCCACAAAGAGGTGCAGGCGTGGGACGTTCATGGGGTAACGGAAAGCGTCGCTCCTAAGTTCGTTGCCGCCGTTCCGGTCAACGGGCTTACAGGAACCGAGGCGGGCTGCGCATACGACTGCGGACGAGATGGCTGGGTCCAGCACACGCTCGACGGCCGCTACGTCTTCGTGGGCGACTCGGGTGCCGTGATCGAAACTGCCACGCACAAAGTGATCGCGAACCTAACCAACCTCCTCAACACCCGCAAGACAATCGAGATCGACTGGTCCAATGGTCTGCCGGTCGCTACCAGTGGGCGAACAGGCGTGGGGCAGGTGGGCTGAGCTAACCCCGTTTGCGGGCGAGCCGCCAACCCAAGAGCTCATGCGCGCTACACCACCGTAGGCAACCTCACCGACTCCCACGCCCCGAGCCCCCCAACCAGATCGCAGACCGTCGGGAACCCCTCGCGCATCAACAGGCTCGCAGCGATCGCGGACCGATACCCGCTCGTGCAATAGACCACGATCACCCGCTCCTGCGGAAGCGACGCGCGCCTCTCCCGCAGCTGGCCCAGTGGCACGTTCACCGCGCCCTCCACGTGCTTCTCCTCCCACTCCCGTGAAGTGCGAACGTCGACGACGAGCAGCGGCTCTGGCCCTCCCAGCTGCTCAGCGAGCGAGGACGCCGTCACCCGCTCCGTCCGCTCGAGAAGCTCTGGCCGGGAATCAAGCGCCTGCATCCCGCCCCCGAGGTACCCCGCGACGGCGTCGAAGCCGATTCGTCCCAGCCGCGTCGCGGCCTCGACCTCCCTCCCCAGCTCCGCGACGATCACGATCGGCTGCGCGGGGTTGAGGATCGTGCCGCACCAGGTCGCGTACGAGCCGCCCAGACCGATGCACAGGCTTCCTCGCAGGTGGGCGCCCTCGAAGTCCGCGACCTCGCGCGTGTCGAGCACCTGGCCCCCCGCCTCCTGAGCCGCCAGCACCTCGTCGAGCGACAGCGGCTGCAGCTCGCGCTCGAGCGTCTCGTCGAGCGTCGGCCGCTCCTTCGTGTTGAGCACAGCGTCGTAGGTGAAGTAGTCCGGCGTGTCGGGCTGATCGGCCGTGACGATCCCGATGAACTGCTGCTTGCTCATCGGCTTCAGCGCATAGTTGTGGAGCCGCTGCTCGCCGATCGTCGACACCGAGTCGGTGCTCAGGTGCTTGCCGCAGAGAGAGCCGGCGCCGTGCCCGGGATAGACGAGCGTCTCGTCGGGGAGCGGAAGCAGCTTCTCGCGCAGAGACTCGTAAAGCATCCCCCCGAGGTCCTCAGCGCTCCAGCCGAGCGATGCCCGCAGGTCCGGCCGGCCCACGTCGCCGATGAACAGCGTGTCCCCCGTGAGGACCGCGTGCGGGGCCCGCTCGTGCTGGTCAAGGTCGTAAACGACGATCGAGATCGACTCCGGCGAATGACCGGGCGTCTCGAGCACTTCGAGGCGGACGCGGCCGAGATCGAGCGTGTCGCCATCGTCCATCGGCGTGAACGCATACTGGGCGCTCGCCCGCGAGCCCAGGTGGATCGTCGCGCCCTGCCGGTCGCGCAGCTCGAGATGGCCCGCCACGAAATCGGCATGGAAATGGGTGAGGAAGACGTGACTGATACGGCACCCCAGCTCCGCCGCCGACTCGAGATAGCAGTCGATGTCGCGCTGCGGGTCGACGACCGCCGCCTCGCCGCTCTCCTCATCGGCGATCAGATAGGAGGCATGCGCCAGGCACGCAAGGTAGTACCGCTCGAGGATCATCTGCCAGGCCCCTCTCTGTGCGCTGGGAGACATCCAGCTTAACGGCTGTTCACCGCGATCAGTCGAGAACGCGCCCCAGACGCAGGGTGCCACTCTCCGTGGGCCGAGGTCAAATCCACTCCACGGGCCGCGAGGGCGCGATGATCGTGCCGGCCCGCGTGTCAACGAGTCCTCGCGCGTTGAAGCGTGCGCCGGGCAGGCTGTCTGAGCCGATGTACAGCAGCGTCGAGATCGGATCGGCCAGGTCGTGCCCGAGCTCGGAGAAGAACCGGCCCGTCTCGTCCCAGAAGTCCAGGACCTGAGCGAAGGGGGCGGCCGTGAGCACCCCGCCTACGGGCAGCGTCAGCATGTGGAGCTCGCCGTCGCGCTGGTAAGCGATCCCACCCCCCGGTGCCATGACTGCATCTACGCAGCGGCCGATCGCGTCCGAGTCGCTCCCAATCGCCACCAGCAGTCGTCGTGGCGTCAACGTCGACGCGATGCCCTCAAGACGATCCGGGAGGCCGTGGATTGCGGCGCGGGTGAACGATTCCGTACCCGGGTCGATGGCGACGCACACAATCGGCTTGCCCGTGGCTGATCCCCGGCCGGGACGCACCATCGCTGAGGACTCCAACGATATGACCGGATCGTCTGGAGCGGCGCGAAACGTGGACGGTGACGGGCCACTCCGCCGCTCGCTCCAGCGCGGCGCGCCCAACGCCGCCCAATCGACGTCCGGGACGTCAATCAGTAGCTGGCCGTCGCGGGCAACCTCCTTGCCAAGGCTGAACACCCGCTCTGGAAACGGGTGCTCGGCATCCTCGAGCACGTTCATGCTTGCCAGCCGACCTGGCGCGACGACACCTAGGTGAGCGTCCAGCGAAAGGTAGGTGGCGGGTCGTCGAGTGGCGCAGGCGTACGCCTCCTCGGGTGACATGCCGGCGCCGAGAGCGGCGGCAATGGCTGCATCGATGGTTCCGTGACGGGCGATCCACGGCGGCAGGCTCCAATCGGTGGTGAACGCTGTCCGCTCGAAGGAAACGCCTGCGTCGATCACCTCGGCAACGATCGCGGGGGTGTCACGGAGGAGGTCGGTGTACCGGATGAACGCCCAGAGGCCGCACCGAAGCCGCTCGATCAACTCATCGCCTCGCTGTGACTCGTGGTCGGCCGTGATTCCGGCCGCCGCTGCTACTCCGAGAGTCCGCCCCGATGCGCCGGGGCTATGCCCCTCCACACGGAGGCCCTTCGACCGGGCCGCCGCGATCAGGTCGGCTATCTCGGACGGGACCTCATCCAGCACCGGTCGCGTCATCAACTCGCCGATCTGTACGACGTCGGGTCGCTCGATCAGCTCCGAGATCGCCTCCAACGGAACTGTACGGGGCCCCTCGAGACGGAGTGACCAGCGGAGAACAAGCGGCAGCCGCTCGGAGATGTCAAGCATCGGCGGGTACTGCCGAGGCGACAGGAATCCATAGACGAACGAGTCGTCGGAGACGATGCAGGTGGTGCCGTGTACCAAGGCCTGTCCGCAGTAGCTGCCCGTCGAGAGCGGCCCAAGCGTGTGACAGTGCGGCTCGACGTAGCCCGGCACGAGTGTCCTGCCACGAAGATCGACTGTGGCCTCTCCGGGCGCGGCAAGGTCCTGGGCGACTGCCGCAATCCGCGCGCCGACGATTGCGACGTCCCGGGCGGCGAACTCGCCGGACGCGAGCAGCACCCGTGCACCCTGAAGGAGGAGGTCGGGCGGCCTATGGCCCCAGGCCGTTCTGGTCCGCTCGGCGACTTCGTGCCCCGTCTCACGCAGCGGGCTGTTGGCGAATTCGGGCTTAGTGGACGGCATCATCTGCCAAGCGTCTGGTGGCGGAGGCCCCTGCTGTCCGGAAAGCTGCGAAGCGCCGACAACTCGTGCTCGCTTGGCGCCGCCGTTACGCTAGCGCGCTTCTCGTCGAGCGTGAAGGCGGTCCGCTCCTCCTCCTAGAAAAACGACCAAGCGGTTGGTAGGTGTATACAGACAACCGCGCCCGCTGTCAACCTGCGGCACAAAAGTCGGCTGGAGCAGCGCCCGTAAGGCCACAGGAGCTGGTCTGGCCGTGCCCCACGGCCGCTGGGTCGGACGCTGTAGGCTCTCGCCCACGCATATCCAAGAGGAGGGATCATGGCCGAGCAGCCGGTGAAGTTCCTGCTGAGCGAGCGCGATATTCCCACGCATTGGGTGAACCTGCTGCCGGAGCTCCCCGGCGAGCCGTTGCCGCCGCTGAACCCGCAGACGCTCGAACCGGCCGGGCCGCCCGACCTCACGCCGATCTTCCCGATGGGACTGATCGAACAGGAGGTCTCGCCCGAGCCGCTCGTGCCGATCCCCGACGAGGTGCGCGACGCCTACCGGCTGTGGCGGCCCACGCCGCTCTACCGCGCGCGGCGCCTGGAGCGCGAGCTCGACACGCCCGCGCACATCTACTACAAGTACGAGGGCGTCTCGCCCGCCGGCTCGCACAAGCCGAACACCGCCGTGCCGCAGGCCTACGAGAACATGCGCGCCGGCATCACGCGGCTGACGACCGAGACGGGAGCCGGGCAGTGGGGCTCGGCGCTGGCCTTCGCCTGCACGCTCTTCGGGATGGAGTGCGAGGTCTTCATGGTCGGCTCCTCCTATGACCAGAAGCCCTACCGGCGCTCGATGATGCAGACCTGGGGCGCGACTGTTCACCGCTCGCCCAGCACGCTGACCGAGTCGGGGCGCGCGCAGCAGGACCACCCGACCGGGTCGCTGGGGATCGCGATATCCGAGGCGGTCGAGGTGGCCGCCTCGCGCGAGGACACCAACTACGCGCTCGGCTCGGTGCTCAACCACGTGCTGCTGCACCAGACGGTGATCGGCCAGGAGGCCGCGGCCCAGATGGAGATGGCCGGCGAGCAGCCGGACGTCGTGATCGGCTGCGTGGGAGGCGGCTCGAACTTCGCCGGGCTCGCTTTCCCCTTCCTGCGGCGGGTGCTGCGCGGCGAGGCGCAGATGCGCTTCCTGGCGGCCGAGCCGTCGGCCTGCCCCACGCTCACGCGCGGCGTCTACCGCTACGACTTCGGCGACACGGCCGGCCTCACGCCGCTGATGGCGATGTTCACCCTCGGCCACGACTTCGTGCCACCGCCGGTTCACGCCGGCGGCCTGCGCTACCACGGCGACGCCCCGATGCTCTGCGGGCTGGTGCGCGCCGGTGCTGTCGAGGCGCGCGCCTACCGCCAGAACGAGACCTTCGCGGCGGCCGTGCGCTTCGCCCGCAGCGAGGGCATCATCCCGGCGCCCGAGCCGGCCCACGCGATCCGCGCGGTGATCGAGGAAGCCGAGGCGGCTCGCGAGGCGGGCCAGGAGCGCGTGATCCTCTTCGGGCTATGCGGCCACGGCCACTTCGACCTGTCGGCCTACGACGCCTACCTGGCCGGCGAGCTCGAGGATCCCGAGTTCTCCGAGCGGGACATGGACGCAGCGCTGGCGAGGCTGCCCGAGTCGCCCGCGATCGCCTGAGCGGCCGCCGCTAGACGAACCAGTTGATCTCGAGCGATTCTTCGCGGGTCTGCGTGATCGTCAGGGCCAGGCCCATCTGTTCGATCGCCGCTTCGCCGAATTTGGCTTCGAGCACGTCCGGCGTTCCGCCTTCGAAGCGTTCCGGTTTCTGTTTGCCGCCGCTCTCGACGTATTTGAGGATCTCCGAGGTCGCCATTTTCCCGGCCACGTCTTTCACGAGCACCGAGCCCACGACCTGCACCGGAACGGTGCCACACGTGAATTCGACCAGTGGCCCGGTGTGCCCGATCGGGAAGAGATCGGTGGCGACGTGTTTCAGCGGTTTGCTTTCCCACCCGAGGACGCCTTCGAGCGTGCTCGTCACGACTTCGCCTTCGGTGAGGGCGCCGGCGGTCGTGCATTTGGTCGCCTGCGATTCGCACCCGGTGAGCGTCAGCACCACGCCACTCACGCTTTTCGGCCCGGTGAATTCGCCCGTGCCGGTCTCGCCTTTGCACGTGACGAGCGTTTTTTTGACGGTTTCGAGCTTGATCGTCGTCAGTTCTTTGAAGGCGGTCGTGAATTTCGGTTTCGAACCCGGCCCCGACGCCCATTCGAAGCCGAATTTTTCGGCCGTGGCGGGAACCGTGCAGGAGGCGCTCGAATACGCGCCTTTGACGCCTTTGGCGAGTTTGATGCATCTTCCGACTTCCGGCGCGGCGAGCGTCGTGAACGTCTGATCTTCGCCTTCCCCCGTGCCTTTCGCGTTCGTCGCGACGATCCGGAAGTGGTAGGTGGTGCCTGCCACGAGCGGTTCCGCCGTGGCCGACACCGCCACGGGGAAGACCCCCGAGCCCGGCAGCGTCGTGCAGGGCACGCTGGAGCTGTAGGGCAGGGTGGTGCCGTATTCGAAGTGGCAGTCGGTCACGGACGAGTTGTTCGGGTTCACGGTGGCGTTCAGCTTCGCCGAGGTCTGTTTGATCGTCGAGGCCGCTCCCGTGACCGCCGTCGGCGCGGTCGGAGTCGGGCTCACGAACACCCATACCGCCCCTTTTTCGAGGTTGTCGTTGGGGCCGCCGATCAGCGCCGTGGACGCGTCGGCCGACAGCGCGACGCTGTTGCCGAAGAGGCCCTTGCCGCTCTCGCCGGTGCCCGTGAGCTTCGCGCCCTGCTGTTCCCAGATCGTCCCAGACCGTGTGAACACCCAGGCCGCGCCGATTTCGAAGTTGTCGGTGACCCCCCCGATCAGCGCCGTGTTCCCGTCGGCGGACAGCCGCACGCTGACCCCGAAATGGCCTTTGCCGGTCTCGCCGCTACCTGTGAGCTTTGAGCCCTGTTGTTCCCAGGTGATGCCCGAGCGTGTGAACACCCACGCCGCGCCGATTTCCGTGTTATCGCCGCCGCCGGCGATCAGCGCCGTGTTGCCGTCTTCCGACAGCGCCACGTTGAAACCGAGACGGGCTTTGCCCGTCTCGCCGCTTCCGGTGAGCTTGGCGCCCTGCGCTTCCCAGGTCGCGCCCGAGCGGATGAAGGCCCACACCGCGCCCACTTCTTCGTTGTCACCGCTGCCGCCGATCAGCGCCGTGTTCCCGTCAGCCGAGAGCGCGACGCCCACGCCGAATTCACCGGGCTGTTCGCTTGTGGTGATCTCCCCGGCTCCCGTGATCTTCGGGCCCTGCTGCGTCCAGGTCGCTTCCGTCCGGGTGAACACCCACGCCGCACCGACTTTGAAGTTGTCGCCCGGGGCACCCACCAGCGCCGTGTTGCCGTCAGCCGCCAGCGCCACCCGGAAGCCGAGATGGCCTGCGCCTTTCTCGCCAGCGCCTGTCAGCTTCGCGCCCTGCTGCGTCCAGGTCCCTTCCGTCCGCGTGAACACCCACGCCGCACCGACTCCTTTGTTGTCGCCCCCGCCGCCGATCAGCGCCGTGTTCCCATCGGCCGACAGCGCCACGCCGAAGCCGAAGTGGCCTTCGCCGATCTCTCCCGCGCCGGTGAGCTTGGCGCCCTGCTGCGTCCACGTGGTTCCCGAGCGCGTGAATACCCACACCGCGCCGACGCCTGTGTTGTCTTCGCTGCCGCCGATCAGCGCCGTGTTCCCGTCCGCCGACAGCGCAACGCTCCCGCCGAGATGGCCCTTTTCGATCTCTTCAGGGGTCCCGGTGAGCTTGCCGCCCTGCTGGAGGAACGGGTCGATCGACAGCGGATAGCGCGAGCCCCGGTCATCGATCCTGAGCTGCAGACCTCCGTGTCCGAGCTGCATCGTCGCGGGCAGCTGCCTGCCCGTCGCGTCGACTGCGCTCAGCTGGCCGTAGGTGAGCGCCGTGGCGCCCGAACGCGTCCGGAACAGGACCTGCCCGCCGGCCTGCCGCCCCACGAGCGTCCCCCCCATCCCGAGCGCCAGCACGAGTGCGCCGCCGCCCTGCGGGCGCGTGCGCACGTTGAAGGCCTGCTCCAAGCCATAGGGACCGTTCCGGTAGAGCTCATCGATCGATCCGCGGCCGTAGAGCACCTGGCTCCCTGTCGCCGAGGGTGCGGCCGTGCTCACGCGCTGGAGCTGCGTGCCGCGGCCGACGGAGGCGAGCGAGAGCTCGAGCGTCCCGGCGGCGACGCTCAGATGCGCCCCTGACGCGGCGAAGCTGGTCGTGATCGAGCCTCCGGCGGTCTGCAGCGAGTCGCCGTGGCGGACCGCCCAGTAGCCGCGCTCGGCGCGGCCGATGCTCGCCGAGGCCACGGGGGCGAGGCTTGCCGGCACGTAGTTGCGGTGGCTGGCGGTCAATGAACGGGTGGGTGCCGCCCCAGCGTGCAGTGCCACGGCGATCGCGGCGACACAGGCGAGTGCCGCGGCAACAACGACCAGGGCGGGCCTCTGCAGGCGCCGGAGATCCAGGCTGACGCCACGGGCCGATGCCGCGCCGCCATCCAGGCTCAACACTCCGCTCCGTCCACCCCTGCTCGGCACCCTGCACCACCCTTCCCAGTCCTTGACGATGCGCTCCCCGCCGATATGGGCCTGCCTCCAAGCTGGCCCACCGCTATCCCTTCGCGTCAAGGTAGCGGATATTGCCGTCCGAGGGAAACGCAATGATGGCTTTCGATCGGCATGGAACGCCCTTCCGCAGTCATCGAGCAGCTTCGCGCCGAGCGCGGCCTGTCCCAGGGAGAGGCCTGTGCGCGCGGGGGTCTGCCGCCGGCGACCTGGAGCATGGTCGAGTCCGGCTTCACGGCGAACCCGCACCCCGCAACGAAGCTGCGGATCGCCCGCGCTCTCGGCGTGACGCCGAGCAGCATCTGGCAGATCCGACCCGGGCCGCTTCATCTCGAGGACGTCGACGACCCCCGCTGGAAGACGGCCGTGCGGGCGATGGCGCGGCGACTGGAGCGCGAAGGGTCCCTGCAGGAACGACGACGCTTCGCCAGGCACCTCGCCGCCGTCCTCGACTGGGCGGACCCGGGCGGCACCGGCGACTGGGACGCCGATGAAGGCCCGTGGGCGGAGTTCTGGCAGCTCGGGCACTCGCTGCTGTTCGACCCGGAGAAGGACCCGATCGCGATCATCGAGGGCAAGCTCGTCGAGCGGGACCTCCAGAGCTTCACGCCCGAGACGCCCGTGCGCATGATCGCCGCCAGGCGCCGCACCGGCGACGGCGTCAGATAGCCCGTCGCGATTCGTGGGCTAAAGCACGAGAGGGCCGCGGGACCGCCGCGAGGCAGGCCGTTTTGCAGGCGTAAAGGCCTGTCGGTCATTTGTCGAGATGAGGGCAGGATGCACATGAACCCATGCCTTCAGGCTCGATCAAGCCAAAGACGCACGTGCGCGCGAGTTGGGAGCACTCAGGATCGCCATGCCCGATAGCGAAACGCCCCAACACGACAACCCCACGGGCGACCCGACAGCCGCCCCCTCAGAGGCAGGACCCGTCAGCGGCCCTCCCGAGACGCCTGCTCAGCGCCCCGCCGAGCAGGTCGCCGACCCGCAGGCCCGCGACGCCGGCACTGCGGAGACGACGCCGGACGCTCCGGCGGTCGACCGCCTCACGCGGGTGAGGAATCTCGTCCGCAGCCGCAGGCTCGTGTGGGGCGCCGTGGCGCTCGTGTGCGTCGCGGCCGGGACCGTCGGCTCGATCCTCGGCGCCCAGACGGTGGCGCACAAAGATGCGAGCAAGGCGCGGCAGGCCTCGCGACAGACCTCGGCGGACGTCGCCTCCACGTTGAAGGCATCGGTCCAGCACCAGGAAGACTTCGCCATCGGCGCCACCACCTTCTTCGCCGGCAACCCCAAGGCGTCCCCCGCGGAATTCGAAGCGTGGGCGAAGTACGGCGACGGGTTCCACCGCTACCCCGAACTCGCGAAGCTCAGCCTCGTCACGCTCGTCCGCGCCTCAGAACTCCCCGCCTTCGAAGCGAAGATCACCGGCCGGCCGCTGAAACCGCCGCTCACAAGCCGCACCTTGAAAGGGCTGCGGGTGCAGTCCGCGCCGTCGCCGGGCTCAACCCTTCGGATCGTCCCCTCCGGCAAGCGTCCCGCCTACTGCTTCGTGATCGCCGGGCTTCCGAAGAGCGCCGCGAGGTACACGCCCCGGGGCCTTGACCTGTGCGCCGTGACCCCCGGTCTGCTCGACTCGCGGGACTCCGCGCAGAGCCTCTACACGAGCGTCTCCGCCAAGAACGTCGGCGCCCTCGGAATCGCAAGGCCGGTCTACAAGGGTGGCGTGCCGCCGACTGGCTTCACGGCCCGCAGGGAAGCCTTCGTCGGCTGGCTGCGCGAGGTGCTCCTGCCGACCGTAGTGCTGCAGCAGGCGCTGCAGGGCCACCCCGAAGCCGCCGTCCGCCTGCGTCACAAGACGGGCTCCTCGAGCGCGATCTTCACCGGCGGCACGCCCGGGCCCGGCGCGCAGAGCACCACCACGAACCTTCACAACGGATGGAGCGTCCGCAGCTTCGGCGGCCCCGTCGACGCCGCCGTGCTCGCCGACTGGCACGCGCTCGTGCTGCTGATCGCCGGGATCCTGCTGAGCCTCATGCTCGCCGTGCTCGTCGTCGTCCTCGGAGCCGGCCGCCCGCGCGCCGCGGCGCCGGCGGTCAAGCCCCGCGAGGTCCCCCACGAGGATCTCTACGACCAGCTGACCGGTCTCCCCAACCGCGCGCTGATGATGGACCGCGCCCAGCGCATGCTCGCCCGCGCAAGCCGCGAGTCGGGACTGCTCGCCGGAGCGCTGTTCATCGACATCGACTGGTTTGAGAACGTCAACGACAAGCTCGGGCAGGCCGCCGGAGATGAACTCCTTGGAACGGTCGCCGAACGGCTCGAGACGGTGATCCGCGCTCACGACACGGTGGGCCGGCTCGGAGGAGACGAGTTCGTCATCCTCGTCGAGTCGGCGGCCCGCGGCGCGCGGCTTGACTCGCTCGCCCGGCGCGTGATCGAGGCGCTGCACGAGCCGGTCAACATCGCAGGCTTCGGACCGAGCATCTTCCTGACTGCCAGCATCGGGGTCGCCTTCGGCCGCTACGCCACCCCCGACGATCTGCTGCGCGACGCCCACCTGGCCCTCGAGGCGTCGAAGGCCGCGGGGAAGGACCGCTACACCCTCTTCAACGCGAACATGCGCTCCGTCATCGAGGGGCGCGGCGTGCTCGAGACCGAGCTGGGCGCGGCGCTCCAGAGCAAACAGCTCTTCCTGATGTACGAGCCCGTCTATGACCTGACGAGCCGCAAAGTGGTGGGCCTCGAGGCGCTGCTGCGCTGGCGCCACCCCAGCCAGGGCGTCCTCGGCCCCGAGCACTTCATCGCGCTGGCCGAGGAGACGGGGCTGAGCGTGCCGATCGGCCGCTGGATGCTCGAGGAGGCCGCCACCAAGGCCGCCGCGTGGAACGTGACCGGCCACAGGGTCAGCGTCTCGGTGCCCGTCACGGCGACCCAGCTGGCTCGGGACGGCTTCCCGACCGACGTCCGGCGGGCGCTCCTGCAGTCCGGGATAGAGCCCTCGCTGCTCACGCTCGAGATCTCAGAGAGCACAGTGCTGCAGGACATCGAGGGTGTCGCCGGGCGCCTGCAGGAGCTGAAGGAGCTCGGCGTGCGCATCGCGATCTACGACTTCGGCAGCGGCTACGCGCATCACTCCGACCTGCGCAGGCTGCCGCTCGACCTGCTCGTCGTCGACCGCTCCTCGCTCGCAGCCCCCGACGACGAGGACTACCGCAGCTGGCTGCTGCAGGCCATCCTGGTGCTCGCCAAGGACCTGTCGCTGACGGTGATAGCCAAGGGAATCGGCACCGAGCAGGAGATGATCACGCTGCAGACGATGGGCTGCACGCTCGCCCAGGGACCCTTCATGGGCTCGCCCGTCCCGGCGGAGGCCGTCGTCGAGCGGCTCTTCGACGCAGGCCTCGCGCCCGGCGGCATGATCGCCGAACGCGGCCAGTACACCCCCTGACGCTAGGCGCCTTCAGCCGGATCGGCGCCGACGTCCCGCAGCAGGCGGTTCGCCGTGTGCGCGTTGGCGGGATAGAAGGCCTCGATCGAGAGCTCCGCCAGCGTGATGTCGACGGCCGTGCCGAACGTCGAGAGCGTGCTGAAGAAGGCGAGCTCCTCCTCGCCGTCGCGCAGGCGCACCGGCAGCACGATGTCCTGCGAGCGGACCCGGCCCTGCGGTGAGCTGAGCTCGACGCCTGGGTAGCCGGCGAGCTCGTCGTGGAGGCTCTGCAGGCGCGGATCGGCGGTGACCTGCATCTCGCGGTGCAGACGCTGCATCAGGTGTGCGCTCCATTCCCCGAAGTTCAGGGTCCGCGGCGCCATGCCATGCGGGTGAAGCGCGATGCGAAGCACGTTGGCCGGGGCCTCGAGCAGATCTGGCGAGACGCCCTCGAGCAGCGTTCCGAGCGCGTCGTTCGATGCCAGCAGGTCGTGATAGCGGTCGATCACGAGGGCGGGGTAGGGCTCGTGGGCGCGCAGGAAGCGGTCGATCGCTCCGCGCACGAGGTCCATCTCGGGCTCCTCGAGCGAGCGCTCGGTGTAGAGCGGCGCGAAGCCGGCCGCGAGCAGCAGCGTGTTGCGCTCGCGCGGCGGAACCTGGAGCTCCTCGGCGAGGTGGAGGACCATCTCGCGGCTCGGCCGGGCGCTCCCGTCTCGAGGAAGCTCAGATGGCGCGATGACACGCCGGCGTTGAGCGACAGCTCCAGCTGGCTGAGGCTGCGCCGTCGCCGCCACGAGCGCAGCAGCTCGCCGACTGGAACCGGAGCGGCCGCGACTGCCATCGGCCTAAGCTACTCCGCAGGGTGCCCCGGCGCGATTACCTGTCGGGTAATGCATCTGCGCCGCTGGGAGCGCGCACGCCGCTAACGTCGGGGCGAGGACCTGCAAGGGCCCTAGACGAACCAGTTGATCTCGATCGCTTCGGCGCTCGTCTGGGTCACCGAGAGGCTGAGCCCCGCCTGTTCGAAGGGTCCCCCGGCGATGGACGCTTCGAGTAGTTCGTCCGGTTCGCCTTCGAAGTGTTCCAGCCGCTGCCTGCCGGCGAGCTGCACGTATTTCACGATCGTCGAGTTCGACATGCGGCCCTCGGTGACGGGGGCGAGCACCGAGCCCCGGACCGTGAGCGAGGCCACGCCACACGTGGCTTCCGCGATGGGGGCCCCGGCTTCGGCCGGGAAGAGAGCCTGCGCGACGGTGTGTTCGGCCCTGCTTTCCCATCCGAGGACGCCCTGGAGCGTCTTCGTGACAATTTCGCCTTCGGCCGCTCCCATGCTGCTGCATGGGGAAGCCCACGCTTTGCAGCCGGTGAAGTGGACCACGAGGCCGCCGACCGTCCGCAGGCCGGTGTATTCGCCCGAGCTCGTCTCGCCCGTGCACTTCACTTTGACCCTGCCGACGGTTTCGAGCGTAGGCACCGTTTCCGAGCGCGACGCCGTCGTGAACTGGCGGTTCGGGCCCGGTCCCGGCAGCCATTCGTAGGAGAAGCTTTCCGCTGTGGCCGGCGAGGTGCAGGTGCCGGTCGAGAACCTGCCCCTCGTGCCGCCCGGCAGCCGCACGCAGCGTCCGTATTCGGGGGCGCCTTCGGTCGTGAACGTCTGATCGGCGCCTTCCGATGCGCCGCCTGAGTTCGTCGCCTGGACGCGGAAGTGGTAGGTCGTGTTCACCTTCAGCGCCGTCAGCTGCGCCGAGACGGCGACGGGCGTGGAGCCCGCGCCCGGCGCCGGCGTGCAGGGCACGCTCGACCCGTAGGCGGTCGAGTTCCCGTATTCGAAGTGGCAGTCGCTGACTTCGCCCCCGTTCGGGTTCACCGTCGCGCCGAGAGCGGCCGTCGTCTGCTTGACGGCCGAGGCGGCGCCCGTTTCCACCGTGGGCCGGTTCGGCAGCGTGGAGAACTGCTGGTCGGACCCGAGGCTCGTCCCGCCGGGGTTCGTCGCGACGATCCGGAAGTGGTAGGCGGTGTTCGGTTGAAGGGCCGACAGCGCGGCCGTCACCGCCACGGAGCTCGAGGCCGACCCCGGTGAGGAGGAGCAGGGCGCGCTCGACCCGTAGGCCGTCGTCGTGCCGTAGTCGAAGTGGCAGTCGCTCAGTTCCGCCCCGTTCGGGTTCACCTTGCCGCCGAGGCTCGCCGCGGTCTGGGCGATCGATGAAGCGGCGGTGGTTTCCACCTTTGGCGCGTTGGGCAGCGTTTTCAGGGACTGGTCGCTTCCGAAGCTCGTGCCGCCGGCGTTCGTCGCGACGATCCGAAAGTGGTAGCCCGCGTTCGCAGTGAGCGCGGTCGGCTGGCCCGTCGCGGGCACGGGCGAGGTGCCTGATCCCGGAAGCGAGACGCACGGCACGCTCGAGCCGTAGGCTTCGGTGCTCCCGTAGTCGAAGTGGCAGTCGCTGACTTCGCCCCCGTTCGGGTCGACCGTCGCGTTCAACGTCGCCGAGGTCTGATTCAGCGCGGAGGCCGTACCCGTTTCGACCGCAGGGGCGTTCGGCAGCGTCGTGAAGCTCTGGGAGCCGTCGGTGCTCGTCCCGCCCGAGTTCGTGGCGACGATCCGGAAGTGGTAGCCGGTCACCGGGTTGAGGCCCGTCACCGCCGCGGAGACCGCGACTTCACCGCTGCCCGACCCCGGGAGTGCCGAGCAGGGAACGCTCGAGCCGTAGGATTCGCCGGCGCCGTATTCGAAGTGGCAGTCGCTCACTTCGCCGCCGTTCGGGTTGACGGTCGCGTTGAGCATGGCCGAGGTCTGCGTCAGCGACGACGCCGGCTTGGTCACGACCGCCGGCCGGTTGCTCGACGCGGTCGTCAGCATCTGGTCGCCGCCGACTCCCATCCCCGCGGGGTTCACGGCGACGATCCGGAAGTGGTAGCTGCTCTTCGCGGCAAGCCCCGCCACGGGCGCCGCCACCGGCACCGGGCTCGAGGCCGACCCCGGCGAGGAGGAGCACGGCGCGCTCGACCCATAGGAGGCGGTCGTGCCGTATTCGAAGTGACAGTCGCTGACTTCGCCGCCGTTCGGGTTGACCATCGCGTTGAGGGTGGCCGCGGTCTGGCCCACGCCCGAGGCCGGGTCCGTTTCGGCCGTGGGAGCGTTGGCCAGGGTCGAGAACGACTGATCGGCGCCTGGCGTCGTCCCGCCGGGGTTCGTCGCCCTGATCCGGAAGTGGTAGGCGGTGCTCGCCTTCAGGCCCGCGAGCGTGGCCGAGACCGCGACGGGGCTCGAGCCGGACCCTGGAGACTGCAAGCAGGCGACGCTCGACCCGTAGGAGCTCGATGTGCCGTATTCGAAGCGGCAGTCGCTGACGGCGCCACCGCTGGGATTGACGCTGCCGTTCAACGTCGCGGACGTCTGCTTGATCGAGGAGGCCGCGCCGGTTTCGACGATCGGCGGGCTGGAGCCCGGCGGGTTCGACGCGGGGCCCGGTTCGGGGTGCGGCGAGAGCAGGAGCGGGGGGCGCGGCTGCTGGCTGAAGTCGAAGTCGCTCGCCAGGTCGCCGAGGCCGGGGGCTTCTTCGCGGACGGTGGGACGGGCGTCGGGCCGTCCGTCGGTGGCGGGGTTCAGGCGGGCCTTGTTGAGGAAGGCGTCCTCGATGAACTTCAGGTAGGCGTCGTGGCTGAGGCGCTGATGGTCGATGAAGCCCTTCTTCGCGTAGGGGCTTATCACCAGGCCCGGGACGCGGATGCCGTAGCCGTTCTGGTCGACCACCGGCGGTGTGACGTGGTCGTAGAAGCCGCCGAGGTCATCCCAGGAGACGAGGATCGCCGTGGTGCCCCAGCAGGGGCTGCGCATGATCGAGTTGACGAGCGTCGTGATGTAGCTCTGTCCCTTGGAGACACGGCTGGGGGGATGCTCGGAGACTTCCTGGCTGGGCACGACCCAGGAGACGTTCGGCAGGCCGCAGGTGCTCGTTTCGTGGATCGCCGAGTAGAGGCTGTTAATCGACTGGATGTTCCCCACCTGCCCGTCCTGCTGCACGTCGGTGAAGTAGGGAAGCTGGTTCCAGATGCTGATCGTTTTGGGCCCCTGTTTGACCGGTGCGCACGTGAGCGCTTCGTCGGCCTGGCAGTCGGGCTCGGAGCCTTCGAAGATGTAGTAGCGCCAGCTGACTTTCGCCTTGTAGAGGAGGTAGGTCAGGTCGGTGAAGGTGCGCGGGCCCTGCGCCACGCCGGCGGGGTCCAGGGAGCTCGTGCAGTCCATCGGGTTGGGATCCCCGGTGGGACAGGAGGCAGACCAGCCCGAGACGAGGAACAAGTGCTCGGGCAGGCTCCACGACGCGGCCGACTCGAACATGTTGTCCTGCAGTGTGAAGTTCTGCGCGTAGGTCCAATAGTTGGGAATCTCGCGCGCGTCGTGATAGCCCATCACGTCGAGGCAGTTGGTCTGCGAGGCTTTCGGGTTGCTGCACGGGAGGCAGCCCGCCGGGTCGGTGGTGCATTTGCTTTTTTCCTCCACCTGTTCGACGAAGCCGTCCATCCTTCCGCCGTTGACGTCCGAGCGCGTCGCGGCCATGCCGTGGGGCCCGCCGAAGTTGAGGTCGTTGGCGTTGTGGTAGGGCGCCACGCAGCCGCCGTTGAACGGGTCGTGGATGCACACTTTTCCGGGGATTCCGTTGGCGCCCGGGTAGGTGCCGAAGTACGAGTCGAACGACCGGTTCTCCTGCATGATCATCACGATGTGCTGGATGTTGTGAATCCCGTCGATCGGCGCCGCCTGCGCCCGGGAGGCCGCGCCGAGGCAGGCGAGCACCGCCATCGCGAAGACCGCCATGCGCGCCGAGAGGCCGCGAGACAGCGTCGGGCGTCCGACCGCGCCCAGCGCGAAGCTGGACCGTGACCGGTCCTGTCCTCCGGCTTGCGTTGAGACCCCTCTCACCGCCACCCCGAATCCCTTCGACGTCGTGCGATGCAACCCGCGGGAATCTAACAGTTCCAATGCGTCCGCGAGCGCGCATACAGCTCGATCACTCCGCGGCGGACGCTCCCGTCAGCCCACTGATGTCTCGCAGCAGCCCGTCCATGCCGGCGATCTCGAAGGCGGAGCGCTGGCGGCCTGCCCCTCCCCCGCGGCCCAGCAGCGTCCGCAGACCCTCGAGCTCGGCGGTGCAGCCGAGCTCCCGCGCCTGGCCGCTGACGAGCTCGAGCCTGTGCTCCAGGAGCTCGCCCACGGGCCGCAGGCTCCCCTCCGCGTCGGGCAGGCGGGCGAGGACGCCGTAGCGAGCCGCGCGGAACATGCCCTCCTCGAGCACCTCGTTCGCGGGCTCGGGCTCGGGATCGGCTTCGGCGGCGTGACGGGCGAGACAGTGGGTGAGCGCCACGAGCCCGGCGATGTCCTCGAGCGGCGCCTGCGCGTCGAGCGCCCGCACCTCGACCGTTCCGAGACGCGGATGGGGGCGAAGCTTCCACCAGAACCACGTGTAGTCGGGCACGTCGGCGGCACGCGTGAGCAGCTCGACGGCGCCGGCGAAGTCGGCGAAGTCGCGCATCGCGCGCGGCACCCCCGAGCGCGGCCAGCCGCGCACGGTCACCTCGCGGGCAGAGGCCAGGCCGGTGTAGCGGCCGTGGCGAAAGGGCGAGTTGGCGCCCAGCGCCTGCAGCAGCGGCAGATGCGAGCGCAGCCCGTTGAAGGCCCTGATGGCGGTCTCGGGATCGGGCATGCCGACGTGGATGTGGAGTCCGGCGACGGGTGTCGCCACCGCGTCTCCGAGCAGATCGTGGATGCGCTCGTAGCGCGCCTTGTCGGTGATCTCCGCCTCGCCCTCGATCGCCGAGGGATGGGTGCCGGACCCGAGCAGCCCGGCGCCGGTCTCGAGCACGGCCCGGCGCAGGCCGCCGAGCAGGCCGACCGCCCCCGCTGCGTTGCGGCACACGTCGGTGATCAGCTCGACCTGGCAGGCGTGCAGCTCGCGCTCCACCGTGCCCTGCACGGGGCCGAGCCGCTCCTGCACCGCCTCCGAGGCGTTCACCTGCCGACCGGTCACGGGATCGACGAGGAACAGCTCCTCCTCGACGCCCAGCGAGAACGGGTCGCTTGACCCGAAGGCGTGCTCCATCTCTCGCGCGCTCACGCCGGCAGTCTAGGCCCGGGTGGGCGCGTCGCTCAGGCCACGAGCTCCTCGGCGGCAGCCACCGCCGGCGTCCCGTTCCGGGAGAACTCCATCGCCTCGTCCTCGACCGAGCCGAAGCGCAGGCTGATGATGTCCAGGGCGTAGTTCTGGTAGAGCCGCCACGGCGCCCGAGAGCCCTGTTTGGGGAATTTCTCGATCGAGCGTTTCACATAGCCGGAGGTGAGGTCGATGAACGGCTCCTCGGTGACCGACGGGTCGCGGTTGCGCGGCGTGCACTGCTCATAGCCGTTCGCCGCCATGTGGTTGAGCATCCGGCAGATGTACTCGCAGGTGAGATCGCATTTGAGCGTCCACGAGGCGTTGGTGTAGCCGAACGCGAGCGCCAGGTTGGGCACGCCGCTGAGCATCATGCCCTTGTAGGTCATCGTCTGGGGCAGCTCGATCTCCTCGCCGTCGACGGCGATCTCCATGCCGCCGAACGCGAGCATGTTGAGGCCCGTGGCGGTCACGATCAGGTCGGCCTCGAGCTCTGTGCCGGAGGCGAGCCGCAGGCCCTTCTCCGTGAACGTCTCGATCTGATCGGTCACGATCGAGGCGCGGCCCTCGCTGATCACCTCGAACAGGTCCCCGTCGGGCACGAGGCAGAGGCGCTGGTCCCACGGGCCGTACTTCGGTTTGAAGTGCGTGTCGATGTCGAACCCGACGGGCAGCCGCTTTTCCTGCCCTTTGCGCAGCAGCGCCTTCACGAGCGCCGGCCTGCGGCGGCTGAGCTGGAAGCTCAGCATCGTCAGCAGCACGTTCTTCCAGCGCACGAGCGCGTACGCCCATTTGGCCGGCAGCACACGCCGCAGGAAGTTGGCGATCGGGTCTTCGGCGGGCAGCGAGATGACGTAGCTCGGCGAGCGCTGGAGCATCGTGACGTGCTCCGCGCTCCGGGCCATCGCCGGCACGAGGGTCACGGCGGTCGCGCCGCTGCCGATCACGATCGCGCGCTTGCCCTCGTAGTCGATGTCGTCGGTCCAGTGCTGCGGGTGGACGATGCGTCCCTGGAAGCGCTCGCTGCCGGGGAGCTCGGGCGTGTAGCCCTCGTCGTAGCGGTAGTAGCCGCTGCACATCAGCAGGAAGCTGCAGCTCATCTGCACCGCCTCCTCCGTGTCGCTGCGCTGCGCCGTGACCGTCCAGCGCGCATCCTCGCTCGACCACTCGGCGCGCACGACACGATGGTGGAAGCGGATCTTCTGGTCGATGCCGTTGTCGCTCGCCGTGCTGCGCACGTAGCTGAGGATCGTGGGCCCGTCGGCGATCGCCTTGGCGTCCTCCCACGGCCTGAAGGAGTAGCCGAGCGTGTACATGTCCGAGTCCGAGCGGATGCCCGGGTAGCGGAACAGGTCCCAGGTGCCGCCGATGCAGTCGCGTGCCTCGAGGATCGCGTAGCTGCGCTCGGGGCAGTTCGTCTGCAGGTGATAGCCGGCGCCGACGCCTGAGAGTCCCGCCCCCACTATGAGCACGTCCACGTGCTCTGGCTCGACATAAGCCACGGCGTCAGTCTACGCCACGGTTCACCACCCGATGAGTGCCGTGCGTCACTCAAGCGCCGACGAACGCCCCGCCGGCCACGATCACAGCGGAGCCGCCGACCTCGACGCGCTCGATCCGCTCGGGCGAGCCCTCCGCCCGTGCGTGAAGCACGGAGGCGCGGCCGATCTCGGCGCCCTGGCGGATCTCGATCTGCTCGCCGAAGGCGATGCGGCCGTGCCGGCTGAGATGCACTGCCAGCGGACCGGCGGCGGAACCCGTGGCGGGGTCCTCGGCCACGCCGAGCGCGGGCGCGAACATGCGAGTCTTCCATGACCCGCCCGAGCCGGCGAAGCAGCTGACGCACACCTCGCCGAGGTCGGCGAGCGCGCCCATGTCCGGGCGCAGCTGCCCCACGGTCGCCTCGCTGTCGAGCTGGACGTACACATGGACGGGACCGTTCGTGTAGGCCTCGACCGGCAGGCCCGAGCGCTCGACGCCCAGCGCGAGGAGCAGCTCGGCCCCGCGCTCGTAGGTCCGCCACGTGGGGATCGGCTGGCGCATCCGCCCGAACACGACCCGTCCGGCCTCGCGGGTGAGCTCGACGTGCACGAGACCGGCGCCCGTCTCGAGGACGACCGCGTCGCGCTCGAGCGCCGAGCCGGCGACGAGCGCGGCGCCAAGCACGGGATGGCCTGCGAAGGGCAGCTCGCGGGTGGGCGTGAAGATGCGAATCCGGCAGTCGCCCTGCGCCTCGGCGGGCAGCATGTGGACGGTCTCCGACAGGTTCAGCTCGCGGGCGAGCCGCTGCATCGCCTCGGAAGAGACGCCGCGGGCATCGAGAAAGACGCCGAGCGCGTTGCCCTGCAGCGGCACGTCGCTGAACGCGTCCACGACGAGGTAGCGCCTGTGCTCGCCGGCCGCCCCTGCGGCGAGCGGATCGAACGCCGCCAGGCGGTCGAAGTCGCCGGCCACCTCAGCCGCGGCCCATCGCGCGCGCCTTCTTCAGGCCGCGCCGCGCGAGGTAGCCGTTGGCCAGCAGCAGGATCGTCTTGTTCGCCGGCGCACGGAAGCCGGTCTCGGTGTGCGGCGCGTAGACGTCCTCCTCCAGCCAGCCGGTGTGCTGACGTGCCTCGAGGCCGATCAGCTGGGCCTCATAGCGATGTGCGAGCAGCCCCGCGCGGCGCCCGCCGCCGGGCAGCCGCCCCTTGAGCTGGATGCCGGCGGCCGTGGCCGGCCCGACGCCGACCGGCACGATCATCGGAAAGCCGTCGCTGCCCAGGTAGCCGAGCAACGCGTGGGGAAGTGAGCTGATGCGCTGCGCTGCGCGGGTGACGTCGATGCGCGGCCCCGATCCATTCTTCGGGGGAGCCTGGGAGGCGGGCTCGCCATGTGGTCGCGGCGTCCCGAGGACGGTCGGCTCGCCGGCGCACGCGAGGTCGTGCCAGGAGATGACGCGCTCGACGTGCACGGTCACGACGACGCGGTCGCCGTAGTAGGCGCTGAGCCAGCGGTCCCAGAAGAGGCCTCTGCGCGGCTCTCCCATGAAGCGCGCCGAGGCCGGCCCGACTCGCTTCTCGAGCGTCTCCCGGTCGGGCTCGGTGTCGTAGCTGGCGGTGCCCTGCACGAGCACGAAGCGAGAGCCTGAGGCGAAGCCGTGCTCGCGCGCGTGGTAGGCGAGCGCGACACGTGGATTGTCGGAGATGCGGTCGAGCTTGCGGCCGAATCCCAGCGAGGTCGTGAAGCCAACGGTGGTGGCGGGACGGTCGCGCAGGCCGATCGGCGCGACCGGCGTCACGACCGTGCCGGCCGCCGGCGTCGCGTAGGCGAGCGCGGCGGTCAGGTCGCCGCCGATGATCTCGTCGTCGAGATCAGACCACACGCGAGCGACCATACTTCAGAACGAGTCCGGGCGTTGACGGGCCGCGCCGCCGCCACCGGCGCCACGCCGCTCGCGCCCGAGGGGTACGCTCGAAGGGCAAGCTCTCGAGGGAGGAAAGATGAGCGAAGTGGTGCAGTACGAGGTTCAGGACCGGGTCGCCCTGCTCACGCTGAACAGGCCCGAGCGCCTGAACGCGTGGACCGGCGAGATGCAGCGCGCCTACTTCGACGCGCTGGAGAGCTGCGCCGCCTCCGAGGAGGTACGCGTGATCGTCGTGACGGGCGCCGGGCGGGGCTTCTGCGCGGGCGCGGACATGCAGGAGCTGCAGGCGATCGGAAACGGCGACGTCGACTCGGCCGCCAAGGCCCAGGATCGGCGTCCGCAGACCTTCCCGCTGTCGATCCCCAAGCCGATCGTCGCGGCGATCAACGGCCCCTGCGCGGGCCTGGGGCTCGTGCAGGCGCTTATGTGCGACATCCGCTTCGCCGCCGAGGGAGCGAAGCTGACGACCGCCTTCGCGCGGCGCGGGCTGATCGCAGAGCACGGCATCTCGTGGATCCTCCCACGACTGCTGGGGCCGGCCGCGGCGCTCGACCTGCTGCTCTCCGGACGGGTGCTGCTCGCCGAGGAGGCCCTTGAGCTGGGCCTCGTCAACCGCGTGCTCGTCCCGGAGCTCCTGCTCGAGGAGACGATCGCCTACGCACGCGACCTGGCCACCAACTGCTCGCCCGCGAGCATGGCGACGATCAAGCGCCAGGTGTACACGGCGCTCGAGCAGGACCTCTCGCAGGCGCTGGCCGAGGCCGACGGGCTGATGCTGCAGTCGTTCACGGCGCCCGACTTCGCCGAGGGCGTCACGAGCTTCCTCGAGCGTCGCGACCCGCGCTTCGCTGTGCTGTCCGGCGCCGCCCTGTCCCGCTAGGTCCCGGCCGGCTCGAGCAGCCGCAGGCTCACGCCGCCGACCTCGACGATCCCGCGGTCGCCGCGCGAGCCCTCCACGGCGAACTCGACGACCCCCTCTGCGCGCCCATCGGCGGCCTGGTCGAACACGACCTCGCCGCCGTCGAGTCTCAGCGACGGCCGCCCGCCGATGGAGACGGGAACCCCCAGCACCTCTCCCCACGTCGTGGCGACGGCGAGGGGGTCTTCGACGGCGACGGTGATCCCGGCGAGATGCCCGGCCGCCCCCTCGCCCCTCTGTCCGGTCCATTGCGGGCCGCCCCAGCGCCACGTGCCGTAGGGCTCGGAGCGGTCGAGTGAGACGATCGCGCCGCGCATATCGGCGGGATGCAGATGGGTTCCGGAGATGTCAGGCAGGTCGATGCCCCAGACGACGCGCACGCCGAGCCGCTCGGCGCGCTGCCTTGCGCCGTCGAGGTCCTCGATGTCGAAGATCACCATGTAGCCGCCGTCGCCGCCATGGCGCGCGAGCCAGCGCTCGGCGGCCGTGCCGGGCTGCTTCGGGGAGATCACCTCGAGGAAGCAGTCGCCGAGGGCGAAGACGGCGTTCTCGAGGCCGAACTCCGCGACCCCCGGATCGCGAAACGGCTCGCCGAGCTCGAGCGCGGAGCGCAGCGCCGAGGCCACCGGCTCGAGACCGGCGGCGACGATCACGGCCTGGCGCAGTCGCACCCTCGATCGAGGCTCTCCCACGACGGGCAAGACTACTCCGCCCGGCGATCCGCTCGCGCGGCGCAGCCATCGGCGTCTGGGGCGATAATCGCTTGATCGAGTCGCGCCCGTCCTCCCTCTCGCCTCCCCCGCCGGCGGGCGCCGGGCCCGGTCGCCGGGCTCGCCGCGTGGCCGAATGGGTGCTTCCCGCGAATAACCCGTCAGGGGTCATCTACGGGACGATCATGATGGGGGCGCTGCTCGCGGCCGAGAGCGGGCGCAAGGAGACCTACCTGGAGACGTTCGCCTCGGCGGTCATCGCCGCCTGGCTGTACTGGCTGGCCCACGCCTACGCGACGGTTCTCGGACGTCGCCTGAGCGCGCATGAGCCGCTCACTCTCGGAGGGCTCGCGCGCGGGCTGCTCCACGACTGGTCGCTGATCCGCGGCGCGGCGGTCCCGCTGCTGGCGCTGCTGCTCGCCTGGGCCACGGGCGCGGCCCAGCAGACGGCGGTGGACGCGGCGCTGTACAGCGTGGTGGCGAGCCTGGTCCTCTTCGAGCTCCTCGCCGGGATCCTGACGCGGGCGGCCCGCGCCGAGCTGGCGCTCGATGTCGGCGTGGGCCTGACGATGGGGCTGGGAGTGCTCGCGCTCCAGATCGTCCTGCACTGACGCGTCCGCGCCAGAAAAACCGTTCAATGGATGAATCCGAGCAATTGGACTGTATATTGACGCGATATGCCTGCAGACAAAAAGTTACTGGCAGTCGCGCGCGGCGGTGGTCCCGCGCCGGCCACCGCGCCGGCGAAGCCGCTCTACAAGCGCCTGCCCTCGGGCCCGCACCGGCTCGGGCGCGAGGAGGTCATCCGCCATCAACGGATCCGCATACACGGGGCGATGGTCGAGGCGGTCGCAGCGAGCGGCTTCGAGGGCACGAGCGTCAGGCAGGTGATCGCGCTCGCTGGCGTCTCGCGGAGGTCGTTCTACGAGCAGTTCGCCAACAAGCAGGAGTGCCTGCTGGCGACGTTCGACCTGCTGGCCGGCAACGCCGTGCGGCGCGCGGGCGACGCGTACCTCGCCAGCAACGGCTCGCTCGAAGAGCGCTTGCGCGCGGCGCTCGCCGAGTTCGCGCACGAGATCGCGAGGAACCGCAAGGCGGCCGGGCTCGTGATCCTTGAGACGCCGACGGCAGGCGTCCCGGGCCTGATGCGCCTGCGCCAGGCGACGGGCACGTGCGAGCGGATGCTCTGCAGGAGCTTCACGGGCGAGCGCGAGGCGAGCCCGCTCCCCGTCCCGGTCGTGAGGGGGATCGCCGGCGGGCTGCATGCGGCGATGTCGGCGTGCCTGCGCGAGGACCGCAGGGTGCGGGCCGCGGAGCTGACCGAGGAGATGGTCAGCTGGACGCTCCGCTTTCAGACGCCGGCCGCCGCCCGCATGTCCGAGCTGATCTCCGGGCGCGTCTCGCGGAGCATGCGAAACGGGCTGCCCGCACGGCCCGGGCGGCGCGCCGCGATCGCGAGCGCCGCGGACGATCGCGAGCGGCTGATGGAGAACGCCCTGAGGCTCGCAACCGTGGAGGACCTGCGCGAGCTCAGCGCGCCGCGCATAGCCGATGAGGCGAACGTGTCGATCGACGCGTTCTTCGAGCTGTTCGAGAGCAAGGACGAGTGCTACCTGGCGGCGCTCGACATGCTCGCGGGCGAGCTGCTGCAGGTCACTGCCGACGAGGGGCTCGCCTCGGCCGACTGGCCCCGCGCGGTGCGACGGGCGATCGGCGAGCTGATGCGCTGCCTGGCCGACCGCCCGCACTACGCCCGGACGATCGCCGCCGAGGCCTTCGCCGCGGGCCCGGACGCGGTACAGCGCAACGTCGAGCTCGCGAGGGCGCTCGCGACGCTCCTCACCGAGGGGGCCCCGGGCGAGCCGCCGGGCAGGCTGACGGTCGAGGGCGTCGGCGGGGCGATCTGGAACACGGTTCGCTGCCAGGTGGCCAGCGGCCGCGTGCAGCTGCTGCCCGCGCTCTCCGACTACCTCTCCTACGTCGTGCTGGCGCCCTTCATCGGAGCCGATGCCGCGGTCGAGGTCGTGAGCGAGGAGCGCCCGGCTCGCAGCTAGCGGCGTTTCGCGGAGCGGCGGTCTGCGTAGTAGGTGAGGATGATCCCCACCAGCAGGGAGACGACGATCACGATGATCAGCGGCGCGTGACCCGAGCCGACGATCCAGTTGACTTTCACTTTCCCCGTGTTGAGCACCGCGAAGAGCGTGATGATGACGGCGAGGATCACGAGCGCCGCCGTGCGCGCCTGATCGCGTTTGCGGGGCCCGGCGCGCTTGGCCGGCTCCGTCGCCGGCCGGGCGCTCTCCGGATCTTCTGTGGCTGCGGACATGGCCACGTGCGATGTTACCCGCTGCGAGCGCTCAGGTGACGGTCGTGTTCGCGGCGTCGGCGAGCAGCTCGGCCTGCACCCATGGGCAGCCGATGGAGAGGTCCTCGACGCCGAGGGCGGCGGCGACGTTGAGGGTCATACCGTGGCGGAAGAAGTCATCCAGCGGCTCTGACTCGGCGCCGGAGAGCTCGCCGACCAGCTCGACCATCTCGGCGAAGCGGTGGCGCACGCTCGCGCGCACGACGTCGTCCTCGCAGGCCGCGTAGCACTGGT
>JAOPZM010000093.1 GCA_025964115.1 Solirubrobacterales bacterium
GTCATCCGGCGCTGACCGGCGTTGTTGGCGGCGATCATGCTGCGAATGTCGTTCAGGACGGTTCCCGCCATGCGGACGTTGGTCGCGAGGAACCGCTCCCATTGCGGGTCGATGCGGCCCCGTCGGGCGACGCGTGTCCCGGGGAACGCGAGCGTCTCGGAGTAGGAGTCGTAGGCGCCGAGCGCGAATCCCGAGACGGCCGAGCCGCCGATGTCGAGGACGTGCTCGTTGACGTAGCCCCACCCGACGAGCTCGCCGTCGTGGAAGAAGGGGGCGACGATGCCCACGTCGCCCTGGTGGATGGCGCCGGAGGTGTGCGGGTCGTTGCACATGAAGGCGTCGCCCGGCTCGATGTCCTCGATGGCCGTGTTGCGCAGCACGGCCTGCACGCCGAGCACGGCCGTCGAGATGTGGAACGTGACGTACCCCGAGAAGGCAAGCTGCTCGGCTTTCGCGTCGAGGATGCAGGTGCTGAAGTCCTTGGCGTCTGTGACCACCGGGGAGCCTGAGGTGCGCATCAGCGTGATCGCCATCTCGTTGGCGATGTTGCGCAGAGACTTCTGGTGAACCTCGACGTCGATCAGGTCGTAGGCGGTGTTCGTCTCTGTGCTGCTCACGTGTCGCCCCTGACTCCCTCGGTCATCGTGTTGTACGGCGGCCCGACATCCGTCCAACCGGTCGTTCGGTAGATTATTGCGGGTTCGGTCAAGTTGTCAAGGCACAGTCTCTCGGACAGGGAGGAGTAGATGTCCGGCTCGCTCGAAGCTGCGGTCGCGTTGATCACCGGGGCTGGTGGATCCCTCGGCTCTGCCGCGGCGCGGCGGCTCGCCAAGGACGGTGCGCGCGTGGCGGTCTCGGACGTGCGTCCGGAGGGCCTCGAGTCGCTCGCCGATGAGATCGACGGGCTGGCGTTGAGCCTCCAGGTCGAATCCGAGGAGAGCTGGAGGGCGGCCATCGCCGCCGTCCGCAACTGGGCGGGCCCGCTGACGATCCTCGTCAACTGTGCCGGCATCGGCGACGGCAGTGGGCTCGAGGATCTCGCGGTATCCAGGTGGCACGAGCTGCTGGCGGTGAACCAGACCGGGGTGCTGCTGGGGATGCGCCATGCGGCGCCCGAGATGAGGCGGGCGGGCGCGGGATCGATCATCAACCTCTCCTCCATCCACGGGCTTGTCGCGCGATCTCTCGGAGGCCCGGGGGCCAGCGCGATCGGGTATGCGGCCACCAAGGGGGCGGTGCGGTTGATGACCAAGGCCGCCGCGGTCGACCTCGCGCCCGACGGCATCCGCGTCAACTCGGTGCATCCGGGTTATGTCGATGCGCCGATGCTTGGCGTCGAGCAGTCCGACGCGAGGCTGAGGGCTAAGGAGCGCACCCCGCTCGGGAGGTTCGCCCGGCCAGAGGAGATCGCCGCTGCGATCAGCTTCCTGGCATCCGAGGACTCGAGCTACATGACCGGCTCCGAGCTCGTCGTCGACGGCGGCTACACGGCCGTGTGAGGGTATGAGCGCGGCTGACCGCCAGGGCATGCGCGTGGGCGCCAGTGAGATCTACCGGGCGGCCGCAGCTGTTCCGGAGCTCGATGAGAAGCTGACCGCGCGGATCAGGCGGTGCGTCCGCGAGGCCTGCTCGCCCGCGCACGTGCCCGACGAGATCCACCAGATAGATGAGGTGCCAGGCGCGCTGTGCGGCACGACCCTCGAGCGGATGTTCGGATTCGCGCGGCCCCAAATTGGGTAGTTGCACACACATGCAAACCGCCGACGCGGTCGTAAGCCTGAACGAACGCTATCCCGCGATCGCCGACTCGGTGCCGCAGGCACGCAAGGCGCTGGCCGCCTTCGCCACCTCAGCCGGCGTCACCGAAGAGCAGCTCGAAGGCATTCGCCTCGTGGTCTCGGAGGCGGTCAGCAACGCAGTCCTGCATGCCTACGACGGAGATGGTGGAGAGATCCAGGTCACCGCGGCGGTCGTCCCTGGCGAACTGTGGATCCTGATCGCAGATGACGGATTCGGGCTGCGGGCGGAGCGAAGCGGGAATCGCGGGTTGGGTCTCGGCCTGGGGTGGATGGCGCAGTTCAGCGATGGCCTGACCCTTGTGACGCGCTCCTCCGGAGGGCTCGAGGTGCGGCTGCGCTTCGACCTGTTCCAGCCCGCCGGCGACGCCAGCGATTCAGTCGCGAGGGTCGTTAGCTTCTGCTAGCTGCCCGGCCTCGTCGCGCTTCTCGATGACGAGGTACCCGTCCCCGGTGGTGACGATCGTCTCCACCTCTTCGAGCTCGTGACCGGTTAGTACGACGAAGCGGCGGGGCTTGCTGCGTATGCGCTCGTATTCACGCGGCGTCAGGGAGACGAGTTCGTTGCAGTCCAGTCGGCCGCACTCGCAGCGGAACGCCGCGGGCGAGTCCTGCTCGCCAGGCCACTGCCCGCGCTCGATCGCCTCGTTGACCTCCCGAAACAGGGTCTCGTTCTTGGCGACCCGCCTCTGAATGTGCTCCTCCATACCCCGGATCCTCTCACGCTCCTGGCGCACGTGTGCAGGTCGAGCGGGCGCGCGTAGCGAGTCGCCGGCCGACGAATCCTTCGACCTTGGCCTATGCTCGGCGCCTGAAATTGGATTGAGAGCTCGGAAAGGACTCTGAAGTGGGGAGGAAATCCTGGTTGCGTGTTGCGCTCGGTGCGATGTCGCCGTGCCCGGCAACTACATCCTCCTCGAGGTCCCGGCCGAATAGGAACCGGACGCCGGGGTTTGGAAACCGCACAGAACGGGTACGGAAAGCCGCCTGAGGGTCAAGAACGGGGAGGGGAAGTGCCATACGGGGACGGAGAGGGACCCGGCGACTTCGGTACGCCGCGGGTAACGGAGGGTCAAGGCAGGCAGCTGCGCTCCCCGCGAGCCACCGGGGCGGGTCGACGGCTGCGCGCGGTCGTGATGCTGCTGACGGCGGTGGCGCTCGGAGCGATGCTCTCGAGCGCGCAGGCGCTGGCCAGCACCGGCGCTCCCGTAAGCGCCTCGCCGCCTGCGATCTCCGGCACCGCGAAGGACGGCAACACACTCAAAGCCGCCAAAGGCAGCTGGACCGGGTTGACCCCGATAACGGCCGCCTACCAGTGGCTGCGATGCGACGCCTCGGGCGGCGAATGCGTCAAGATCGCCACGGCCACCACGACCTCGCACAAAGCCACGCACGAAGACGTCGGCCACGCACTGCGTGTGGTGGTGACGGTCAGCAACGTCGAAGGCAGCGGCACGGCGACCTCGAACGCAACAGCCCCGGTTGCCCCGAAGGCGCCCGTGAAAGTGAAAGCGCCCGTCATCTCGGGGCCGGCCCAGGACGGGCAGGTGCTGAGCGTCGGCAATGGCACGTGGGGTGGCACTCCGCCATTCTCCTACGGTTACCAGTGGCAGAAATGCGTGCTGAAAGTCTGCTCGAACATCGCAGGGGCGACCAGCTCGACATACCGGGTGCTCAGCGCGGAGCTCAAACAACAACTGCGCGCCCTCGTCACCGCTAGCAACGCCGCCGGGTCGGCTACGAGCCCCTCCCCGATGACGAAGAAAGTCATCCCCGGGCCGCCGATGAGCACTGCTCCACCGGTGATCACCGGCACGCCGCTGGATGGCCAGACGCTGTCCGCCGGCACGGGAACATGGGGTGGCACGGGACCCTTGAGCTACACCTACCAGTGGCAGAGCTGTCCGCTCCTGACCGGCGAATGCGCCGACATCCCCGGCGCGACGAGCTCCAGTTACACGGTCCAGCCACTCGACGTCGCCAGCAACCTCAAGGTGATCGTCAGGGCAACGAACTCGCTGGGTGCGGCTCTCGCGCCGTCGCTCCCCACGGGCCTGGTTGGCGCGTTGATGCCGAGCAACGCGGTGCTCCCGACGATCTCTGGCCTTCTGCAGGACGGCCAGCTGCTGTCGGCCGTCGCCGGCACCTGGACCGGCACGGCGCCGATCAGCTACGCCTACCAGTGGCAGCTTTGCAACGCGTCGGGCGAAGCATGCAAAGACATCGTCGAAGCGCTCGAATCGACGCTGAAACTCTCGCCCAGCGTCATCGGCTCGACGCTCAGGGTCGTGGTGACGGCGACGAACGCGGCCGGTTCGGTCTCTGCAGCATCTGCGGCGACAAGCCTGGTCGGCGCGCTGTTGCCTGTCAACACCGCGCTGCCGTCGATCTCGGGCCTACTGCAGGACGGCCAGCTGCTGTCGGCTGTGGCTGGCAGCTGGACGGGTTCGCCGCCGATCAGCTACGGCTATCAGTGGCAGCTGTGCAACGCGTCCGGTGAAGCATGCAAAGACATCGGCGAAGCGCTCGAAGCGACCCTGAAACTCTCCCCGAGCCTCGTCGGCTCGACGCTCCGGGTCGTGGTGACCGCGACCAACGCGGCCGGCTCTGTCTCGGCGACGTCCGCGGCGTCGAGCATCGTCGGCGCTCTGCTGCCGAGCAACACCCTGCTTCCGAGCATCTCGGGTGTGCTCAAGGACGGTCAGCTGCTGAGCGCCGCGACCGGGACGTGGTCGGGGACTGCGCCGATCAGCTACGGCTATCAGTGGCAGTTGTGCAATGCGTCGGGTGAAGCGTGCAAAGACATCTCCGAAGCGGTTGGCTCGACGCTTCAGCTCTCGCCGGGACTTGTCGGCTCGACTGTGCGTGTGGTCGTAACGGCGACCAATGCGGCAGGCTCGGTGTCGAAGCCGTCGGCTGCGAGCGGCCTGGTCGCGGCGCTGCTTCCCAGCAACAGCGCGTTGCCGAGCGTCTCGGGGGTGGTGAAGGACGGCCAACTGCTATCAGCCACGTCCGGAAACTGGTCAGGTACTGCGCCGATCTCCTACGGCTATCAGTGGCAGGTATGCGACGGCAAGGGTGAAGGGTGCAAAAGCATCTCCCAAGCCGTCGAATCGACCTTGAAACTGTCGCCCAGCCTCGTGGGGTCGACGGTACGCGTCGTCGTGACGGCGACGAACGCCGCGGGCTCGGTTCCCGCGACCTCGGATGCGAGCGGCCTGATCACCGCGTTGCTGCCAAGCGCCACGGCGCCGCCGACCACCTCTGGCACGCCGCAGGACGGGCAGCTCCTGAGCGCGACCACGGGTACCTGGTCTGGCACGGCGCCGATCACCTACGCCTACCAGTGGCAGTTGTGTAACACCTCGGGTGAAGCGTGCAAAAACATTTCCGAAGCTGTCGCTTCGACGGTGAAACTCGAACCGAGCCTTGTCGGCTCGACACTGAGGGTCGTGGTCACGGCGACGAACTCCGCGGGCTCGGCGTCGGCGGCCTCGGCGTCCACGTCGATAGTCACGGCGATACTGCCGAAAAACACGGCGCTCCCGACGATCTCCGGGCTGCTCAAACTCGGTTCGCCGCTGAGCGCGACGACCGGCGCGTGGACGGGCACTCCGACGATCGCCTACAGCTACCAGTGGCAGTCCTGCAGCCTGCTGAAAACCGAATGTAAAGACGTCGCGAAAGCGATCGAATCGACGTTGAAACTGGAAGGACTGTTGAACCTGACGGTGAGGGTGATCGTGACCGCCACCAATGCCGCCGGCTCCGTGCCGGCAACCTCTGCGATCACCGGGGTCATCGGTCTCTAGCCACGCCTCAGCCCTCGAAATGACGCAGGAAGCGCACGCGGTTCGGCTGTCTCTGGTATCCGAGGGCCCGCCAGAACTCCAGCGCGAGCGGCTCATCCTCGGCGACGATCGCCGTCAGACGTAGGGCGCCACGCTTTCTCAGCCGCCTCTCGCCCTCACGCAAGAGAGCGGTCGCGATCCCCTCGCGCCTACGCTCCGGGTGCACGGCAAGACGGTAGAAGCTGCCTCTCCAACCGTCCCAGCCGGCGATCAAAGATCCAACCACACGGCGCTCAGATTCTGCGATGAGCAATGCGTGGCGGTCGGTTGCTAGCAGGGCCGCCAGTCCCTCCGGCGTGTCGCTGACGCCGGGTGGAACGTCCGTAGCGTTCCACAACGAGAGGACCGCCGCGGCGTCGGCGGAGTTTGCGCTTCTGATCATCCAGGCGGGAGCGGCCATCTGCCCGGTGCATCATGCCTCCCGCGCCCGGGTAGCGTTGCCTCAGACGTCGAGCTCGATGTTCTCCTCGGTGGCCGGCACGCCCTCGCTGCGCTCGCGCTGCGCTCGCGCCAGCCGTCCGCCCAGCGCACCGAGAAGCATGCCGATGATCGCGGTGACCACGGCCAGGAACGGCGGAAAGCTGCCGAGCGAGACTTTCGCGTGGGTGCCGGCGATCGCGTGGGCTGTGAGCAGCGACGTGCCATAGATCGCTCCTCCCACGAGACCCCGGTCGGCGCCTCCCCATCCGTCCTGATGCTCGAAGCCGGCGAGGACGCCGCCGATCGTGACGACCACGGCGATTGCCCAGTACCCGGCCGTGGAAGTCCCGACGAGCACCCCCGCCACCGCTCCGAACACCGCCGGGATGACCCCACCGAGCAAAATCTGGACGGGCCGCGGACGGTCCCGGAACAACACAGGTTTCATCACCGGCTCTCCTCTCCCTGGTGAGGGAAGCCTACCGGGTCCTCGACTACCGCTCGCTCGCGCCGCGGTGGATCAGGCGCCGGTCGTCAGCACCATGCGGAAGCGCGCGGCGCCGCTCATCATCCGCTCGTACGCCTCGGTGGCCTGCTCGAGCGGGAGCGTCTCGATAACGGGCCGCACGTCGACGAGAGCGCTGAACGCGAGCGTGTCCTCGGAGTCGCCCGAGGTGCCCGACGCATGGCCGGCGATCGATTTGTCGCCCGAGATCAGCATGGCCGGGGGGAGGTTCAGCGGTTCCATCCCAGCACCCACCACCAGGAGCTTTCCGCGTATGCCAAGACCTCCGGCCGCGGCTGCCATCGCGGCGGTGCTTGTGACCGTCGCGAGGATCACCCGCGCTCCGCCGAGCCGCGTCAGCTCCTGCGCGGGATCCTGCGCGGTGCTGTCGATGTAGTCATGTGCGCCGAGGCGACGGGCCGGATCCTCCTTCTCGCGGCCGCGGGCGATCGCGACCGTGTGGAAGCCGAGCCTCCTCGCAAACTGGACGCCCAGGTGTCCGAGCCCACCTATGCCGAGGATCGCGACGAGGTCACCGCCGCGGGCGCCGCTGTGCCGCAGCGCGTTGTACGTCGTGAGCCCGGCGCATAGCAGCGGGGCCGCGTCCTCGGCGGCCAGCTCGTCGGGGATCGATGCCAGTGCGTTCGATCTGACCACGACGTAGTCCGCATACCCGCCGTCAAGGGTGATGCCCGGGATCCCCATGTTCTCGCAGAACATCGGCTCCCCGTGGCGGCAGGGCCTGCAGTAGCCGCAGTTGCCGCCGAACCAGCCGACGCCGACGCGCTGGCCGACCTCCCAGCCGCGCACGCCGTCCCCCAGCGCTGCGATAACCCCGGCGATCTCGTGGCCCGGCACCGCCGGATAGGAGATCCCGGGAAAGCCCCCTTCCTTCACGTAGCTGTCGCTGTGGCAGATACCGCAGGCCTGTACTCGCACGAGAGCCTCACCGGGCCCGGGCGCCGGCACGTCGCGCTCGACCAGTTCGAATGGGCCGCCGGGCTCGCTCACCTGCACCGCTCGCATGCTCGCCATCGTCTCTGCACCTCACTGGGATCGCGCGTGGGCGTTGCCGCTCCCGTCCGGGCCTCGCAAGCCGACGAGGGGCGTCTCGACAGGGCTTCACCCTATCCACCCGACACCTCCCTCCAAACCCCGCCGGCTCCAAACATCCTCACGGGGGCCTATCGTGACCGGCTCGTGTCCTCAGCCCCATTCTCCGCCACCCTGGCCCGTGACGAGGCCGTTCTGCGCTTCCCGTATGACGAGCGCCTGCGCGTGCTCCTGAGGGCGATCCCGGGACGTCGCTGGGATCCCCTCGAGCGGGCCTGGTGCGTTCCCCTGGAGCCCGACCAGTCGGAGGCGCTCGGGCGCCTCTTCGCGAGCCTGCCCGGCGAGCCCGACATCGCTGAGACGCTGGCCCGGGCGATCGAGCGGCTGCGGCGCAGACGCAGCCGACGCGAGTGCCTGGTGGGCCTCGCGCGAGCGGACGAGAACTGGTGGCTCAGCTTCGCCACCGACGCCGCCCCTGCCTCCGTCGAGGTGCTACTCGAGCACCCCGATGCACATGAGCTGCCCGTCATCGGACGAGCGCTCCTACCGCTCGACGACATCGCGGCGCAGCTCGTCGAGCGGCTGCGGCCACCGAACGGCGCGATAGCGCTCACCGATTCCGCGAGGCGTGCGCTGAGCGCGCAGGCCGAACGCGTGGAGGGCGGGGCGCCGTCGTCAGCTCGGGACGGACGGGGTGGAGGCGCTCCGGAGTACGACGTGGCCTTCCGCCGCGACCGTCGCGGCGAGCATTGGATCCTCGTTCCAGCCGAGCGCGCTCCGCTGGCGCGTGTGCTCGCCGCACAGGCTGGTCTGCGAGCGCTCGACGGCCCGGCTGGAACGCTCGGCCTCGCCGCCGTCGAGCATGACGCCGATCTGCTCATCGAGCTGCTCGACCGGCTCGAGGACCTGAGCGTGGATCCGCGCGTCACGAGCTGGCTCGAGCGAGCCACGACCTGGCGCGGCCACGTCGAGGTGGACGGTTCCGAGGAGCAGCCGCTGTTCGTGCTGCTTGGCGACCTCGCGCGTCTCCCGCGAGCGATGCGAGAGCGGGCGGCGAGCGCTCCTGGAGGCGCGACGCTCCCGCTGACGCTCGAGTCGTGGCGGCTGATCGATGGACAGCTCGAAGGCTGGATCAGTCCCGCCGCCAAGCGGTGCATCGCGGCGCTCAGGGATGGCCGGCCACCGCCGCCGGCCGTGCTTGAACTGTCGACGCTTCACGAGGAGCCGACGTTCGTGCTGGCTGCGGGACATGAGCCGCGCCTGCTCGCGGAGTTCGCGGCGATCAGGGGTGCGCTCGCCCGCGAGACGCCTCGACGTGCGGGCGGCCGCGAGCATGAGCGGCTTCCTGCGATTCACGCCGACCCGTTCTGCGTGCCGGAGCTCGACCACTTCCTCAATGCGCACGGCGTGTGGATCGACCCCGGGACGCTGCCGCTTCTGCAGGAGGTCCGCGAGCAGCACGCGCGCGCAGCCGGCCTGGTGTCGCTCTCTGCCGCCACCGACGCGCCGCTGCTCGTGAGCGGGCTTGGCGGCGAGCTCAAGCCCTTCCAGCGCGCCGGTGTCAGTTATCTGCTCGCGCAACGCCGAGCCTTTCTCAGCGACGAGCAGGGGTTGGGCAAGACGATCGAGGCGATCGCGACGCTCGAGGCCGACGGTGCCTACCCGGCGGTCGTCGTCTGCCCGGCGAGCCTCAAGCTCAACTGGCTGCGCGAGCTCGAGCGCTGGCTCCCCGGCCGGTCCGTCCAGGCTCTCGCGGGCGGCGGCGGAGGAGCCCCGATTCCTGAGGCGGCCGTGACGGTCGTCAACTACGAGATCGTCGCCCCGCGCCTGGACGCGCTGCGCGCCCTGGACCCGCTCGCGCTCGTGCTGGACGAGTCCCATTACTGCAAGAACGCAGCGGCCAAGCGCACCCGGGCGGTGCAGCGTCTCGCCGCCGCAGTGCCGGTCGAGGGCCTGATCCTCGCCCTGACCGGAACGCCTGTGCTGAATCGTCCCGCCGAGCTCATATCCCAGCTGCGCATCCTGGGGCGGCTCGGCGACTTCGGCTCGGGCGTGCAGTTCGGCAAGCGCTTTCGCGGCGCCGACGCCCATCAGCGCCTGCACTGGCATCTGCGCGCGCGCTGCTTCGTGCGCCGCCTGAAGGCGGACGTCCTGCCGCAGCTGCCGGCGAAGACCCGCGCGGTCGTACCGGTCGAGCTCGACAACGAGCCTGAGTACAGGCTCGCCGAGCGCGATGTCGTCGCGTGGCTGCAGAGTCAGCCGCTGGATCTGCGCGAGCTCGACGCAAAGGTCGCCGCGGCGCTGCGGGCCGAGCGTCTCGTGCGCCTGAACGCGCTGAAGCTGCTCGCGGCCAGGGGCAAGCTCCACGCCGCGCTCGGCTGGATCCACGACTTCTGCACCTCAGGCGAGCGGCTCGTCGTGTTCGCCCACCATCAGGAGATCCAACGAGCCGTACTCGGGCGCTTCCCGGGCGCGCTGCACATCCTCGGCACGGACACGCCCGTCGCCAGGGATCGAGCGCTGCGCGCATTCCAGGCGCCCGACGCAGATGGGAACCAGCTGATCGTGTGCTCGATCGAGGTCGCCGGCCAGGGCCTCACGCTGACGCGATCGTCGAACGTGATGTTTCTCGAGCTCGACTGGACGCCCGCCAAGCACGACCAAGCCGAGGACCGCTGCCACCGCATCGGCCAGGAGGACGCGGTCAATGCCTCCTATCTGCTTGCCGCCGGCACGATCGACGAGACGATCTCGACCTTGCTCGAGCGCAAGCGCGCCGTGATCGGGGCGGTGACGGACGGCCGCTCAGAGGACGAGGAGGGCGTCGTCGATGCGCTTGTCCGCGAGCTACGCGGCGTGCCCTACCGGCATCTTCGAGCCGTCGCGTGAGCCGGCGGGCGCGCTCGGCGTGAGGCGACGGGGCTAGGGCAGGACCCCTAGCGCGTTCATTAGTTCGGCGTAGCTTTCGACGGCTTCCGCTTCGAAGTTGCTCAGCTTCATTTCGAGCTGGTTGGTCCGCTGCAGCACGGCCCTCTCGTCCGGGCGCTCGTAGGCCGCGAGCCCGGAGGGGAGTTCCCCGAGAGCGACCCACGCAGGCACGAAGCGCTGATCGAAGCTGACCGTGCGAGGCGACAGCGTCTGAAAGCCGGATGCGACCCAGGCTTTGACGTCGCCACAGAGGTCCGGCGGCCCAAGCGTGGCCATTGTCCTGACCTGGGTGGCGTATGCATGGACCGTGCTCGTCAGGCGGCGGTTGCTCCAGCGTGAGCCTGCGGCCTCCCGCACGAACGCGCTGATCGCCGGCAGGTTCGTGTGGATGGCCGCGGTCACCATCGCGCCGATCACCTCGTAGCTGAGCTGTGTCGAGTCGGGGTTCTGCGGTGAGTTCGCCGCGGCGCCGGGACACGCGCCTCTGACGCGATGAAGGACCCCTCGATACGCCGCCCTTGCGCTCGCGAGCCGGGAGCCGGCGCTCTGCACGAGCGCGTAGTTGGCCTGGATGTAGGCCCGCGTCGCCGCGACGTCGGCCGGTGCGGCGAGCGCGGGCGCCTCCCCGGCGGCCAGGACGAGCACGATCGTGAGGAGAAGAAGCCGACCGCCGATCACAACGAGAGCCTATGCGAACGGTCCGCAGCCGGGGCCGGTTGAGGATCGGGCGCGACAGGCGGCACGCCCGAGGCGGCGAAGGAGCAGACGCTCCCCCGATATTGTCTGCTCTCAACCGTCGTGTCCCGCCCGCATCCAGGGGTGCACGGCTTGGGTCTGCAGACCGCTCGGTCGCCGGCTCGCAGCGCGCCACTTTGGTCGCGCAAGCACACATGAGACGCAACGGATACATCGTCCTGCTGGTCGCGGCCGTCGCGTGGATAACGGTCGCGATCGTGCTGGGGACGGGCAAATCGGGAGCTCGCAGCCCGGTGCCGCCCAGCGGACGCTCGCCGGCCTGCCTTCCGGCGAGCACCGACCACAGCGCGGCCCTCACCGGTGCCGGCGTCGACGTCTCGCCGGCCCCGGGGACCGGCACGGCCAATCCGAACACCCAGGTCAGCTTCCGCGGCGTCCCCGTGACCGACATCCAGGACGTCGCCGTCGAAGGGTCCCGCAGCGGATATCACCGCGGCCACCTCTACGGCTACTTCCAGGGTGACGGAGGCAGCTTCGTGCCGGACAAGCCGTTCATCGCGGGCGAGCGCGTCAGCGTACGCGCGCTGCTCGGACCCGCCGGGCGCGAACGCCGGGCCTCCTTCGACTTTCGCGTCGCCACCCCGTACCCGACCGAGGGTCTACCCGGGTT
>JAOPZM010000105.1 GCA_025964115.1 Solirubrobacterales bacterium
TTCGACGAGGTACTTGAACGTGCACAGCTCGCGCAGCCCGATCGGCCCGCGCGCGTGGAGCTTCTGGGTGGAGTTCCCGATCTCGGCGCCCATCCCGAACTCGCCGCCGTCGGTGAAGCGCGTGGACGCGTTGACGTACACGCATGCCGCGTCGACCCCGAGCTCGAACGCTCGCGCGGCCGCCGTGTCGCGGGTCACGATCGCCTCCGAGTGCCCGCTGCCGTAGCGGCCGATGTGCTCGATCGCCTCCTCGGTGCTGTCGACCACGCGCACGGCGATCGTCAGAGCCAGGTACTCCGTCGCCCAGTCCTCCTCCTGCGCCTCCTCGACCGCCGGTCCGGCGCCCGTCTCCCCGGTCTGGCCATCGACGCCCCCCGCAAGGGCACGCGTGCGCTCGTCGGCCCGCACGAGCACACCCGCCCCACGGAGCGAACGTAGGATCGGGGGAAGAAAGCGCGCCGCGACGTCTCGGTGCACGAGGAGAGTCTCGGCCGCGTTGCACACGCCTGGGCGTTGGGTCTTGGCGTTCATGACGATCGCGGCCGCCTGCTCGAGCTCCGCCGAGGCGTCGACGTAGACGTGGCAGTTTCCGGAGGCCGCATAGATGACGGGCACGGTGGCGACCGCCTCCAGCGCCGCCTTCAGGCTCTCTCCGCCGCGGGGGATGATCAGATCAACGGTCTCCTTCTGTGTAGCCAGCTCGGCGAGCTCCTCGTGCCCGCCGCCCGCCACCAGGCTCACGCAGCCCTCCGGGAGGCCTGCGGCGACCGCTGCCTCCGCGGCGATCTGGGCGAGCGTGGCGTTCGAGTGGGCTGCCGAGGAGGAGCCCCGCAGGACGATCGCGTTCCCCGACTTCAGGCATAGGGCAGCGGCGTCGATCGTCACGTTCGGCCGCGCCTCGTAGACGACCGCCACGACGCCGAGCGGCACGCGCACCTTGCGCACGTCCAGGCCGTTCGGCAGGCGGCGGCCGTCGATCACCTCGCCGACCGGGTCGGCGAGCGCGGCGATCTGCCTCACCGCTCGCGCTATGTCGGCGACGCGTGCGGCGTCCAGGCGCAGCCGGTCGAGCAGCGCGTCGCCGATGCCGGCCTCGATGCCGGCCTGCGTGTCGCGCTCGTTGGCCTCGAGGATCTCCTCGACGCGGTCCTCGAGCGCGGCGGCGATCGACTCGAGCGCCGCGTCCTTGACGGCGGAGTCGACACGTGCGAGCTCGCGCGAGGCGCGCTTCGCGGCGCGACATACGTCCGCGACGGGCGAGATGACCGTGGCCATAGGCCTAAAGGGTACGACGGTCAGTCGATCACGAGGTAGTCGCGGTGCACGGCCTCCTCGGTGGCCCGCGGCAGGATCTCGCGAACGGCGGTGGACTTCATGCCGATCACCTGCTTGAGCTCCTCCGCCGAGTAGTTGCAGATCCCCTTGCCGAGCGCTCTCCCGGGCTCACCATCGCCGGAGGCGGCTTCGGCGATCTCGACCGCGTCGCCGGCGTCGAAGTCGCCGAGCACCGCGACCACGCCCACGGGCAGGAGGCTCGCGCTGCCCTCGCGCACCGCTCGAACCGCACCCGCGTCGATCAGCAGCGTGCCACGGGACGGCTTGGCGTACTTCAGCCAGAGCTTGAAGCTTGAGTAGCGCGCCTCGCGGGCCGTGAAGCGCGTGCCCTCGCGCTCGCCGGCCAGCACGGCGGCGAGCGCTCCCTCGCGCACTCCGTTGCAGACCACCGTTGTGATGCCGGCCGCGCTCGCCATGTCGGCCGCCACGACCTTCGAGCGCATTCCCCCCGAGCCGAGCGGCGAGGTCGTGTGGCCGATCTCAAGGTCCTCGAGCGCAGCGAAGTCGCTCACCTCGCCGACCAGCCTCGCGTCGCGGTGCAGCCGTGGATCGGCCGTGAACAGGCCGTCGATGTCAGTCAGCAGGATCAGCTCGTCGGCTCCGATGAGAATCGCCACCTGGGCCGCGAGGAAGTCGTTGTCGCCGAAGGAGATCTCGTCAGTCGCGGTCGTGTCGTTCTCGTTGATCACCGGGAGGACGCGCCAGTCGAGCAGCGTGCTGAGCGTCTGGCGCGCGTTCAGGTAATGGGTGCGCGCGCTCATGTCGAAGAACGTGAGCAGGACCTGGGCGCTGGTCACGCCGCGCGCGCGCAGGAGCTCGTCGTAGACGCGATAGAGCTTGCCCTGGCCGACGGCGCTCGCCGCCTGCAGCTCGCCGATCGAGCTCGGGCGCTGGCGAAGCTCCATCACACGCATGCCGCGCGCGATAGCGCCACTGGTGACGACGATCACCTCGGTCCCCCCCCGGTGCAGGCCGGCGAGCGCGTCGCACACCCGCTCGAGCACCGCCGTGCGCGGCTCGCCGTCGCCGTCAGCGACGACGCTCGATCCCAGCTTGACGACGATGCGTCTCATGCCTGGAGCTTATTTGGAGGACGCTCGCCGCAGATCCGCGTCGGCGGCCGATGCCGGGACCGCGGAGCGTGCCGGCAGGCTAGCCGGCGGAGCTCGGGTCGAGCTCGAAGGTCACACCGGCGATCTCGATCTCGTCCCCCGGCTGGAACCCCTCGGCCTCCAGCGCCTTCAGCACGCCTATCCTCCGCAACCGCCCCTCGACGTAGGCCATCGCGTCATCGTTGTCGATGTCATACCGCTCGAGCAGCCGCTCGATGCCGCGCCCGCGCACCGCAAAAGAGCGTGGCCCGAGGCGCTCGACCTGGAAGCCGCTGCCGCCGGAGGGTCGGAAGACCATGTGCTCGGCGAGCTGCTCCTCGCCCGCCCTGCCCGCGCCCGCCGGGACCGCACGGCCCCCCGATCCGTTGGCGCCGGCGCCAGCAGGCGCCGACGCGCCAGCCTCAGGCCCTGCGGCGCCCGTGGAGGCGTCCCCTGGTGCGACGCTGCGCAGCAGCTGTGCGGCGAGCTCTTGGAGCCCTGCGCCGGTAGCGCTCGAGGTCGCGATCACGGGGACCTCGGGCCCGAGCCGCTCCTGCCACTCGGCGAGCGCCTCGGCCACGCGCTCGGGCGTCACGAGATCGGACTTTGATAGGGCGAGCACCCGTGGCAGTCCTGCGAGCTGCTCATTGTGGGCGGCGAGCTCGCGCTCGATGATCGCGTGGTTTGAGATCGCCTGCGCGTCATCACCGGCCGAGAGCTCGGGCGCGATGTCGAGCACGTGGACCAGAAGTCGCGTGCGCTCGACGTGTGCGAGGAACTCGTGACCCAGCCCGGCACCCTCGCTCGCGCCCTCGATCAGGCCCGGGATGTCAGCGAGGATCAGCTGGCGCTCCTGCCCCTCGAGCACGCCGAGGACCGGCGAGAGGGTCGTGAACGGATAGCTCGCGATCTTCGGAGCAGCCCGCGTTAGGCGGGCCAGAAGGGATGACTTGCCGGCGTTCGGCAGGCCAACGAGGCCGACGTCCGCCAGCAGTCTCAGCCTCAGCTCGAGCCAGCCCTCCTCGCCCGCGAGGCCGCGCTCGGCGAAGCGCGGCGCCTGTCTTGTGGGCGTCGCGAAGCGCTTGTTGCCCTTCCCCCCGCGCCCGCCGCGCGCCACCGTCGCCCGCTGGCCCTGGGCGAGCAGCTCCCAGCGGCGCCCGCCGAGATCGCCCCCGTCCTCGTCGGCGCCGACGATCTGCGTGCCGGGCGGGACGCGAATCGTAAGCGTCTCCCCGTCGGCGCCATGCCGCAGCGCGCCCTCGCCATGTCCGCCGCGCCCAGCGCTGTGATGGGCCTTGCGCCGGAAGCTCTGCAGGTCCCGCAGCGAGTCGTCGCACACGAAGACGACCGTGCCGCCGTGCCCCCCGTCTCCCCCGTCGGGGCCGCCCCGTGGCACGTGAGCTTCGCGGCGAAAGCTCAAACAGCCGTCGCCGCCGGCCCCGGCCTGGACGTGGATTCTCGCGCGGTCATGAAGCATCCTGATCAATCGTGACAGCTGGGTGCGCCCGTATCCGGGCGCACCCAGCGCGGCCTATGTGAGTAGATACATCGAGGTCCAACCCAGGAAAGGAGCAGATCACAGATGAACGCCGAGACCCCCCAACCCCCCGACCGCGTGTTGCTGATCACGGGCGCCTCGTCCGGGATCGGCGCGGCCACCGCACGCCGCGCCGGCGCCCAGGGATGGCGTCTGGTGCTCGCCGCGCGCAGGCAGGAGCGGCTGCAGGCGCTCGCAGACGAGCTCGGCGGCCCCGAGCGTGCGCTCGCCGTGCGGTGTGACGTGACCGAGTGGGAGGACCAGCAGCGCATGGCAGCTGACGCGCTCTCAGCCTTCGGTCGCATCGACGTCGCCTTCGCCAACGCCGGTTTCGGCGGACCGCGGGGCTTCCTTAACGACACGCCGGAGCACTGGCGCGACATGGTGCTGACGAATGTCTATGGGGCGGCGCTCACGCTACGGGCAACGCTTCCCGCGGTCACCGAGTCGCGCGGCCACCTGCTCCTGACCTCAAGCGTCGCCGGGCGGCGCGTGCTTCCGGGCTCGCTCTACTCGTGCACCAAGCATGCGGTCACCGCGATGGGCGAGGCCGCCCGCCAGGACGTCCACGGCACCGGTGTGCGGGTGACGGTGATCGCGCCGGGGATGACCGACACCCCGTTCTTCGACCAGCGCCCCGATGATGCGCTGAAGGACGACGACATCGCCCGGGCGGTGATGTATGCCGTCTCACAGCCCGAGCATGTCAACGTCAACGAGATCCTCGTCAGGCCGACCGCGCAACAGGGATAGACACACGACATCCCAGCGGCGATGCGTGCCGGAGTGTCAGCTCTCGCCGCCGTTGGGCAGCACGCTGACCGTTCGGCCTCGCCGCCCCGTGGTGAACTGCACCGTGCCCGCGGCCCGGGCGTAGAGCGTGTCGTCCTTGCCGATGCCGACCCCGGCGCCGGGCCTGAAGCGGGTGCCGCGTTGGCGCACGATGATCTCACCGCCGCTCACCGCCTGTCCGGCGAAGGTCTTCACGCCCAGGCGCTGGGCGTTCGAGTCGCGTCCGTTGCGGCTGGAGCCGAGCCCCTTCTTATGAGCCATCTGCCGCCTTCTCCTTACTCGTCTTCGCTTTCGTCGCCGCGCCGGTTTTGGGTTTCGCCGCAGCGCGCGCTTTCGCTTTCGCCGGCGCGCGTGTCTGCGGCGCCGACGGGGCCTCTTGCGGTTTGGCGCTCGCCGGTTTGGCGGTGGCTTTCGCGGCCGCTTTGCGGCCGTTCGCGGTGATCTCGGTGACCTCGATCTGCGTGAGCTCCTGGCGGTGACCGTTGCGGCGCTTGTAGCCGCGCTTGGGCTTGAACTTGAAGACGCGCAGCTTCTCGCCGCGCACGTGGGCCAGGACCTTCGCGCTGACGCTCACGCTCTCGAGGCCCGCCTTGTCGAACACGGCCTCCTCGGAGCGGTAGAGGATCGGCTCCAGCGACACGTCCGCACCCTCCGCGACAGGGAGGCGCTCCACGAGC
>JAOPZM010000108.1 GCA_025964115.1 Solirubrobacterales bacterium
TCGAGCGTCGAGGCGAGGTAGACCTCCGCCCCGGACGCGCGCACGAGCGCGGCCGCCGCCAGCAGCGCGCCGATCCCGCCGCAGCGCGAGATCTTCAGGCAGACCGCGTCGGCGACGCCGGCGCCCAGCGCGCCGGGCTCGCCTGCCGTCTCGTCGATCGCGACCCTCACCGCCACCCGCTCCCGCACCTCCCTGACCGCCGCCAGTCCGTGCGTGGGCTCCTCGACGAGCTCGAGTCCGGCGGGGGAGAGGGCCTCGATCGTGCTGACCGCCTGCTCCACGCTCCAGGCTCCGTTCGCGTCCAGGCGCAGCGCCGCCTCGGGCCCCGCGGCAGCCCGGACGGCGGCCACGCGGCCGGCGTCGTCGCCGACGCCGACCTTCAGCTTCAGGCACGTGAAGCCCTCACGCACCGCGTGCGCCGCCTGCTCGGCCGCGCCCGCACGGTCGAGCGCGGTGATCGTCGCGTTGACCTGCACGCCCGATGCGGGCACGTCGGTCAGCAGCGCGGCGACCGTCTTCCCCGCGCGCCGCCCGGCGCGGTCCCACAGCGCGAGGTCGACCGCGGAGAGCGCCACCGGCAGATCATCCACCGCCCGGCACGCTTCGAGGATCTGAGCGCCGTTCTCCTCACTCGAGCCGGCGAGCGCGTCGCGGTAGCCGGTGATCGCGCGCTCCACCTGCTCCACGCCGACGCCGTCGTAGAGCTCGAGCGGCGCGGCCTCCCCATAGCCGCTCACGCCGTCGGCGCCGGTCAGCGAGATCGAGACCAGCTCGCGCTCGCGAAGCTCCCCGTAGGAGGCGCCCATCGGGCTGCGGAGCGTCAGCGTGCGGCGCTGAAGCTCGAGCTTCACGACCCGACGCCGCCACTGGCGAGGATGCCGGCCGAGAACAGAAGGCAGAAGAGCAGCTGCAGGGCGCCGGTCCCCGCGAGCGCCCCGTTCAGCGCGGGCCCGTCGGTGCGGGCCCGCACGACCCCTATGAGCTTCAGCGCCAGCGGCGCCGTCGCCCACGGGAGCAGCAGCCACGCGCTCATCGACCCGAGCAGCCACGGGAGCGGCGCGGTCAGGAACGCGCCCGCGAGCATCGCCGCATAGAGCGTCCGCGTGCCTGGCCGCCCCAGGCGCACGGCGAGCGTGCGCTTGCCGGCTCGCCGATCGGTCTCGAGGTCGCGCACGTTGTTGACGACGAGGATCGCGCTCGCCAGCAGCCCGACGGGCACCGCGCAGACGAACGCCTCCCACGGCAGCTCCTGCACCTGCACGAAGTACGACCCCGCCACCGCGACGATCCCGAAGAACAGAAACACGAAGACCTCTCCTAGCCCCTCGTAGCCATACGGGCGGGGACCGCCCGTGTAGAGGACGCCGGCGAGGATCGACGCGGCGCCGACCGCGAGCAGCTCGGGCCCAGCCACGGCGACGAGATATGCGCCGCACGCGACGGCCAGCCCGAACGTCACGTAGGTCGCGATCAGCACCTGGCGCGGCGGCACGAGGCCACCAGCCGTCACACGGACGGGACCGAGGCGATCCTCCGTGTCGGCGCCGCGCCGTGCGTCGGAGTAGTCGTTGGAGAGGTTCGTGCCCACCTGGATGAGCACCGCCCCGAGGAGCGCCGCCACGAACGCGAGCGGATGGAAGTGCCTCGCGCCGAGCGCCAGCGAGGTTCCCACGAGCACCGGAGCGATCGCGGCCGGCAGCGTGCGCACACGCGCGGCCATCAGCCAGATGCGCGCTGCCCCCACTCGGTCAGGCCCGCTTCGGGAAGCGGGAGAAATCCGGCGTGCGCTTTTCGCGGTAGGCGTCGCGGCCCTCCTGGGCCTCCTCGCTGCCGTAGAACAGGAGGTTGGCGTCGTGGGCGAGCTGCTGGATCCCGGTCAGGCCGTCTTCGGCAGCGTTGAAGCTCGCCTTCAGCAGACGCAGCGCGAAGGGCGAGAGGGCGAGCATCTCCCTGCACCAGCCGACCGTCTCCTCCTCGAGGCGCTCGAGCGGCACGACCGTGTTGATGAGGCCCATGCTCATCGCCTCCTCGGCCGTGTACTGCCGGCACAGGAACCAGATCTCCTTGGCCCGCTTGGGTCCCACGAGGTTGGCGAGCAGGCCGGCGCCGAAGCCGCCGTCGAAGGAGCCCACCTTCGGCCCGACCTGCCCGAAGCGCGCGTTGTCCGCCGCGATCGTGAGGTCGCACACGAGGTGCAGCACGTGCCCGCCGCCGATCGCGTACCCCGCGACCATCGCCACGACCGGCTTCGGCAGACGCCTGATCTGCACGTGCAGATCGGTCACGTGGAAGCGTCCCACGCCGGGGTGGGCGGGGTTCTGGTCATCGTCGTCGAGGTAGCCGGAGTCGCCTCGCACGCGCTGGTCGCCGCCCGAGCAGAACGCCTCCGATCCCTCTCCGGTGAGCACGATCGCGCCGATCGAAGTGTCCTCGCGGGCGTCCTCGAGCGCGCGTGAGATCTCGATGATCGTGCGCGGGCGGAACGCGTTTCTCACCTCGGGGCGGGCGATCGTGATCTTCGCGATGCCGTCGTCGGGGGCGGCGGACTTCTCGTAGCGGATGTCCGTGTACGCGCCCTCGTCGGCGCCGGTCGAGGGTATCCAGGTGGTGGGCATGGCGCGAAGGCTAGCCTGTGGGCCATGGTGGTCGAGGGATGGCTGGCCCGCGCCGCGGCGGCGAGTCCGGATCGTGTGGCGCTCGAGACGCCGGGGCAGAGCTGGTCCTACGCGGAGCTGCTCGCGCTCGCGCGTGCCGGTGCGCATGAGCTCGCCGAGCGGGGAGCGCTCCCGGGAGAGCGCGTCGCGATCGCCCTGCCGCCCGGTCCCGCGTTCGCCCAGGCGCTTCACGCCTGCCTGCTGCTGGGTGCGGTCGCCGTGCCCGTCGACATGCGCGCCACCGCGGCCGAACGCGGGCGGGTCGCCGAGGATGCGCGGCTGCTCGTCGACGAGCCGCTCGGCGGGGGGCGTGCGCGGGTGGGCGAGCTGGGTCGCCGCCACGAGCTCGACGCGACGGCCGTCGTGCTTCACACCTCCGGCACCACCTCGGAGCCGCGGCCGGTCGAGATCACCTACGGGAACCTCCTGTGGAGCGCGCTCGGCTCATCCGTGGCGCTCGGGCAGGATCCCGCGGAGCGCTGGCTCTGCACGCTGCCGCTGTGTCACGTCGGTGGCCTGTCGATCCTGCTGCGCTCCTGCATCTTCGCCACCACCGCCATCGTCCACGAGCGCTTCGAGACCGACCGCGTCCTGCGGGCGCTGCGCGAGGAGGGCATCACGCTCGTGAGCCTCGTGGCGACCACCCTGGCGCGGCTGCTCGACGCGGGCCTCGAGCGGCCGCCGTCGCTGCGCTGCGCGCTGACCGGCGGGGGCCCGGTCCCGCCGGCACTGCTCGAGCGCTCGCGCGAGGCCGCAGTCCCCGTGAGCCTCACCTACGGGCTCACGGAGGCGTGCTCGCAGGTGACGACCACGCCGGTGGGCGCGATCTCCGAGCAGCAGCCCGCCGCCGCGGGCCCGCCACTGTTCTGCACGCGCGTCCAGATCGCCGCCGACGGGGAGATCCTCGTGCGCGGGCCCACCGTCACCGCGGGCGCCCCGGCGGCCGACGGCTGGCTCCACACCGGCGACCTCGGGAGCCTGTCGCGGGACGGTCGCCTGCACGTCGAGGGCCGCAAGGCCGAGACGATCGTAAGCGGCGGAGAGAACGTCTCGCCCGCGGAGGTCGAGGCGGTGCTCGAGGCCCATCCGCAGGTGCTCGAGGCGGCGGTGCTCGGACGCCCCGACCGCGA
>JAOPZM010000165.1 GCA_025964115.1 Solirubrobacterales bacterium
GCTCCCAGAGCTCGTCGTGCAGCTCGGCCAGCTTCGAGTAGGCCTCGTGGAAGGTCACGGGATCGGGGTAGCCGACGCGCGGCACGCGATACCAGTGGTAGCCCGCCATGCCCTGCGGCTGAAGCGGCGCGCGGGGCGTCACGACGTGCAGACGGTGCTTGGGGTCCAGAACTTCTGCGAGCGGCAGCAGATCGTGCTCGTCGGCGCCTCGGCCGTGGTGCAGCACGAGCAGCCCCTGCGGCTCACCTGCGGCGCCCCGCTCGCGGTAGACGAGCGCGCTCACGGCGCACCTCCAAGGATCGCCGCGGTCACCCCTTCGATCGTCTGCTCGCCGTAGCCCATCGAGGGCTCGCCCGTCGTCAACACGGCGATCGTGAACGTCACCCCGGGACGCTCAAGCCGCGCGACCTGGTTGAAGACCTTTTCCATCGGCAGCCACCCGCCCTTGAAGAACACCTGCCAGCGCGGGCGGGCGACGGACGGTACCCCCCAGCTCTGGGAGGCGTCGATGCCAGACAGCAGCCCGCGAGCGTAGCCGTAGAACTGCGACGGGATGAGCCGCTGCAGCGCGGCGAAGAACCGCGCCTGATCCGCGGCCGAGGTCTGTGTGAAGGCCCACCAGCCGACCCCAGGCGCGTAGTCGGCCATGCCCGCCTGACGGGCCACGCGTGCCAGCGCGCCGGCGCCGACTACCGCCAGCACGGCAGAGGCGGCGTTGTTGTCGGAGACGTGGATCATCGGGTACAGCAGTGCACGGTCGCCGGCGCTCAGGCCCCGTCTCTGGGCGCCGAGCATCTGCAGGTAGGCCACGAGCATCATCGCCTTCACGACGCTGGCCGTGTGGAAGTGCACGTGCACGCGCACACCGGCCAGACGGCCCTGACTGTCGACTACGGCCAGCGCCGTGGAACCGGAGCGTGAGTCGATGAAGCGCACCGCCGCCGCGATCGCCCCCGCGGATGGGTAGGGGGGGACGGGAACACCCCGTCCTTCCCCCTGGTACTCGAATGCTCTCGCGAGCGGGGCGCTCTCCGTGGCGAGGAGCGCGCACGCGAGCAGCACGGCCGCGGCCCTGCGTTGGATGAGATGACGCTCAGCGTGCATCGCGCCGGATCACGAAGCTCGCTTCCGGGCAGCGGCGGTGCGTCGCTCCCAGGCCCATCGCGCGTTCCCATGGCGGGTTGAGGCACACGCGGTACACGAACCGCTTGACGGGGGGGTCGACGACAACGCTCGCGTACGTCACCCCCGGGGAGAGCTCGCGCGTGGCGGTGACCGCGGCCAGGCGGAACACGTGGCTCGCGCGTGCGGCGAGGAACCACCGAACGCTCACGGCCCGCCCATCGCCCGTGATCGCGTGCCGCACACGCAGGATGAGGCGGACCCGTCCGGGCCCGAGGCTCCGCGCGCTGGCGAGCACCTTCGGATCGACGGTCGCCTCGAGCACCGGTCCGGTCACCCCCGGGGAGCCTTCGCCGATCACGCGCAGGCGGGTGTTCCGGTCCGGTCGCATGTCGGTGAAGGAGAAGCCGCCGTCCTCGGCGCTCGTTGCACGAGCCAACGGCGCAAAGCCCCGAAACGGGTAGGGGTTGCCCTGGAGAACCAGCGGCACCCCGGCCACGCCCTGCCCTGCGCTCGTCAGACGACCCGTCACGGACAGCGCGCCGCCAAGCGTGATCTCCCCGGCGGAGAGGGAGGAGGCCAGTTCGGGGGCGAGCGCCTCAGCCGGCGCGGGGCCCGCGGCGATCGCCGGGATTGCCAGCGCCAGAGCGACTCCCGCCGACAGCGGACGTCTGCTCACGTGTGGATCAGCTTGCCGCATCCCCCTCGGCGCACCGTAGTGCATGGCCAGGCGGCTGGTCGGGGCAGCCACCCAAAGTACGAGCGGTAGGGCACCGTTGGGGCGGGGCTCGCTAACGCTTGAAGGTCACGACGGTCGCGGCCTTGGAGCCAGCTTCTCCTCGCTGACTTGGGACGAACCGGACGTTGACCCGGGTCTTCAGCCGGCGGCGGCTGCTGAGAGCGCGTGCGCCCCTGCTCGAGAGCCGGACTCGGACCGTCGTGGTCGTGGCTCCGCGCACTCGCTTCGATGCTGACTTCAGGTTCTTGCTGGTGACGAGGATCTTGCCCGCGCCGAAGGTCTGGATCGTGAGGATCAGGACGCGGTGGACGATTCGCCGCTTGAGGATCTTGACCGGGCAGCCCGCCACGGCGATCTTCGTGTTCTGCTTGATCTGGGCGCCGCTCTGGGCGGTGATCGTCGTCGGCATCACGAGCGGGCGAGCGCACAGGCTCCCGACGGCGCCGAGCGCCGAGTGGGGGCCCATGGGGAGCGTCAGCGAGAAGCTCGTGACCGGCACGTCGGGGATGGCGGCGAAGGTCGAGCTGGTGATTCCTTTTTTGATGTCCGTGTTGCCGACCAGGATCACCCGCACCCCGTTGCCTTGCAGGACGATCTCGAGATCCGGGAAGGCGGCCCCGCCGTGGGAGACGAGGTATGCAGGACCTGTGAGCGGATTGGGCAGTACGGGCGTGATGGCGGTCGCGGTGCCCACGTTCGAGCCTTCGGGGCAGCTGAACGGGTTCGCCGCGAATGTCGCTTCGAGGCAGGATTTCTGGAGAGTCGAGAGCCTCGACGGCAGCTGCAGCGGAAGTTGGGTGAACACCGAGCGGATGTTGGCCTGGTGGGGGCCCTGCGTGACGTTCACCTGGAGCGCGGCCCCCCCGGCTTTGTTCGCGTGGGCGTTGCTCGCGGCCGCGAACGACGGTTTGAAGCCCAGGGCGCCGCAGCCGCTCACCTGGAACGGGCTCGACAGCGGCTGGGCCGCAAGGAAGGTGGACATGAGGGTCGAGTCCGTCGCGAGCGGGCCGCAGTTCGTGGGGTTGAGCAGGAAGCTCGGACGGTTGACCGCGACGCTGAGGCTCCTCAGTCGCAGCGGCACGCCCCTGACGATCGTCGGGAGGCTGCTCGTCGCGATCACGCGCCCGCTGTACTGGTCGACGTTGATCGCTGCGCGCGTGACCACCGTCCCGAGGTTGAATGGGCCGGCCACCGCGGGGACGGGGACCGACAGTCCGTAGGGCGCGCCGTTGTAGGGGCCTGTCAGGTACACCGGCCCTTCGAATTCGTAGGGTTCGCTGCCCGCGCCGACCTTGACCTTGGCGTCGCCGATCTTGCTGGCCGACGGGCAGCTCCCCGCCTGAGCCTGCGGTTCGCCGCAGAGCGTGACCGACGGGATCACGCCCACGAGGCCGGCCGGCAGCACGGTCTTCACCTGCGAGAGGTACTGCTGGCCCTCGGCTCTCGCAAGGTTGAAGGTGTAGGCGGTGTACGCGCCGGCGGTCGCGGTCGCGTTCTGGGTGCTCTGGGTCAGCGTGAACGGAACGGGCGACGCGCAGCCGGTGGCCGCGAACGGGCTCGAGCTCAGCGCAGGCGAGAGGCCCGTGTACGGCGTGAAGGCGGATTCCGTGTGCTGAGTTGTGCATGCCAGCGGGTTGGCGAGCGGTGCCTGCGGTCCACCCTTGAGCTTGAGGATGAAGTCGCTGAATGGCTGCTGGGGATTTTCGAGGAACGTTGTTTCGAGCCTGCCCGTGGTCGGGTTCGGGTTGACCTGACCCGTCAACCTGACCGAGATGCCGTACCTCGGGCTCTCGGCGTCGACGTAGATCGTGTAGGGAGGACCGGTGATCGGTACGCCGTTGGGAGCGCCCAGGTAGACGTTTCCGGTCAGGGATTTTTCCGGTAGATCGGCTTCGATCGTGACTTCGCCGACCTTCGAGGCCGCCGGGCATTCGACCGGTTGGGTTGTTCCGATCGCGATCTGTGCTGGAGTGCAGGCCTGGAGGCCGCGCGCAGCCGCCGAGTTGAGGGTCAAGCCTTCGGGCAGTGTCACATGCGCGTCTTTGGGGTCGGCCGTGTTGATTTCTTCGGGGTTGGCTTTCTGCGGCACCTTGACTTCGGTCGTCGCGCCGTCGGGCTGGTCGGACTGCGAGGTTTCCGGTGTCACTTCCGTCGTCGGGCCGAAGGGCACTTTGTCACAGCCTTCGACCCCCAACGGGGGATGTGTGAGCGTCGTCGCGACTTCTCCACCCCACGATTCGACTTCGAGATACGTGGTGGTGACCGGGGTGCATTCGCTCGGGAGGGTGAGGAAGTTGCCACCGGCATGGCCGTTGAAGTTGAGTTTCGACTTGAGCACCGGCGCCGATTTTCCGAGGTTGTTGATTTCGAAGTACTCGTGGTAGTCGCTCCACCACGCCACGTGACCTTCGAGGAAGCTGTGTTCGGTCGCGATCTGGATGCCGAACAGCAGCGGCATCGGCTGGAACGTCGCGCCGCCCCCGCCAGGTATCGGTGTCCCCGGTTCGGGTTCCAAGTTGTAGACGTGGCCCGCGGTCGGACCGGTGAGTTCCAGGTCGGCCACGCCCGTCCACACGATCGCTTCCTGCGTGCCGACTTCGGATGCGGGCAGGCAGGTGTTTTTCATGAACGCTTCGATCTTGCACTTTTCCGGTGCCTGTGGGTTCGACGCAAGGCCTTGCGGAACATCCACGCGAACCCGCTTCAGCGGTTCGCCTTCCGGTTTGGCGAGCGGAAAGCTGCCGGAGTGGTTCAGTTCGAACGTCGTGATCCCCCAGGCGGGATGTCCGGCGGCCTGGGTGAACGCTTCGCCGTGGTTTTCTTCGACGTTTTTGTACGTGCACGTGAAGGTTTTGCTGCATGTGCCGGCTTCCCAGAGGGAAACGCCGAAGCCGGCTGCCTGGGCGGCCGTTGATGCGCACACGACCATCGCGCCCGTGAGGAGCGCGCAAAGCGAGGAGCGAACGGAGAAGCTCACAGCGCCTGTGACCTCCCTCCATGGAGCTCATAAACCCTGCGACGAGTAATCACCTTTTCTCCGAAATCCTCTCGATCGTCACGCGTGATATCGCTGGACTCGAGCCAGCGCATCGGGTGTCATACCCGGAGTCGACAGTTCTTACGCCCGCGGTGGCCGAGTGTTCTGCTGGACGTCCCAGCTGCAGGTCCGGGGCACATGCCCGGTCAAGCGACTTCGCGGCTACGCAGGCACCTCTCGCGGGATATAGGGCGCCAGCTCGCGCCGCGCGATCGACAGCTTGTGGACCTCGTCGGGGCCGTCGGCCAGCCGCAAAGTGCGGAGATGCGCATAGGCCGATGCAAGCGAGAAGTCTTCGCTGACGCCGGCTCCACCGTGCACCTGGATCGCGCGGTCGAGCACCTTCAGCGCGACGTTGGGGGCAGCCACCTTGATCGCGGAGATCTCCGTGCGCGCATGACGGTTGCCGACCGTGTCCATCATCCACGCGGCCTTGAGCGTGAGCAGACGGGCCATCTCGATTTCGATGCGCGACTCGGCGATCCAGTCCTGGATGTTGCCCCGCATGGCGATGGGCTGGCCGAAGGTGACGCGGGAGACGGCGCGCGCGCACATGGCCTCGAGCGCCCGCTCTGCCGCGCCGATCGCCCGCATGCAGTGGTGGATGCGTCCCGGGCCGAGGCGAGCCTGGGCGATCATGAAGCCGTCGCCCTCGCCCGCGATCAGGTTCGAGGCGGGGACGCGCACGTCGTCGAAGAGCACTTCCGCGTGCCCCTCCTGGTCCTGGTAGCCGAAGACGGACAGGCCGCGCGCGATCGTGACGCCCGGCGTGCTGGGCGGCACGAGGATCATGCTCTGCTGCTTGTGCCTTGGGCCCTCGGTGCTGGTCTTGCCCATCACGATCATGATCCTGAAGTGCGGGTGCAGCGCTCCCGAGGTCCACCACTTGCGGCCGTTGAGCACGTAGTCGTCGCCGTCGCGCTCGATGCGCATCGAGACGTTGGTGGCGTCCGAGGAGGCGACGTCGGGCTCTGTCATCGCGAACGCCGAGCGGATCTCGCCGTCGAGCAGCGGCATCAGCCACTGTTCCCTCTGCTCGGGCGTGGCGAACTGGTAGAGGACCTCCATGTTGCCGGTGTCCGGGGCCGAGCAGTTGCATGCCTCCGAGGCGATGTGCGAGCGCCCGAGGATCTCCGCGAGAGGTGCGTAGTCGCCGTTGGACAGGCCGGCCCCGAGATTGGCATCGGGCAGGAACATGTTCCACAGCCCCGCCTCGCGCGCGCGCACCTTGAGTTCCTCCATCACCTCAGGCTGGTGATGCGGGTTGCCCGACTCCTCCAGCTGGCGCTCGTAGATCGGCTCGGCCGGGTAGACGTGCTCGTCCATGAACGCGGTGAGCCGCTCCTTGAACTCTGAACAGCGCTGACTTGGCTCGAAGTCCATCAGTTCTCCTCGTCGGGGGCAATGGGCTTAGGATCATCCCCGATGAGCGATGAGAGCGCCAGCTACCGCGCGGCGGGTGTCGACTACGACGCGCTGGACGCAGGCAAGCGGCTGGCGATGTCCAGGGCTCTCTCCACATCCTCGCTGCTGTCCGCGAGGGGCGGTCGGGCGGTCGACTCCTCCCGGGGCGAGCCGGCGTTCGTCTTCGAACTCGATGGCCGCGCGTTCGCGTTCGTGGTGGAGGGGCTGGGAACGAAGTCGATCATCGCCCGCCAGGTGCTCGAGAGCCAGGGGATCAACCGCTTCGCCGAGGTCGCCTACGACACGGTCGCCGCGATCCTCAACGATCTCTGTTGTGTCGGGGCGCTGCCGCTCGTGGTGAACGCCTATTTCGCGACCGGCGCATCGGAGTGGTACCGCGAGTCCGAGCCCGCCGCGGCCCTGCTGGAGGGATGGCGTCGAGCGTGCGCCGACGCCGGCTGCGCGTGGGGTGGCGGCGAGTCCCCCTCGTTGCCCGGGCTGCTCGACCCGCGCGACATCGAGCTCGCGGGCGCCGCCGTCGGCGTCGTGCCCGAGGGGCGATCCCCGATCCTCGGCGCCGAGCTCGCGGCGGGGGACGAGATCGTCCTGCTCGCCTCAAGCGGACTCCACGCGAACGGAGCCTCGCTTGCACGGATCGTCGCCGGGCGTCTGAGCGACGGCTACGCGACGCGCCTACCCGGCGGCACGACGCTCGGCGAGGCGCTGCTCGAGCCCTCGGTCATGTACGTGCCGCTCGTCGCCGCGGCGCTCGAGGCCGATTTCGGCGTGACCTACATCAGCCACGTCACGGGCCACGGCCTGCTCAAGCTGATGCGGCCGGCCAAGGAGCTCACGTATCGCATCGAGAGACTGCCCGCGGTGCCCGCGGTACTCAGCTTCCTCGTCGCGGAGGCCGGCCTCGACGACCACGCGGCCTACTCGACGTTCAACATGGGCAGTGGCTTCGCGCTCTACTGCGCGCCCGGGGCCGGCGAGTCGATCGTCTCGCTCGCAGACGATCTGGGGTTGGACGCGATCGTTGCGGGCCACGTCGAGGAGGGGCCAAGGCAGGTGATCCTCGAGCCGGTCGGGGTGCGCTTCGCCGGCTCGGAGCTCGAACTCTCAGCCACCCCAGGATAAGGCTCCACTCAAGCTTGACGGTGCGCCTGAGCCTGCGTGTTTCGCACACCCGTAGTTCGGGCACTTTGGAGACACCGCTTCAAACTTGAAGCTGCTGTGTTAGACGGTATATGGTTCAAAAAATCGCCACTGTTCTCCGGCGCAAGCCGGAGATCTCGATGTCGCCGGACCGGCATGGCTCCGGAGCTACCCGGATCGAGGCGGACCTGTCATCAACCGAGGAGAGAAAACTGATGCGCAGAGCATCCACCTGTCTTGCCCTCCTGGCGCTGGCTGCGTTTGCGCTGCCGAGCTTTGCGTCGGCAGCACCCGAAGTCAAGCTGAAAGCCGTAGCAGTGCCGATCCCGAAGCTTTCTAACGGCTTCCCGCCGGCCGAAGTCGGCAAGTGGCCGGGCACGGGCAACATCTACGGCGCTGGCGCCGCGATCGAAGCCGAATACCAGATCAGCGGCACCGAATACGGCGGATTCCCGCCGCCGATCATCGGCGTCAACTTCTGGCTCCCGAAGGGGACCAAGCTGCACACGACCGGCTTCAAAACGTGCGCCGCGTCCCTCATCTCCGAACAGAAGGAACCGGAAAAATGCCCGCCAGGGTCCGCGGCCGGACCTACGGGCGAAGTGCTCGGGATCGTCGCGTTCGGAAAAGAACGCGTCGAAGAGAAAGCCACTCTGAACTCCTACTTCACGCCCGGCGGCGGCATCGGCTTCTTCACGAGGGGAACCTCGCCGACACTGCTGGAAGTCCCGTCCACAGGCCGCTACGTCGGCCCCAACGAAGGCTTCGGGAACGAGCTCAAGACCATAGTCCCGCTGGTCGCGACCGTCCCGGGGGCGCCGTTCGCCTCGGTCAAGCGGATCAAGATCAAGGTTGGCGCCGCCTTCAAGCAGGGCAAGAAACTGATCTCCTACGGCACGGTGCCGAAGAAGGGTCAGTGCCCGAAGGGCGGGTTCCTGGTCAAGTCCACGGTCATCTTCGCGGAAAACGGCGAAGAATCGAAACCGGAGCCAGTGACGGTTAAGTACAAAGCTCCCTGCCCGCGGAAATAGGCGGGAGCGAGCGGTCTCGGCGCGCTAGGGCGTAAGCTGGACCGACAAGAAGTTGGGACGGGCGGCCCCATCGAAGGG
>JAOPZM010000151.1 GCA_025964115.1 Solirubrobacterales bacterium
GATCGAGCGCTACATCGTCGAGCTCGGCAGCGAGGGGCGGCTGATCGAGCTGCAGCTCGAGGAGACGATGGTCGGCGCGGCGGCCGAGAAGGCGGCGCTGATGCGGGACTACCTCTCTAGCTACTCCGACGAGGCGTACGCAGCGGCGCTCGAGGAGATCGGCCGCCTCCCGCACCAGGACCTCCTCGACTTCGGGCGGCTGGCCGAGCTGCTCGGCTATGACCGCAAGCTCAACACGCTCGACTACCCCGTCTCCCCGCGCGGCTTCCGCGTGCTGGGGCGCATCCCCAGGCTGCCGAAGCTCGTGGTCTCGCAGATCGTCAGTGAGTTCGGAGGCCTCGACGAGCTGCTCGCGGCGACCGACTCGGAGCTCGAGGGCGTCGAGGGCGTGGGGGAGATCAGGGCGAAGGACATCCGCGAGGGCCTGCGCCGCCTGCAGGAGCTCAATCTCGTGGACCGCTACCTACAGACTTGAACAAGGCCGTCCCAGTCGGCCGCAACGAAGGAGGACATCATTCCGCAACAAGCAATCGAAGAAGAGACCATCGCAGAGGATCTCGAGGTCACCCGCGAGGTGGAGCACATCGAGTTCGAGCTCGGTGATCACGTCGTCTACCCCCATCATGGTGCGGGGAAGGTCTTGAAGAAGGAGGAGATGGAGATGCTCGGCGAGCGTCGCGAGTACCTCACCATCAAGATCCTTCACAACGACATGACGGTGAGGGTGCCGACCGAAAACGCGGCGCTCGCCGGACTGCGCAGGGTGATCGACGAGGAGACGGTCAAGAAGGTTCTGGACGTGCTCCGCGACGAAGTCTCGGAGATGCCGAAGAACTGGAACCGGCGCTTCAAGCACAACCGCGACAAGATCAAGACGGGCGACATCTACGAGCTGGCCGAGGTCGTCCGCAACCTCTCGCTGCGCGAGAGCGAGAAGGGCCTGTCCACGGGTGAGAAGCAGATGTTCACCCGCACGAAGAAGATCCTCGCCTCCGAGCTGATGTATGCGCTCGACAAGGATGAGGAAGAGGCCGAGAACTATCTCGACGAGCTGCTCGCCGACTCGGCCCATAGCCAGATGGCCGTCGCCGCCAAGTAGCGAGGCTCTCGCGCACGCGGCAACCGCTCTGGATTGCCGCGTGCGCGACAGCTCCTTCTGAGATGACCGTCGCCCTGATCGTGGCCGCCGGGCGCGGCGAGCGTCTCGGCGGTGATCGTCCCAAGGCCCTCGTGGAGGTCGCCGGGCGGTCGCTGCTCGAGTGGAGCGTGCAGGCGCTGCAGGCGGTCGGGGGGATGGAGACGATCATCGTCGCGCTGCCGCCCGGCACGCCGGCGCCGAGCGGAGTGATCGCGGTCGACGGCGGAGCCGTCCGGTCGGATTCCGTTCGCAGGGCGCTCGCCGCCGCCCCGCTCGGAGATCCCGTGCTCGTGCACGACGCCGCCCGGCCGCTGCTGACCGCAGAGCTCGCCGAGGACGTGATCTCGGCCCTGGAGCAAGATCCGTCAGCGGACGCGGCGATCGCCGCGGCGCCCGTCACCGACACCGTCAAGCGGGTCGGTGCCGGGGGTGTCGTGCGCGAGACGCTCGATCGCGGTGAGCTGTGGGCAGTGCAGACCCCGCAGGTGTTTCGCCGAGCGGCGCTCGAGCGGGCGCTCGACGTCGCGCCGGAGATCCTGGCCGCAGCGACCGACGACGCGTCGCTGATCGAGCTGGCCGGCGGAAGGGTGATCATCGTGCCGGCGAGCGCTGAGAACATCAAGGTCACGACGCCGCTGGACCTCGAGATAGCCGAGCTGCTGCTGGGTCGGCGCCGGCCGCCGCGCGCCTGAATCCTGCTTGAATCGGCACCCGCCAGATGCTCACCGACTACCACCTCCATCTCCGCAGCGACGACCCTCAGGCGAGTGCCGGCGAGTATTTCTCTAAAGCCAACGTCGAGCGCTACCGCGAGGTGGCGAGCGAGCGCGGCATCGCCGAGCTGGGTGTGTCCGAGCACATCTATCGCTTCCATCAGGCGCTCGAGGTCTGGCAGCACCCCTTCTGGGAGCAATATGCGAAGGACGATCTCGACCAGTACTGCGCCTTCGTGCGCGATGAGACCGACCTGCGGCTCGGGATCGAGGCTGACTTCGTGCCGGGCGGCGAGGACCGGATGGCCAATCTGCTCGAGGCCCGCGACTTCGACTACGTCATCGGATCGGTCCACTTCCTGCGCGAGGGCGCGGTCGACATGGACGACTACAGCGTGTGGCAGAGCGGACGCAGCGCCGAGGAGGTCTGGCGGCGCTACTTCCAGACGATCGGCGAGAGCGCACGCAGCGGCCTGTTCGACGTGGTCGCGCATCCTGACCTGGTGAAGTACTGGGGCGACGGCGCCCGCAGGCCCGATGGCGATCTGCGCCGCTACTACGAGCTCGCGATGGACGGGATCGCCGAGTCGGGAATCGCCGTGGAGATCTCCACGGCAGGCTTGCGCAAGCCCGCCGCGGAGCTGTATCCGGCGCCGGCGTTCCTCGAGATGGCCGTCGACGCGGGCGCCCGGGTGGCGCTCTCCAGCGACGCGCACCGGCCCGAGGACGTCGGCGCGGACTACGAGCGCGCGCTGGCCGTCCTCGAGCAGCTGGGCGTGCGAGAGCTGTGCGTGTTCGACCGCCGCTCCTGCCGAGTCGAGCCGATCGGTGCCGATCCGCAATGACGCTGACGGGCATCGGCTACGACTCGCACAGGCTCGGAGAGGGACGCAGGCTCGTGATCGGCGGGGTCGAGATCCCGAGCGCGGTCGGCCTCGAGGGGCACTCCGACGCCGACGTTCTCGCACATGCGCTGATCGACGCGCTGCTCGGAGCCGCCGGCCTCGGCGACATCGGCGAGCATTTCCCCGACACCGACGAGCGCTGGCGCGACGCCGACTCGATCGGCTTGCTGAGGGCGGTGGTGGAGATGCTCGCCGCTGCGCGGCTTGCGGTCGTCAACGTCGACTGCACGGTCGTCATGGAGGCGCCGAAGCTGGCGCCCCACCGGCAGGCGATCCGCGAGTGCCTGGCGGGGGCACTGGGGCTCGACGGGGCCCGGGTGAACGTCAAGGCGAGCACCGGTGAGCGCATCGGCTTCGTCGGCCGCGGCGAGGGCGTCGCCGCGCTGGCCGTGGCGACGCTGCGTAGCGAGGCCTGAGGATGCGCGAGATCGTCCTGCACGACACGCGCACCGGCGATCTGCTGCCGCTGCGCCCACGGGACGAGGGGCACGTGGGCATCTACGCGTGCGGGCCGACCGCCTACAGCCGCATCCACATCGGCAACGCACGCCCGTTCGTCGTCTTCAGCCTGTTGAAGCGCTTCCTCGAGCACGAGGGCTACGCGGTCACGCTTGTGATCAACGTGACCGACGTCAACGACAAGATCTACGACGCGGCGAGCGCTGAGGGCCGCGCCAGCGCGGAGCTGGCCGAGGAGATGACGGCGCACTACCGAGCCGACACGGACGCGCTCGGACTCGGGAGGCCCGATCACGAGCCGCTCGCCTCGGGCACGATGGGGCCGATCATCGACTACATCGAGGCGCTCGTCGCGGGCGGACACGCCTACGCGGTCGCCGGGGACGTCTACTTCCGCGTGCGCTCGGACCCCGCCTACGGCAGCCTCTCCCACCGCCAGCTCGAGCACATGGACCAGGGCGAGGACGACTCCGGTCCCCACCCCTCGGCCGCTCACAAGGAGGATCCTCTGGACTTCGCCCTCTGGAAGGCCCACAAGCCGGGCGAGGACACGGTGTGGGAGTCGCCCTGGGGAGCCGGTCGCCCAGGCTGGCACATCGAGTGCTCTGCGATGGCCGAGCAGCTGCTGGGCCTGGACTTCGACATCCACGGCGGCGGCTCGGACCTGGTCTTCCCCCATCACGAGAACGAGGCCGCCCAGACGCGGGCGGCGCGGGGACGCGAGCTCGCGCGGCTATGGATGCACAACGGCATGATCCAGTTCACGGGCGAGAAGATGGCCAAGTCGGTCGGCAACATCGCGCCGCTGCACGAGGTGCTCGAGCGCTACGGCGCCGCCACGGTCCTGATGTATCTCATCTCCGGTCACTACCGCCAGCCGCTGGCCTTCTCAGACGTCGTGCTCGAGCAGGCCCAGGCCAACGTGGACCGCATCCGCGAGGCCGGCCGGCGCCTGTCGCGGGGCGACTCGCCGGCAGAGCTCGAGCGGCTGCGTGACAGCTTCTTCGACGCGCTCGCCCGCGACTTCAACACGCCGGAGGCCCTGTCGGTGCTGAACGAGTGGATCCGCGAGGCGACGAGCCAGACGTGGGACTCCCCTGGCGACTCCCATCTGCGCGAGATGCTCGGCTCGCTCGGGCTCGAGAGCCTGCTGACCCCCGCGGCCGAGCCGCCCGCCGAGGTGCTCGTGTTGGCCGAGCAGCGCGAGCAGGCCCGCGGCACTCGCGACTTCGAGGCCGCCGATCGGCTTCGCCAGGAGATCTCCGAGCACGGCTGGGAGGTGCGCGACGGCCCCCACGGCTTCGAGCTGCTGCCGTTGTGATCCTCTACGGCCGTAACCCCGTCAGGGAGGCGCTGCGAGGGCGCAGGGCAGCGGCCGTAGGTGAGGTGTGGGCCACCCCGGGCGCCGCCCGGGAGCCCTGGCTCCAGCGCTTGTCCGTGAGGACGGCCACGGCAGAGGAGATAGAGCGCCGCTGCGGCTCGCCCGGCCACCAGGGGATCTGCGCCGAGGCGGGCCCCTATCCCTACGCAGGGGCCGATGAGCTGCTCTCCCGCGAGAACCCGCTGATCGTCGCGCTCGATCAGGTCCAGGACCCCCAGAACCTCGGCTCGATCTGTCGCACCGCCGAGTGCGTGGGCGCTGCCGGGGTCGTGATCCCCGAGCGGCGCGCCGCAGAGGTCACGGCGGCCGTCTGCAAGGCCTCCGCCGGCGCCGTCGAGCATCTGCCGGTGGCCCGGGTGCGGAACATGGCCGACTTCCTCGCCGAGGCTCGCCGCGCCGGATGCTGGACATATGGGGCGAGCGCCGCCGATGGCTCGCCCGATCGTCCGCCCGTGCCCTACGACGCGCCCGACTACGCTGGCTCAGGCGTGATTCTCGTGCTCGGCAGCGAGGGCAGCGGCCTGCGGCCAAGGGTCGCGGGCGCGTGCGACGAGCTGGTCGCGCTGCCCCTGCTGGGAAGCGTCGAGTCGCTGGGCGTAAGCGCCGCGGCGGCCGCGCTGCTGTACGAGATCTTGCAGCGGCGGGGCGGCGGGGGTTGACAAGGCTTCATAACTGTGCAAGGCTCGCGCCAGCATAACGCTGAACCTAAGGTTGAAGAAGCCTTGGGAATTACATAGCTTTGGCGCCGGGGGAGGAGTGCGCCACTGAGCAATTGGGGGCCTGGCCGCTTGCGGCTGCGTCGCCGAGAAAGGACTGCTCGTGGCACGAATCTCCCACATGTCTAACTCTGAACCTAAGGTCGAGGATCTGTTCCTCATAGCCTTGGCGAAGCAGGGCGACCGCAATGCCTATGATCGGCTCGTGCGGCGCTATCACGGCTTCGTGCGGCTGAAGGCCTCCTCCTACTTCCTCGCCGGCGGGGACTCGGAAGATCTCATCCAGGAGGGGCTCGTCGGCCTGTACAAGGCGATCCGCGACTTCCGCACCGACCGCGAGTCCAGCTTCCGCAACTTCGCCGAGCTGTGCATCACGCGACAGATCATCACGGCCGTCAAGACGGCGACCCGCAACAAGCACACGCCGCTGAACCAGTACGTGTCGTTCTCATCCTCGCCGGCCGGCGCCGGCGATGACGTGCCCACGCTCGACCAGATGCTGCCCGGACCGAGCGTGCACGACCCCGTCAACCAGGTCATCTCCTCAGAGGAGCTGCGCTCGCTCGTGGGCTGCCTCTCGAGCGCGCTCTCGGAGCTCGAGAGCCGGGTCCTGTCGCTGTACCTCGACGGCTACTCATACGATCAGGTGGGCGAGCGGATGTCCAGCGACACGAACACCGTGGACAACCCCCAGCAGCGGGTC